>NZ_BSNL01000001.1:3225530-3548083 GCF_030159975.1 Sulfitobacter pacificus
GCTGCCGAATACCGCAAAGCCATTGGCAAAAGCATACCGCACAGAGATGCCGCCCATCAGTGCATCATTCTTGAATGTGCCGTCATTTGGTGCCGTTGAGCCGGTAACCTTTGAATGCTCATAGCGCAACGCCGGGGTCACCGTCCAAGCATCACCAATGCGCATCTGATCCACCGCAAAGATGGCGACCCTGTTGTCCACGCCGCCGGGGGCTGAATTCGCATCTCGACGCTCTTTGCGTATCAATTCAACGCCAGTTCGCAATTCATGAGAGATACTGCCGGTTGCAAACAGGCTGGTGTTTTTCGCAGTCAACTTTGTTGTTTCATAGCGATGATCGGCGTTAACGGTGCCAAACCCTTGAGCAGGGAAAGGGCGCCCGCGTAAAAAGCCTGCACAGGAGGCAGGATTGATTTCACAGGTAGAGCTGCCAGGCACGTAGGACTGTTCGATTTCCTGATCCGCATAGGACAGGACGACGTCCAGATCGATCAGGTCGCTGGCAGGATTGTAACGATAGGTCAGCGCCGCAGTGCGAGAATCAACCCTGCGGTCCACATTGCCGAAAGATCCCTGAGAGGTCAGGAAAGTGTCGTAAGGCACATCCTTTTCATCCGTAGAGGATTCCGAATAGGAAAAGGCCAACGACTGGTCTCGGTTCTGGCCGAAAGTATATTTCCCTTTCAACAAGAACGACGGTAGGGTGAATGCAGAGTTCCCGATAAGATTGCCGCTACCATCGCTTTGGGCGTCCTGATCGCGCCGTGTGTAATTAAGCAAAAACTCGGCTTGTTCGGTTGGCTGCCACGCAAAATTGGTTGAACTGGTGATGCCATTCCCATTGCTGGAAAATTCAAAGGTTTGTGTTCCGACAAAGCCTACCGCGCCACCAGTAAAATCAGAGGCATCTTTGGTTTCCAGCTTAACCACACCACCGACGATGCCGGAGCCATACTCAAAACTACCCACCGTGCCGCGGATCACTTCAGCCGATTTGTACAGAAACGGATCTGTGAAAAGCTGTGTACCGATGCGGTAAAGCTCTTCGGCCCCCACAGATGCACCATCGACGATTACCGCGACCTTTTGGTCTGACCCAAAAGTCGAGTTTGCGCCGTAACCGCGAATATTGATCCCTGACCCTTGTGGCGTAGAACCGTTCACAAGATTAACGCCGGGTGCTGAATCAATCAGCTCTGCAATTGTACCGGGTTGGCGATCGTTGATCTCTTCTTGATCAATTTCGGTAACGGCAGTGGCGGTATCCGTTTGTATTTCGCGTTTGCTTTCGCCCAATAAAATCGTGCCCAGCGACAGTTTCTCATTGTTTTGGGCAGATGCAGGCGAAGTGAGAGACAGGGCGAACACACAGACAGTGCTGGTGCGCAACGCGCCGCGCAGAGTGGAAAAGGTCATAGGTCCCCTAAGAAGCTAACTGACGTATGTGCTTGCGAAGGGCTTGCGCGTCTTTGAATTTACATGCTGTTGCGGCTGATTACACTGGCCACTTGCGTTGCGTAAATAATCTGACTAAATTTGTCAAGAATGATGCGATCAGCGTCTTTGGCAGCGAACAAACCTCTGTTTGTCAGCAACCTCTCTCAAAACCATTACAGAACGAGGTGCGACATGACGCAATTAACGCCACAAGATATCCGCGCATTGCGCGCAGAAAGCCCCGGCTTGCGGGACCGTGATTTTGCAGATCAACACGGGCTAAGTGAGGCGGCGTTGCTGGCCGCTTATGTTGGTGAAACCGCGACCCGTATCAAGGCACACCCCGATGATGTCATGCAATCAGCCCAGCAGTTGGGCGAGGTCATGGCCCTGACGCGCGTACCTGCCTGCGTGCATGAAAAGGTTGGTGTCTTTGAGGATTATCATTCCGGTGCACATGCGTGCATGATGCTTGGCCGAGACATTGATACGCGAATGTTCCCCAGCCACTGGCAGCACGCCTTTGCCGTTGAGAAGCCGACGGACAATGGGGTCCAGCGATCCTTGCAGGTTTTTGATGCAGCAGGTGACGCTGTGCACAAGATATTCTTGCGGGAAGGATCTGATCTGGCGGCATGGGAGCGTATTCAGCCATCTATGATCATAGATGATCAAAGCCAAACTTTCACTGGTGCACCCCGTACGCCGGTTGAAGCTGCGAAGTGCAATCCGGAGAAAACGGATGTTCTGCGAAAGGAATGGGCACGGCTTACCGACACCCATCAGTTTTTGCGCCTGTGTTCGAAACTCAAGATGAACCGCCTTGGTGCCTACCGCATCGCCGGGGCCCCTTTTGTGCGGCAGTTGGCGGTTGAAAGCGTTGACGAGATGCTGGGTAAGGTTCAGCAGGCTGGCATCGAGATCATGATCTTTGTGGGCAACCGTGGATGCATCCAGATTCACTCCGGCCCGATCCAGACCTTGCGCCCCATGGGGCCATGGCAAAACGTGCTTGATCCGGGGTTCAACCTGCATTTGCGGCTGGATCACATTGCAGAGGTTTGGGCCGTTGAAAAGCCGACACAGCGTGGTCCTGCGATATCGGTCGAGGCATTTGACAAGGATGGCGGCCTGATCCTGCAGACCTTTGGAATTGGTAAAGAGGGCCGGGACAGCCGGGCGGAATGGAAGGCCATTGTCGAGAGTCTGACCCCGCTTGAGCAGGAGGCATTCGCGTGACCCTTAAACAGCGGAAACCGGCTGGCAAAGCTTTGTTCATCACGCTGCTCACCGCTTTTTTGGCCAGCGGGACAGCCTGGGTTTCTTCCTCGCAACGTGCTCCCGCAGAAAATGCAGAAAATACAGCAGCGGATGTGCTGTCGATCGGTGGCTCCGTAACAGAGATCGTCTATGCGTTGGACCAAGATCACCGCTTGGTTGCCCGCGATACCACATCGACCTATCCTGAGGCCGCAAATGATCTGCCCGATGTGGGCTATATGCGCGCGCTGTCTGCCGAAGGCGTTTTATCTGTTTCTCCCGCACTTATCCTGTCCGAGGAAGGTGCCGGGCCACCTGAAACGATTGCTGCGCTAGAGGCGGTAGCGATCCCCTTTGTTACCATTCCCGATGCTTATGATGCGGATGGCGTTATCGCCAAAGTGCTGGCCGTAGGTGACGCCCTTGGTGTGGCGGATAAAGCCAGCGTATTGGCCGCGGGGATCGAAGCGCAGTTTGATGCTGTTGCAGCCCAGATTGCAACAGATGCGACAGCCAAAAAAGTGATGTTCATTCTGAGCACCCAGGGCGGGCGTATTCTGGCTGCGGGCAAAGGCACATCGGCAGCGGGGATCATCACGATGGCTGGCGGTGTGAACGCGATGCAAGGGTTTGATGGGTATAAGCCGGTGACAGACGAGGCGGTTGTGGCTGCGGCGCCTGATGTGGTTTTGATGATGGATCGCTCGGGCGATCACGCTGTCGAGGATGCCGAATTGTTTGCCATGCCGGCATTGTTGCCAACGCCTGCTGCGGAAAATCAGTCCATCGTACGGATGAACGGTCTCTACCTGTTGGGGTTCGGACCGCGCACGGCGCAGGCTGTCCTTGATCTGAACCGTGCCCTTTATGGAGGGTGATATGTTCGCAGCCTTGTCGCGTGTGCCACCGCGCCTTGATCGTGTACAACTGGCCCGAATGGCGCATCTGTGGTTGGTGATGCTGCTGGTTCTGGTAAGCCTTGCAGCACTGGCGACAGGTGCATCGGGCACTTCGCTTTGGTCTGCGCTGGCCAAGCTGGCACAGGGGCAGGCATTGACCCGCACAGAGGCCGTTGTCTTGTGGGACATTCGTGTGCCACGCCTGTTGATGGGGATTCTTGTAGGGGCTGCTTTGGCAATGTCGGGGGCCGTCATGCAGGGGTTGTTCCGCAATCCATTGGCAGACCCCGGTTTGGTCGGCGTTAGCGCGGGGGCTGGTTTGGGGGCAATCATCGCAATTGTGCTTGGTGGGCTGTTGCCTGCATCTGTGGCTTTGTTCTTTGGCACCTATCTATTGCCGGTTGCCGCCTTTCTGGGGGGGTGGGGGTCAACGCTTGTTCTTTACCGCGTGGCAACCCGTGGCGGACGTACATCTGTGGCAACCATGTTGTTGGCCGGCATCGCACTGGCAGCCCTCGCGGGCGCTGCATCCGGGCTGTTGGTCTATGCGGCTGATGACAACCAGTTGCGTGATCTGACGTTTTGGGGGCTGGGCTCCTTGGCTGGTGCAAGCTGGTTTAAAGTTATGGTTGCCGCGCCGCTGATTCTGATCGCTTGTGGCATGGCATTGACGCTTGGTGCGGGTTTGAACGGACTAGCTCTGGGGGAGGCTACCGCGCATCACATCGGCATCCCGGTGCAACGTTTGAAAAACACTGCGATCCTGACGGTTGCAGCAGCTACAGGTGCCGCAGTTGCCGTTTCCGGCGGCATCGGTTTCATTGGCATTGTTGTGCCACATCTGCTGCGACTTTGGACAGGCCCGGACCATCGCGGTCTGTTGTTCAATTCCGCTCTGCTGGGTGCCATTCTGCTTCTGCTGGCGGATATTATCTCGCGCGTCATTGTTGCCCCTGCTGAACTTCCCATTGGCATCGTAACTGCAACACTTGGTGCCCCCGTTTTCCTGTGGATTCTTCTGCGTCGTCGCGGATTGATGGATTTGTAAGATGTTGAAGGCTGAAAACATCACGGTCACGATGGGCCAGAATACGATTTTGCATGGGGTCACTTTCACAGCCAGACCCGGAGCAGTGACTGCTATCGTTGGCCCAAACGGGTCGGGTAAAACCACGCTGATGCGCGCTTTGACCGGGGACGTAGAATCCAGCGGTATCGTCTGTTTGAACGCGGATGACATCACCACCCTGCGGCCTTGGGAACTCGCCGCAAGACGCGCGGTGCTGCCGCAGGCCAGCAGCCTTGCCTTCCCTTTCACAGCCATTGAGGTCGTACGCATCGGCCTGCATCAAGGGACAAGTGGGGATGGGGAATATCTGGCCAAGGCTGCCCTCAACCGCGTCGGGCTGTATCATTACGCCGACCGTTTTTATCAAGAACTGTCAGGTGGCGAACAACAGCGCGTGCAACTCGCCCGAGTTCTGTCGCAGGTTTGGCAGCCTGTGCAAAACGGCAAGCCCCGGTGGCTGCTGCTTGATGAACCTGTTTCGAGCCTCGACATCGGTCATCAGTTGGAGGTCATGGAGATCATGCGCGATTTTGCCCAGGGTGGCGGCGGTGTTGTCGCCGTGATGCACGACCTTAATCTCACGGCGCTTTACGCGGATGCAGTGACCATGATGTGTGAGGGTATGGTTCTTGCAACCGGCAGCCCTGCGGATGTGTTGACAGATGCCACCCTCAGCCACGCATATGGCTGCCAGATCAGGGCAAACCAAGCGCCGAATGCAGGCACGCCCTTTGTTCTTCCGCACACGGCTACGCCTGTCACGGCAAAGCGGAAAGCGTCGTGATCCTTGATGAATCCCACCACAGCCCCGGGCATCACGAGGGATAGCGGAGCCTGACGGATGCGCGAGACGCCGCAGCGCAGTTTCCCGAAAACAGTCCTCACTCAAGAGTAAAATGGTATGTCGCTCAAATGTCCGAGCCTGAGGTAAAATGCCGCCCTATAACCTCTCCAGCCAAGGTAAGCCGCTCAAGATGGGCTGTGGCAACATCGTCCACGCTTTGTCTTTCGGCAAGCCAGACCAGACTGAGCGCCCCTACGACGCGACTGCTGGCGCGAATGGCAACACTAATGGCACTCGGGATGCCGCCATAGTCTACCCCGCGGCCCCAATACCCATATTCGCGCGTGGCAAACCCTCTTGCCCGTATCTCCTTGAGCTTTTCAGGTAGGCTTAAAGCGGCTTTGCGTTCTTGGCCCTTGGTGTTCAGGGCCAGCTTGGCAGAGACATCCGCCCTTTCGTCAGCGTCGAGTGCCGCCAGAAATGCGCTTCCCAGAGCAGAGCGAAAGGGTGATGGCCGAAAGCCGATACAATCAGGAAAGATCCCGTGTTCAGAAAATTTTCGGGTTGTGTCGACGATCTCAACACGTCCGTTTCCGATTGCTGCTGCAAGGTCCACCCCCAATCCCGTGAGTTCGGAGAGGCGAATAATTTCTGAACTGCCGGCTTCGACCAATGCATCTATCGAATCCGGAGCAGCTCCCAAGCGCGGAAATCGTGATCCGATTCTGTACCGGCTGTCATTTCGACTTTGCGTCAGCCACCTTTGACTGACCAAAGTCGCGCAGATTCGCATAATCGTAGGTTTGGGCAGACCGGTTTGTTCTGCCAAAAAAGCCAATGAAGTCACACCACTACCAGAAACGACCTCGAGTATTTTCATGCTGCGCTCAACAGAGCGGTTTAACTTGGTCATCGCATTCCACCTAGTGAAACGCATGTTCGACCGGATTTGCTTTTCTGTCTAGCTATAAGTGCAGAAGTGAGGTGACCGGGTAGAAAATTCGAGACCGCGCTCTGAAGGGGAGGGGGAACAATGCAAAACGTGCTGTCAAAATCAGTCACTGGATTGAACCTGGCGTTGTCCGGTCTGGTGATTGCCGTTGTT
The DNA here is from genome assembly GCF_030159975.1 of Sulfitobacter pacificus. Lineage (NCBI taxonomy): Bacteria > Pseudomonadati > Pseudomonadota > Alphaproteobacteria > Rhodobacterales > Roseobacteraceae > Sulfitobacter > Sulfitobacter pacificus. The sequence goes on from NZ_BSNL01000001.1 coordinate 3,232,085, forward strand.
TTTTACGTGTCCGTATTTGGCGTTTTCAGTGAATCCTACCTCCGGGTCGGCATGTTGTTGGTTGGTGGTCTGCTGATCCTGCTTGCGCAGATCGAGAGCAGCGACAGCCCTGCGGGAAAATTTCTTGCGCTGGTGACGGCGGGTTTGCTGAGCGTTGCAGTCTATCAGTATTTCCGCGCCGCCGCTGAAATCGAGACCGGACTTTATTTTCTGACCTCCACAGACATCTGGCTGGGCACGCTTGGGTTGATCGCCGTGATTGATCTGACGCGGCGATCGGTTGGCATTGTCATGGCGGGTGTTGCGGCGTTCGTTCTTATCTATGGTGCCTTCGGGCAGTTTGCGCCGGGCTTTATGCGCCATGCCGGGATGACATCGGAGGAGCTGATCCAGGTTCTTTGGTATTCTTTTGACGGCGTGTTCGGGCGTCCCATGGCAACCGTTGTTTCGACCATCCTCATCTTCATCATCTTTGGCGCAATTCTGGAGTTCCTGACAATCGACAAGGTGCTTGTGAAACTGGCGCTTGCTGCGACGGGCAGAGTGCATTCCGGTCCTGCGGCTGCGGCAACTATTGCCAGTGGCTTGTTTGGTACGATCTCTGGAAGTGCCGTTGCCAATGTCGTGGGCACCGGCGTTATCACGATCCCATTGATCAAGAAGCGTGGGTTCAAGGCACATTTTGCAGGTGCTGTTGAAGCAGCGGCCTCAAGCGGCGGGCAGATCACCCCTCCCATTATGGGGGCTGTTGCCTTCATCATGGCCGATATCACAGGCGAACCCTATCTGACGATTTGTGTTGCCGCTGCTGTCCCTGCGATCCTGTATTACGCCGGTCTGTTCATGGCGACGGCCAGTGCCGCACGCGACATGGATCTTGATGCGTCAGTTCAGCCCAAGTTGAGCTTTGGTTGGCGTGAAGTTGCGCAGATCATTGTCTTCATGCTGTCCCTCACCGCAATTGTTGTGGCCATGGTTGGGGGGTCCTCCCCGGCCTACGCTGGGTTTATCGGCGTTGCTTTCGCTGTGGTGTTTGGTTTTGCACTGAAACCCAGCCTGCTGACGGACCTGCAATCCTGGCTCAAGTTCATCCGGTCGGCTGGCATGATATCCGCGCAGTTGGTGGTCATTGTTGGTGCCGTGGGTATCATCATCGGCATACTGAACCTGACCGGTGTCGGTCTGCGGTTTGCCTCTCTAGTGGCCAGCTATGCCGATGGGCAATTGGTGGTGTCTTTGCTGCTGATGGCCTTGGCCTGCCTGCTGTTGGGCATGGGGATGCCGACGGTGCCCGCCTATTTGATCATCGTGCTTGTGATGGGACCGGCGCTGCAAAAGCTCGGCGTGCCGATCATCCACACCCATATGTTCGTGCTGTATTTCGGCGTGTTGTCTGCCGTCACCCCACCGGTCGCACTTGCTGCTTTTGCAGCGGCACCCATCGCCGGAGCGGGCGCGATGCGCACGGCAGTGGAAGCCTCGCGGCTGGCCCTGCCCGGTTTTGTGATCCCCTTCGCCTTTATCTATCAGCCCGCGATGCTGTTGGGTACGGGATACCCGCTGATCGAATCCGCACAGTCCATCCTGTTCGTGACTCTGGCCGTATTGCACATCTCGCGTGCCTGCTATCCCGGCAAGGGTAAGGCCCGCTATGCGCCCATTGGCTTGGCACTTGCCTTTGCACTTCTGTTCTTTGGACCGTCCGTTTCGTGGATTGCCGTCGCAGCCACTGCTGCGCTGTGGAGTGCAGTCCGGTTTGGAATCTTTTTAAAACCCGAAAATACCTGATACTGAGGAGGAACTACCCATGACTGATACTACTCTGACACGCCGATCCCTGTTGGGCACTGCTGCTGGTGCGGCGGCTTTTGCGGCGCTGCCACGCGCGGCCTTTGCCAAGGAACTGTTGCGTATGTCCACTCTTGGGCCGGGCACCAGCCCCAACCTTGTGATGACGACATTCGCCAACATCGTGAACGGTGCATTGCCGGATTATGAAATCCAGCTGAATGCAACAGGTGCCGCCACACGCCACGTTCTTGAGGTGGCCATGGGCCGCAGCGATTTCTGCATGTCCTCCCCTGCCATTCATGCGCTGATGCGCAACAAGGCGGCGATGTACGCCAAAATTGACGAAGCCCCCGAGCTCGTCAAAAAGCTGCGCACCGTGCTGAATTTCCCGATGGGTGTTTATCACATCGCGGTTTATGGCGCGTCCGGCATCACCTCCATGGACCAGATCAAAGGCAAACGCGTCTTCCTGGGCCCTCCCGGCGGTGCGGCCTATGCCACAATGCAGCGTCTGTTCAAAGCTGTTGCGGGTCTTGAGGAAGGCACTGATTATGAAGCGGTCAAGCTGGGTTGGGACGCAGCGGCGGCCGCATTCCAGGACGGCAATCTTGACGTCTATTGCAACCCCACCAACGCGCCCAGCCCGGCCTTGACCCAGATCGCAGTGACGAACCAGATCCGTTTCTTGGGCATTCCGGCAGATAAGCTGGAAACCGAAGCTGTACAAAAGCTGGTGGGCCGTCCGGGCTTTCGCGCCGCGACGCTGCCTGCTGGCGTTTACGGTGAGAACCAGCTGAATGAAACGGATGTGACCACCTTGGGTGTAACCGTGGGTATCGTGTCCAACGAAAACGCCGACGAAGAGATGATCTATCAGATGACCAAGGCATTCTATGCCGGGGTCGAAGAGGCCGGTGAAAGCTCTCCATGGTTGAAGGCGGTCACGCCCGCCGCCGCTGTGAAAGATATTAACCTGCCGCTACACCCCGGTGCCCTGCGCGCACTTACTGAGCTGGGTGTGGAAATCCCAGAGCAAGCCAGAGGTTAATCTGGTTGGCCGGGGCACCCTTCGCCCCGGCCATTCCTCTGATCTTACGTTTCTTCCTTTCCCGGATATCTCATGACAAAAAATGTACTTTTCATCATGTGCGACCAGCTTCGGTGGGATTACCTGTCTTGTGCTGGCCACGCGGGTATCGAGACACCGCATATCGACGCATTGGCGAAACGCGGCGTGCGGTTTGATCGGGCCTATGTGCAATCGACCATCTGTGGCCCCAGCCGGATGTCATTTTACACTGGCCGCTATGTCAGTTCGCATGGGTCGACGTGGAACAGCATTCCACTGAAAGTGGGAGAAATGACACTGGGCGACCATCTGCGCCCGCTTGGCGTGCGCACCGCCCTTTGCGGCAAGACCCATATGGCGGCTGACGCCGAGGGCATGAAACGCCTTGGACTTGCGCCGGACAGCACCATTGGTGCTCTGGTCTCCGAGTGTGGGTTCGAGCCCTATGAACGAGATGATGGGCTGCATCCAGATGGCAAATACGGCCGGCGCAACAAGAACTACGATCAGTATATGAAGGATCGCGGCTGGGCGGATGAAAACCCCTGGGACAGCGTCGCCAACAGCGGCGAGGACGCAGACGGTAATATCCTCAGCGGTTGGTTCCTCGACAATTCCGACCTTAAGGCACGAGTTGCCGACGAAGATAGCGAAACCCCTTATATCACCCGCCGCGCGATGGATTTCATCCGCGAGGCTGGTGACACCCCCTGGTGCCTCCACCTGAGCTATATCAAGCCGCATTGGCCCTATATCGTGCCCGCGCCCTATCACGACATGTACCCGCCTGAAACGCATAGTCCCGTACTGCGCAGTGATGTGGAAAAGGACGACCCGCATCCTGTTTTCGGCGCTTTCATGGAAGAACGCGTCTCCAAAGCCTTCACCAATGAGACAACCCGCACAAAGGTCATCGGTGCCTATATGGGCCTGATCAAGCAGATCGATGATCAGATGGGCGAATTGATGGCCTTTCTGAAGGCGCAGGGGCTGACGGATGATACGATGATTGTCTTCACCTCCGATCATGGCGACTATCTGGGCGATCACTGGATGGGCGAAAAAGAGCTGTTTCACGACCCTTCCGCCCGTATCCCGCTCATCGTGGTTGATCCCAGCCGCGAGGCTGATGCAACGCGTGGCACAGTGTCTGAGGCCTTGGTCGAAGCCATTGATGTGGTGCCCACGATCCTTGACTATTTCGGCGGCGCAGAGGTCCCCCATATCATCGAAGGCAAATCCCTGCGCCCATTGATGCAGGGCAACTGCGAAAGCCTGCACGATTTCGTCATCTCGGAATACGATTATTCTTTCCGGCAAGCCCGCCGAAGGCTCGGGGTGAGCGTGGCCGATGCCAAGCTGACGATGCTGTTCGACGGAAGATGGAAATACGTTTTTGCCGAAGGCTTCAGGCCGATGTTGTTCGATCTGCGCTCTGACCCGGATGAGTTCCACGACCTTGGCGACAATCCCGACTATGCGCAGGAATGCGATCGCCTGCAGGCGCTTTTCTTTCAGTGGACCCGCAGGATCAGTCAGCGCACAACCATGTCCGATGCTGAGATAGAAAAACGTGGTGTGGACCTGAACGAAGCCAAGGCCGGAATCCTTATCGGGTTTCCTACCGAAGCTGATTTGTCCGACGCACTTGCCGCAAACAAAGCGCAGCAGAAAGTTTCTAAGTGACGTGGAGTCCCTTCAGGGAAAGGTGAATTGCGTGGATTTCCCTGAAAACCCTATTCGTTAGATGCCAAAAACGACATGGAGTGGCGTGATGGTGTTATCCAGATTTCTTGTCGGAGTGTAACCAGCGGGGCAAGGGTCGGCGATGGCGTCGCCAGCAATTTTTTGCATGCCCCTTTCACCATCCTGAACGCCGGGATCTTGCTTTGCCGTTTGGGCGATGAGGAGAAGTCTCCATCACTCAAACGCTTGATAGGAGTTGGTTTGATGGAACGTCCACAACACTACCGCTTTCACCAGGGTCAGAAGACCCTTCCGTTTCCCGATTCAGAATATGAAGCCCGCCTGAGCAAACTGCGTGCTCAGATGGCAGAAATGGGGATCGACGCCTGTGTGCTTACCTCAATGCACAACGTCGCCTATTATTCAGGTTTCCTCTATTGCGCGTTTGGTCGCCCATACGCACAGGTTGTAACAGCTACCGAAACCGTGACATTCAGTGCCGGCATCGACGCCGCGCAGCCTTGGCGGCGCGGTTACGGCGATAACATCACTTACACTGACTGGCAGCGGAACAATTACTGGCGTGCGATCCAATCTGCGACCGGTTCAGGCAAGGTCATTGGCTTTGAAGGTGATCACATTTCCTACACGCAACTGGCGTTGCTGGATGAATTCCTTGCCCCATCCGCAAAGAAGGACATTGCGCCCACGACGATGCGACTGCGCATGCACAAATCTGCGGCCGAGATCGAATTGATCCGTGCAGGCGCTGCAACTGCGGACGTCGGTGGATATGCGATCAAGGATGCCATCAAAGCAGGCGCGCGTGAAATCGACGTTGCAATGGCGGGCCGTGATGCAATGGAGCTTGAGATTGCGCGGCGTTTTCCTGAGTCCGAAATCCGTGATACCTGGGTCTGGTTCCAGTCCGGCATCAATACCGATGGCGCTCACAACCCGGTCACCTGCCGCCAATTGGAACGCGGTGACATCCTGAGCCTCAACACTTTTCCGATGATTTCAGGTTACTACACCGCCCTTGAGCGGACGTTGTTTGTCGAGGAGGTCGATGCAGCAAGTCTGAAAATATGGGAAGCCAACGTCGCCGCGCATGAACTGGGCATCAGCCTGTTGAAGCCGGGCGCGTCCTGCGCTGAGGTGACGCATAAGATCAACGATTTCTTCGCAGAGCGTGATCTGCTGCAGTACCGGAGCTTTGGTTACGGCCATTCCTTCGGTGTGTTGTCGCACTATTATGGCCGTGAGGCGGGGCTCGAACTGCGCGAGGATATCGACACGGTACTTGAGCCGGGCATGGTGATCTCTATGGAGCCGATGCTGACCATACCCGAAGGTCAGCCCGGTGCAGGGGGCTACCGCGAGCATGATATTCTTGTCATCACCGAAGATGGTAACGAGAACATCACCGGATATCCTTACGGGCCAGAGTTCAACGTGGTTGGCTAGTTTGCCGGAACCTGAAGTGAGCGATTGTCATTGCTCGCTTCATTCATTTCCTGCCAATTCTGGTGTGCAGTAGGGGAGCTTCCAAAGCGCCTTGTGCTGGCGTGCAAGTCCATAGATTGCCGTCAATAGCACTGATGGTCATCAGCGTGAAACGCGGCAGAAACAAGAACCCCAAATCCAACCATGCTTTGGCGTCCTCAAACCGTGAAGAAGAACGCGCTTTTCAGGAGCACTTCGTGCCCGAGGCAAGAAACAGGTTCTTACTGTCCATCACACTTAACGGGCCACCGGCCTGGGCGGTGAGGTCGATACAAACATCGCCGGCTTGGCCTGCCAACAGCGGTAAATACCGCTATTCGGCCATTTGTTTATCAACTTGCTGTTCTTCATTGATCATGGCCTGCAACTGGCGGCGGAACCGCAGTTGTCCGCCGTCAATTGACAGGTCGATGTGTGGTGAGGTCTTGTTGCTCATGCCTTTTTGCACCTCATTAAGGACATCCCTGTCCTCCTCAAAGGCGTGTTGAACGTCTTCCGACATCATCTTGGAAAGGTCGTCGTCATCAGGTCTGATATTGCGTAGCTGGAACCAGTAGTAGCGCGTGCGCCCTTCATCGGTGGGCGTCATGAAGTTGTAGCTGTCCATGATGAAGGTGTTTTCATGTAACGGGCCGTCCGGTCCCCCGGTGCCTGCGGGTGTAAAAACAGCCTTGATCAGCGCATGAGAGGGGTAGCGTACTTCGTAATGCTGAAGGCGATCACAATTGCCCTCGAACTCCACCACCTTTTTGTAGAAGGGGGCCGGTTCATGATCCATCATCCAGCGATGCACGATCACGCCCTCGTCGGTTTTCTTGATCCTCAGAGGCGTATCTTTGGTGGCATCGGCGGCAAAGCTGCTTTGATGCACCCATGCGACATGCGTCGGGTCCAGCAGGTTGTCACACATCAGCAGATAGTTGCAATCAAGCTCCATCGCATCACCGCGATTTATGCCCCATGCCGGGTCGTCGTAATTCTCGATCTCGAAAATATCGACAGGATCGGCAAGCGCCGGGTTCCCCATCCAGATCCATACCAGCCCATATTTCTCGTGCAGGGGGTAGGCGTGGACCTTGGCATTGGACGGAATGCCGGCTGAGCCGGGAGCCCAGACGCATTGGCCAACACAATTGAAAGTCAGGCCGTGATAGCCACATTCGACCGTATCACCCTTAATGCGGCCCTTTGACAGTGGCAGCTTGCGATGCGGACAGGCGTCTTCGAGGGCGACCAACTCACCAGCTTCAGAGCGAAATACACATATCTTTTCACCAAGCACTATGATCTGCCGCAAGTCGCGGGTGATCTCGTGATCCCAAGCAGCGACGTACCAGGCGTTTTTCAAGAACATAGCTATTTCCCCAGAATGCCGGGCAAGTTCAGCCCTTTTTTCCGTGCACAGTCCAGAGCAATTTCATAACCCGCATCTGCGTGACGCATCACGCCCGTCGCAGGATCGTTCCACAGGACATTGGCGATCCGGCGGTCTGCGTCCTCGGTCCCGTCACAGCAGATCACCATACCAGAATGCTGGCTGAACCCCATGCCGACGCCGCCGCCATGGTGCAGCGATACCCATGTTGCACCGCCCGCCACATTTAACATCGCGTTAAGCAGCGGCCAGTCGGACACCGCGTCAGAGCCGTCTTTCATAGCCTCCGTTTCGCGGTTTGGCGAAGCAACTGATCCAGAGTCCAGATGGTCGCGGCCAATCACAACAGGCGCGGAAAGCTCTCCCGTACGTACCATCTCGTTGAAGGCCAGCCCCAGCTTGTCGCGCAGGCCCAGACCGACCCAGCAAATGCGTGCCGGCAGGCCTTGAAATGCAATCCGCTCGCGCGCCATATCCAGCCAGTTGTGCAGATGCGGATCGTCAATCAGTTCTTTGACCTTGGCGTCCGTCTTGTAGATATCCTCCGGATCACCGGACAGTGCGCACCAACGGAACGGCCCTACACCACGGCAGAAAAGCGGACGGATATAGGCGGGCACAAAGCCCGGAAAGGCAAAGGCGTTTTCAAGCCCTTCTTCCTGGGCCACCTGACGGATGTTGTTGCCATAATCCAGCGTTGGCACACCTGCATTCCAGAAATCCACCATCGCGGCGACCTGCACCTTCATGCTGGCGCGGGCAGCTCGCTCCACCCCTTTGGGATCGCTTTCCTGTTTGGCGCGCCATTCGGCGACGGTCCAGCCTTGCGGCAGATAGCCGTGGACCGGATCGTGTGCAGAGGTCTGGTCGGTGACCATATCGGGCTTCACACCGCGCTTGACCAGCTCGGGGAAGACATCTGCGGCATTGCCGATCAGCGCCACGGACTTGGCTTCGCCATTGGCCGTCCATTTGTCGATCATGGCGAGTGCTTCGTCCAGATCATGGGTTTTCTCATCGACATACCGTGTGCGCAGACGGAAATCGGCGCGGGTCTCATCACATTCAACCGCCAGACAACATGCGCCGGCCATCACAGCGGCCAGCGGTTGGGCACCACCCATCCCACCCAGACCACCTGTCAAAATCCAACGGCCCTTGAGGTTGCCCTCATAGTGCTGGCGGCCTGCTTCCATAAAGGTCTCATAGGTGCCTTGCACGATGCCTTGCGTGCCGATGTAAATCCACGAACCGGCGGTCATCTGGCCATACATTGCCAGGCCCTTTTTATCCAATTCGTTGAAGTGATCCCAATTGGCCCAATGTGGCACAAGGTTGGAGTTGGCGATCAACACACGCGGCGCATCCTTATGGGTGTTGAATACGCCCACGGGTTTACCCGATTGCACAAGCAGCGTCTGGGTGTCCTCAAGCTCTTTAAGAGCGGCGACGATGGCGTCAAAATCTTCCCATGTCCGCGCCGCGCGGCCAATACCGCCATAGACAACCAGCTCATGCGGGTTCTCGGCCACATCAGGGTGCAGGTTGTTCATCAGCATCCGCATTGGTGCCTCGGTCAGCCAGCTTTTGGCCGTGATCTCAGAGCCTGTCGGCGGGTAAACGTCGCGCAGGTTGTGGCGGGAAATATTCATGTCAGATCTCCGTTGATGGCGATATGTGCAAGTTTGCCCAGAAGCCGCGAGAGAGGGCGGCGCAGGCGGGTGGCTTTGATCTCGTCATAGCTCCAGGGCGGGGCTTCATCGCTGAGATAGGTGGATTGGGCGAGTTCCATCTGGATGGCGTGGATGCCCTGTTCGGGCTTGCCATAACGGCGTGTCGTCCAGCCGCCTTTGAAACGGCCGTTCAGGACAGTGGTGTAACCATCCTCGGCGCGGCAAAGGCCATAGGTGGCGGTTTCAATGACACGGCCGCAGGTCGCGCCAAGGTTCGTGCCAATGTTGAAATCGGGCAGGGTGCCATCGAACAGGAAGGGAATTTTGCTGCGGATCGAGTGGCAGTCATACAAGATCGCGATACCGTGGATCGCCTTCACCCGCATCAGTTCTTCCTTGAGGGCCGCGTGATAGGCCGCGTGAAACTTGCGGCGGCGGTCTTCGGTGTCGGCTTCGCTTGGCGGCGTATCCCAGATATCCTTGCCATCAAAATCCGTCAGCGGCACCAGCGTCGTGGTGTTCTGACCGGGATAAAGGCTTGCGCCAGAGGGGTCACGGTTTGCGTCAATCACATAGCGATGGAAGTTGGCCGTAACGCTGGTCGAATCCGCCAGCAGCCCGTCGTAAAGGCGATCAATGTGCCAATCGGTATCGGTCAGCTTGCGCCCGTTGTCGTTCAGCTTGGCCGCGATGTCATCAGGCACATAAGTCCCTGTATGCGGCAGGCCAAGGACAATCGGGCCGCTGCCTTGCCTGACCGTCACTGGGGTCATACTGCCTGTCCTTTGACATAGGCGGGCAGGTCAACCGCATCCGACAATCTGCCTGAGACAACCAGCGCCGCAGCCGCTTCGATCGACGGAGCCATATAGCGATCCTCGGCAATCGCGGGAACCTCTGCACGCAAAGCGGCCATTGCAGCTTTAAGTGGCGCACTGGTCTGCAAAGGTGCGCGGAACTCAATGCCTTGTGCGGCGCACATCGCCTCAACGCCAAGGATTACATTCAGGTTCGCGTTCATCCGCAACAGACGGCGCGCGGCATGGGCGGCCATGCTGACGTGGTCCTCTTGATTGGCGGAGGTTGGCGTGCTGTCCGTGGTGCAGGGATTGGCGAGGTGCTTGTTCTCGCTCATCAGGGCGGCCGTGGTGACCTCGGCGATCATCAGGCCGGAATTCAAACCGGGATCGGGCGTCAGGAAGGGCGGCAGATCAAAGCTGAGGGTCGGATCAACCATCAAGGCAACGCGCCGCTGTGCAATTGCGCCAATCTCAGAAATTGCAACGGCGATCTGGTCAGCGGCAAAACCAACCGGTTCCGCGTGGAAATTCCCGCCCGAAACGATCAGATCGTCATCTACCAACACCAACGGATTATCTGTGACGGCATTTGCCTCGATCTCAAGCGTGCGGGCCGCGAAATGCAGCAAATCCATTGCGGCACCTGTCACCTGTGGCTGGCAGCGGATGCAGTAGGGGTCCTGCACGCGGGTGTCGCCATCGACATGGCTTTCACGGATCTGCGATCCATCCATAAGTGCGCGCTGGGCGCGGGCCACCGCGATCTGACCGGCATGACCGCGCAGGGTGTGTATGGCGTCCTGCAACGGTGCGGTGGACCCCATGATTGCATCGGTCGACAGCGCGCAGGTCAGCACACAAGTCGCGGCATTGCGCCATGCGCCCCAGAGGCCAACGAGCGCACAAGCCGTGGAGAATTGCGTGCCGTTGATCAGGGCCAGCCCCTCTTTTGCGCCCAGCACGATGGGTGTGATCCCTGCTTTGGCCAGCGCCTCACGTGCTGGCATGCGCGTCCCTTCATAGGTGGCTTCACCTTCTCCGATCATCGCCGCAGCCATATGGGCGAGCGGTGCCAGATCACCAGAGGCACCCACCGAACCTTGGCTGGGGATCACAGGTGTGACACCTTTTCCAAGCATATCCTGAATGATCTCGACAGTGGTCATGGCAACACCAGAGGCACCGCGCCCAAGCGACAGCAGCTTCAGCACCATCATCAGCCGTGTCGTTGCCTCGTCCAGAGCGTCACCCACGCCACAGCAGTGGGACAGGATCAGGTTGCGCTGTAGTGTTGCCACGTCTTTGGCGGCGATCTTGACGCTGGCGAGTTTGCCAAAGCCGGTGTTGACGCCGTAGACCGCCGTTTCTCCATTCGCAGCCTTTGTCACCAATGCCTGTGCAGCAGCGATCCCCGCGTGAGAGGAGGGGTCGAGGACGACAGCATGACCATTGGCCCAGATGTCATGAAGCTGCGCCAGTGTTGCCGCACCCGGCGTGAGTGTGATTGTCATAGCGACCCCTTGAAGATGCGATTGTGAAGTGGGTTAAACCCGATGCGATAGGCAAGTTCGGATGGATGCTCAGCATCCCAGACGCACAGATCAGCTTGTGCGCCTACGGCGATGCGGCCCCGGTTTGTATCACCCAAAGCCGCCGCTGCATGGGCTGTCATGCCAAGCAATGCTTCCAGCGGAGTCATCCGAAACAGGGTGCAGGCCATGTTCATGGCAAGCAAGGGCGAGGCCAGAGGGGATGAACCGGGGTTGCAATCGGTCGCCAGTGCCATCGGCACGTGGTGGGCGCGGAAGGAGTGGACTGGCGGCGCCTGCGTTTCGCGCAGCGTGTAGAACGCGCCAGGCAGCACAACTGCAACCGTGCTGGAAGCAGCCAAAGCCTGTGCATCGGCGTCAGTAGCATATTCCACATGGTCCGCACTCAGCGCGCCGTATTTTGCGGCCAATTGTGTGCCGCCGATGTTTGACAGCTGCTCTGCGTGCAGCTTGACCGGCAGGTCGAGTTCGACCGCCACGTCAAAGACGCGGGCAATTTGCGCTGTGTCAAAGGCGATGCCTTCGCAAAACCCGTCTACCACATCGACCAAACCTTCGGCATGTGCCGCGCGCAGCGTTGGGATGCAAACATCGTCAATATAGGCATCCGGTTCACCTTTGAATTCGGGCGGAACAGCATGGGCACCAAGGAAACTGGTGCGGATGTCCACCGGGCGCATCTGCGCGATTTTCCGTGCAACGCGCAACATCTTCAGCTCTGTATCTTGATTCAGACCGTAGCCTGACTTGACCTCAATCAGCGTGACTCCTTCGGCAATCAGCGCATCGACGCGGGTAAGGGCATCTGCCAGCAATGCCTCCTCGGAAGCAGCGCGTGTCGCTTTGACAGTTGAAACAATACCGCCACCCGCGCGTGCAACTTCTTCATAGCTTGCACCATTCAACCGCAGTTCGAATTCCGTCGCGCGGTTGCCGCCAAAAACAATATGTGTGTGGCAGTCGATCAGCGCAGGCGTCACAAGCCGCCCGCCTAAATCGTGCGTTTGGGCGGTACTGTAGATGTCGGGGGTATCCGCCGCCGGGCCGACCCAGGCGATACGCTCTTCATCAAGGGCAATCGCACCCTCTTCGATCAGACCGTAGTCCTTGTCCTCGTGAAGCGTCACGATTGTGGCGTTCGTTAGAAGCATGGTCGACTCACTTGTAAATTAGTGCGCTTAATGTTTTTATGCGCGTACATAATAATATGTCAAGCGGAGTGAGCCATGCAGAGGATTTGGGCCGAGACAGCCTTATTGCCCAGCGGTTGGGCGAAAAAGGTGATTGTCGAGATTGATGGGCAGGGCCGCATCAAGGAGGTGCAAAGCGGTGCGCCCGTACCAGATCAGGCCACGCAAGTTTCAATGCTGTTGCCCGCGCCGGTGAATGTGCACAGCCATGCGTTTCAGCGGGCGATGGCCGGTCTGACAGAGGGGCGTGGCCCTGATACAAGTGACAGCTTCTGGACGTGGCGGCAGCTGATGTTTCGGTTTCTCGACCGCCTGACGCCTGACCATATTGAAGCGATCACTGCTTTTGTGCAGATGGAGATGCTTGAGGCAGGCTATGGTGCCTCGGTTGAATTCCACTATTTGCATCACCAACCCGGCGGCGTTGCCTATGACAATATCGCGGAAACCTCTGCGTGTATTGTTGCTGCATCGGATCAGACTGGCATGGGGCTGTGCCTGTTGCCGGTGCATTATCAGTTCGGCGGTTGTGATCAGCGCGCGCTGACCGCAGGGCAAGTCCGGTTTGGCAACACCTTCGAGCAGTTTCAGGTCCTTCACGGTGCGGCGGAGGTCAGTATCAAACAGGCGTCTGCTGACAGTAATATCGGTGTTGCGCCCCATTCGTTGCGCGCGGTCGGAATTGAAGATCTGAGAGGGTACAGCACGGCATTTCCTGCCGGGCCGATCCATATGCACTTGGCCGAACAACGTGCAGAGGTCGCTGAGGTAGAGGAACACTGGGGGGCACGGCCTGTGACCTGGGCGCTAGATAACTTGCAACTGGATCAACGCTGGTGCCTGATCCACTGCACTCAGATGACGCCCAATGAGACGATTGCACTGGCCCGTTCCGGCGCGGTTGCCGGTCTGTGTCCGATCACCGAAAGTAGTCTAGGGGATGGGATATTCGACGCGGTGCGCTGGGTGGATCACGGTGGCGCATTTGCCATTGGGTCGGACAGCAACATCCGCATCTCGTTGAGTGAGGAGTTGCGCACGCTGGATTATTCACAGCGCCTGCGTGATGGCACGCGCGCGGCATTGGCATCACCGGACAAGTCGACCGGCCGCCGGATGTATGACGGGATGCTGCAAGGTGGCGCGCAGGCATCGGGACGTGAAACGGGCCGTATCGAAGCCGGGTGTTGGGCTGATTTTCTGGCCCTCGACACAGGCTCTGAACACATGTGGGGCAGGCAGGGTGACACGGCACTTGATGCCTGGATTTTCGCAGGAGATGACGGATTGGTGAAAGATGTTTGGTCGGCAGGACGCCATATGGTACAGCACGGCCAGCATGTACAACGGGCGGATATTGTCGCTGCCTACAAACGCGCAATCGACGCATTGAGAGACGCCTTGTGAACACACCCACGTTTCGGAACTGGCAAAGCGTGCAGAGCGAAGTCTTGCGCCGTATCCATGCCCGTGAATGGCCGCCGGGTGAGCTGATCCCCAATGAGGCTGATCTGGCAATCGAGTTCGGCTGCGCAAGATCCACAGTGAACCGGGCGCTGCGGTCCTTGGCTGAAAGTGGTTTGCTGGACCGCAGACGCAAGGCCGGGACACGCGTCGCAGCGCAACCTGTTGCCAAGGCAACGATAGATATCGCGGTGATCCGTCACGAGGTCGAGGAACACGGCGCGAAATATGGCTATCAACTGATCACGCGCAGAATTGCTGTGCCACCTGTCAGTGTCAGCGGCACGATGAAGACCAGAGCCCAAGACAAGCTGTTGCATGTGCGGGCTTTGCACTTGGCCGATGATGCGGCCTATGCCGTTGAGGACAGGTGGATCAACACGGCCATCGTCCCGGACGCGGCGGCAGAACCATTCGACGTGCTGAGCGCCAATGAATGGTTGATAGAACATGCGCCTTACACACACGGGGATATTTCCTTCTCGGCGGTGCAGGCTGATCAAGGGGACGCGGAAGTGTTGGGGGTCGCACCTCTTAGTGCCTTGTTTGCAATTGACAGGGTGACTTGGGACAATGCCGCAGCGGTCACAAAGGTCAGGCTGTTGTTTTTACCGGGGTACAAACTGCGCACGCAACTCTAGGCGGCCCGCATTTCAGCATTTCAAAAACCAGGGACAATTTCATGCGGAACATCCAGCATTGGCGGACGGCGTTAGAGCAACATTGGGGCATTACTGCACAGCTGAGCCAGCTGGATGGTGAATATGATCTTAACTTTCTGGCAAAAGCCGATGATGGCAAGGGATACATTCTCAAGGTCATGCGCGCGGGCTGCGAAACGTGGTTGGTGGACATGCAGGTCAAGGCATTCGAGCATATCACCGCAAGACAGCCGCAGTTGCCTTGTCCGGTTGTTGTACGTGCGGTGCAGAGCGGGCCGCTGGTTTCCCTGAAAGACGAGACAGGTGCAGAGCGTCTTGCCTGGGTTCTAAGTCAACTGCCGGGGCAATGTTATGCACATGTGGCACCGAAAAGTGATGGGCTGATCCATGAGGTCGGGCAGGTGCTCGGTGGTGCGGCGCTGGCTTTGGCTGATTTCCAGCATGACGGGCTGGAGCGTGATTTCAAATGGGACCTGATGCGCGCGGGTTGGATCAAAGATCAAACCGGCTGCATTGCCGATCCGGCCCGACGTCAGATGATAGAGGACATTCATCGCCAATTTGCGGTGCTGAAACCGGCGCTGGAGAGGTTGCCGCGTCAGGCGATCCACAACGATGCCAATGACTATAACATCCTGATCGAAGGCACCTTGAACGCGCCGCGCCGCGTCTCCGGCCTGATCGATCTGGGCGACATGTGTGCGGCCCCTCGGATCTGCGACCTGGCGATTGCTGCAGCTTACATCGTGCTGGATCACCCGAGCCCTGAAGCCGCCCTTGCCGCCTTGGTCGCCGGCTATCATCATGCCAACCCGCTCACAGTGGAAGAGGTCGACATGATCTGGCCGCTCTTACGCATGCGGCTGGCGGTGAGCGTGGTGAACTCCACATTGATGGCCATTGAAAATCCCGATGACCCCTATGTCACCATTTCGCAGGCACCGGCCTGGCGGTTTCTGGAAGAATGCTCTCTGCATGGTGGTTTGCTGTCGGCAAGGTCGCGGGCGGCTTGTGGTCTGCCGGTGGTTGATGGGGCCGACCGGGTGGCGGCATGGCTTGAACAGGAACGCGGAAATTTCTCGCCCCTGATGGGGTGTGACCTGTCGAATGCGCCACTGGGGTCTCTGTCTGTTGAGGAATCAACCTGGCCGCAGAACCCGTTTCACTTGCCGCTGGAGGAAGCCGCAAGAGTGGGAGAGGAGTTCGAGGATCAGGGGCGCATGTGGCTCGGCTACTATCATGAACCGCGTCTGATCTATGCGGAACCCGCCTTTCGCAAAGGGCCATGGAAGGCCAGCGATCGCCGCACGGTGCATCTGGCCGTAGATGTATTTGCGCCTGCGGGCACGCCCATGTTTGCACCCCTGCGCGGCGAGGTGTTCATCGCAGAATATCGCGCGGGGCATCTGGACTATGGCGGGGTGATCATTTTGCGCCACGAGACCCCGGCAGGCGATCCGTTTTTCACCCTCTATGGTCATCTCGACCCTGAGTTTCTGGACCGCCTGAAGGTAGGACAGATGATTGAAAAAGGCGAAGAGTTCTGCCGTCTCGGCGATCCTTCGATGAACGGTGGGTGGGCACCGCACGTGCATTTCCAACTGGCGCTGACCACCGAAGGGATTGAGGCCGATTGGCCGGGTGTGGGTGATCCCGACGAGATGTATCTGTGGCGCGCGATCTGCCCCAATCCGGCGGCAATGCTGAATCTGCCCGACGAGAAGCTGCGCTATTTCCCGACCGACAAGGCAGGGATCAGGCAGGGCCGGGATGCGCATTTCGGTGGCAATCTGAGCCTGACCTATGATGACCCGGTGATGTTGGTACGTGGCTGGAGGCATCACCTATTTGACGAATGGGGCCGTCCCTATTTGGATGCATATAACAATGTACCACATGTGGGCCATGCCCATCCGCGCATTCAGGCCGTAGCGGCGGATCAACTCAAGCAGATCAACTCCAACACCCGCTATCTGCATCCTGCGCAGACCGCGTTTGCCGACAAAATCCTGTCGAAGATGCCTGATCATTTGCAGGTGTGTTTTTTCGTGAATTCCGGGTCCGAAGCGAACGAGCTGGCCCTGCGGCTGGCGCGCGCCCACACCGGTGCCAAGGGCATGATCACGCCCGACCATGGCTATCACGGGAATACCACAGGTGCTGTCGATATCTCCGCCTACAAGTTCAACAAGCCGAATGGCGTGGGGCAGGCCGATTGGGTCGAACTGGTTGAGGTTGCAGATGATTACCGTGGAACCTTCCGGCGTGATGACCCTGACCGAGCGCAGAAATTCGCGGATCTTGTCGATCCGGCGATCGCTTCCCTTCACCAAAAAGGACAGGGGGTTGCAGGGTTCATCGCAGAAACCTTCCCTTCGGTTGGTGGTCAGATTATACCGCCAAGAGGGTATTTGTCAGCGGTCTACGCCAAGATCCGCGCCGCAGGTGGCATCTGTATCGCGGACGAAGTTCAGACGGGGCTTGGACGTTTGGGTGAATACTATTTCGGGTTTGAACACCAGGAGGTGCGGCCCGACATCGTTGTCCTGGGCAAACCGATTGGCAACGGGCATCCGATGGGGGTGCTCGTCACAACCAAGGAAATCGCAGAGAGCTTTGACAATGGAATCGAGTTTTTCTCGACCTTCGGGGGATCGACCCTGTCATGCCGGATAGGTCGCGAGGTTTTGCAGATCGTGGACGACGAAGGCTTGCAGGAAAACGCACGGCTGATCGGCGGTCAATTGATGGCCGGTCTTAGAATGCTGGAAGCCAAGCATGGCTGCGTGGGCGACGTGCGGGGAATGGGGTTGTTTCTGGGGGTGGAGCTGATCCGGCCTGATGGAGCCGAAGCGACGGAGATTTGCGCCTACGTCAAGAACCGCATGCGCGACCATCGCATTCTGATCGGCAGTGAGGGGCCAAAAGACAATATCCTCAAAATCCGACCTCCGCTGACAATTGAGGCAGAGGATGCCGAGATGATCATCGCTGTTCTGGATCAAATCCTTGACGAATGCGCCTGAGGCCCGCTCACTCAGAGCTTACAGCATCAACCACTGGAGGTGTAAGCGCATCAAGGATGGCGTCGAAATCAGGGGAATCTGCTCGCAAGCCTGACCAGATCAGGGCAATTTCTGTTCTGGCCTCTGGCGTGGCAATTGGCAGCGTCACAAGAGGTTTGCCATCGTAGCTCAGGTGCCCGGGTGGGCAGGAATAGCTGATGCCAACGCCCACACCATTTGCCGCAAGAGAGCGCATCATTTCCAGTGATGCCACCTTTTGCTGAATCACAGGTGTCAGATTTATTCGCGTAAACAAATCCCGCATGAACCCTTCCGACAGATCCTCGTTGAACAGGATCAGGGGCATATCTTTTAGGTCAGAGAGTTCCAGCGTGTTTGCCTGCGCTAAAGGATGGTCCGTGGCGACAAAGGCCACTGGCGCGATATCAACCAGTTTGCGCCGCGTGAAATTTCCCTCGAATCCGACATCATAGGAAATCGCAAAATCTATCTTCCCTTCCGCCAGATCGCGCCCCAGATCAGCAAAGCGCCCTTCGCGCCCTACAAATGTCAGCGCTGGAAAACGGTCACCAAGTTTCTTGAGTACGGGGGCCATGTACCATGGCGCGATATCTGCAAAACAACCCAGCACCCATGTCTGCGCCACGTCGTGATCCTGTTCAATCTCAGCCCCTAACGCCAAGAGACTCCGCGCCTTGGCGATCAGACGGTGTCCGAAAGGGGTAATCTCAATTGCAGACCCTTTTCCGCGCAGGAAAATCGTGCCTTTGAGGTGCTGTTCGACCCGTGTGATCGCAACCGAAAGCGAGGGTTGCGAGACATTCAGTTGCGCAGCAGCTTTGGTCAGGCTGCCTGTGTCGGCAACGCCGACAATGTATTCATATTGACGAAGAGTAAGGTATAGCATTGGCCTAATAATAGTATGAGTAAATATTATTAGAAGTTAAATATTTTGTTACTTATGCCTGTTCCCAATACGGAGGACGAACACATGCACCCACTTGTCACTCAAGACGATATCAATACCTTCCAGCGCGATGGCGTTGTGTTGATCAAAGGGCTGTTTGCCGATCATGTCGAGACGATCCGCGCGGGTATTGAACGCAATATGGATGAACCCGGCCCCTATGCCGCCGAGAACCTCAAAGAAGGCGAAGGCGGGCGGTTTTTTGATGATTATTGCAACTGGAACCGTATCAGTGAATTCGAACATGTGATCCGAAACTCCGACGCGGGCGAAGTGGCCGCTGATCTGATGCAATCAAAGCGTGTGCAGGTATTCCACGATCATGTGCTTGTCAAAGAGCCGGGAACATCCAAGCCAACACCGTGGCATCAGGATGGCCCTTATTACTTTGTCGATGGGATGCAGAACGTCAGTTTCTGGTCGCCGATGGATACAGTTAAGGGAGCCAGCCTGCGGTGTGTGGCAGGAAGCCATGCGTGGGAGAAACCGGTGTTGCCCACCCGCTGGTTGGCAGAGACCAGTTTCTATCCGAATGACGATGAATATATGCCAGTGCCGGACCCGGACGCCGAGGGTATGGCAATCCGCGAATGGGAAATGGAGCCGGGCGACGCAGTGGCCTTCAACTACGGCACATTGCATGGCGCACGGGGCAATACGACCGACACGCGCCGCCGTGCGTTTTCATTGCGCCTTGTGGGTGATGACGCGCGTTATGTCGAGCGCCCCGGTCCGACTTCGCCACCGTTTCCGGGCCACAACATGACGCCGGGCCAGATCCTGCGCGAAGATTGGTTCCCGGTGATTTACCAGCGCTGACTCCACGGGCCTGGTCGCGACAGGAGGGCCGGGGCGCATGATGTATGTTAGCTTGTAAAACATGCCTGCGGGCGATCCTGACTGATCCTGTTGCGTACGGCCTTTTCTTTGTGAGCAACGGATTGTTTCAAATCTTGCGACATATTGATGTGGCGGTGGAGGGGAATATGACCGCAGTGACCGGTCGAGGGTGTGGACAGTATATTGGGCCAAAAGGGGGCGGTAGAGCCTGCAGTGTGCCGTGACAGGGTCATTATCTTGTGTCGTGCGAGTGAAATCGCATGTGGTCAGGAGAGGGCGTGGATTTGAATTGGGTTGTGGAACATCCAGCGTGACAGCGGGATTGCGCCCGGTCTCGGCGCGCCGGAGCCTACCAAACCCGGTTTGTGCAATAATGCCATGACACCGTCCTGGGAATACGAACTCACTCAATAAGGATCGCACGAAAATCGTTTACATTGGTCAAAGTGGGACCAGTGATAACCTGAGCCTCAAGTGCTTCGAACAAGCTGTGGCCATCATTATTGTCCAGCATGGCGCGTGTGTTCATCCCCCGATCTCCGGCGTTCTTCAAAGTCTGTGGGCCGATCACGGCACCAGCAATTTCCTCCAGCCCGTCGACACCATCAGTGTCACAGGAAAGGGCATAGATCCCAGGTGCACCTTCAAGAACGTGGGCGAGGGCCAACAAGAACTCTACATTGCGGCCGCCGCGCCCGGACCCCCGTACGGTCACAGTGGTCTCTCCGCCAGAAAGCAGAACGCACGGTTTGCTGAAAGGCTGGCCATGTTGTGCCACCTGCAGTGCGATTGCGCCCAAAGCCTTTGCCGTATCCCGCGCCTCACCTTCGATCCGGTCGCTCAGGATATGGGCGGTTAACCCCATCTCCATGGCCCTGGCTGCGGCAGCTTCCAGTGATATTTGCGGCGTGGCGATCATTCTCGTTTCGCAGTTTGCGAATATCTGATCCTCCGCTTTTGGAGTTTCGCATGCTGCGTTTTCCAAATGTCGCAGAATGGTATTGGAAACAGTCACGTCATAGCGTTTGAGTACTGCCAAAGCGTCTTGACGCGTGGACAAATCGGCCACGGTCGGGCCCGATGCGATAGTGGCCAGGTCATCTCCGGGCACATCCGAGATCAACAGGGTGACCACCTTTGCCGGTGCTGCCAGCGCCGCAAGTTTGCCCCCTTTTATGTCGGACAGATGTTTGCGGACACAGTTGATCTCTGCAATCGGTGCCCCGGATTTTAAAAGCGCCTTGTTGATGGATTGTTTTTCTTCGAATGTGATCCCCGTGGGAGCGGCGCTAAGCAGTGACGATCCGCCACCCGAGATAAGACACAACACCAGATCGTTAGGCCCGGCGGATTGGGCTAGTGCCATCAGTTCTGCCGTGGCTTTGCGTCCCGCTTCATCTGGTACCGGATGCGCCGCCTCGACAATACGCAGGTGCCGGGTTGGGCAACAGTGGCCATAGCGTGTAATGATCAACCCTTCCAAAGGGCCATCCCAATGTGCCTCGACCGCCGCTGCCATCGCGGCTGATGCTTTGCCCGCACCCAAAACGATTGTGCGGCCACTGGGTCTTGCGGGCAGATGTCTGGCAAGGATCCGCTTTGGGTCCGCCGCTTCAAGTGCAGCGTTAAACAGGGAGCGCAGTTTTTCTTCAGCCGACAACATTGGAGGGCTGCCCGGTCAGGAAATTATCAATATGGTGCGCTACCTGATCCCAAAGCGTTTGCCGCGCTTCAGTTGATGCCCAGGCGACATGCGGGGTGACGATCACATTAGGGCGATCAAGGATTTGCAAAATCGGATTGTCAGGTTGAGGGGGTTCTGAAGTCAGCACATCAAAACCGATGCCGGAAATCAATCCGCGATCCAGCGCATCAACCATGGCGGCTTCATCTACAAGCCCCCCACGCGACGTATTGATAATGATGGGTTTCCGCTTCATGGCCTCAAATTCCGGGGTTGAGATCATATTGCGTGTGGCGGGCATTAGCGGAGCATGCAGGGTCAGAACATCGCTGGTCTCCATGACCTCATCCCAAGGTGTGTAAAGTGGCCCGAGACCCTCGACACCCTTATGCGAGGCAAACACAACATCCATCCCAAGCGCCCGGCCTATCCGTGCCACCGACTGCCCGATTACGCCTTCGCCGAGTATGCCAAGTCGCGCCCCGGACAGGTCACGAATGGGATGGGTAAAGAAACAGAACTGACCGGATTTTTGCCATGCACCGTCAATCACATCCTGTCGGTATCCCACGATGTTGCGTTGTAAGGCGAAGATCAGTGCAAAGGCGTGTTCGGGAACGGTGTTGATGGCATAGCCGCGCACGTTTGACACGATGATACCGCGATTGGAACATGCCGCTACATCCACAACGTCATAACCGGTTGCAGCGATGGCGATCATTTTCAAGTTGGGCAGGCCCGCAAGAGTGGTTTCGCCGATGGGCACTTTGTTGGTTATGATCACATCGGCGTCTTTCGCCCGCTCTAACACCTGCGCTTCCGCTGTCGCCTGATACTCTACCCACTCGTGATCCGTCTGAGGCCGATTGAGTATGACACCAGGACCAATGGTTTCGCGGTCAAGAAATACTATTTTTGTCATTTGATACTTTCCAGATTATTCGCTGAGCCAGTTTTTCGTTTGACGAATGACTGCATCTTCCGACAAACCATATCGCTCGTGCAGGGTCGGCAAGGCACCAGCATCCAGAAACTCATCCGGGCAGGCGATTTGGCGGAAAGTGGGGTGCACACCGCGCCGCATAAGCTCGGCTGCGACTGCCTCGCCAAGTCCACCAATAATCGTGTGGTTCTCCGCCGTGATGACCAGGCGTCCTGTCTTCCCGGCGGCTTCGGCAATTGTTGCTGCGTCAAACGGCTTGATCGTAGGTACATGCAGCACAGCACAATCTACGCCGTCTTTTGCCAGCTTTTTGGCTGCCTCCAGAACCCGCATGGTCATAAGACCCGTCGAGATATAGAGAACATCCACACCGTCCCGGATCATCTTGGCCTTGCCAAGTTCGAACTGATACCCGTATTCGCCCAGTACATCGGGTACATTACCACGCAGCAGTCGCATGTAGGCAGGCCCTTTGTAGGCGGACAGTGCCTTGGTTGCCTGCATGATATCCGTTGCACAACAAGGGTCGAGGATCGTCATATTGGGCATGCCGCGAAAGATTGCGAGATCTTCTGTCGCCTGATGGCTGGGGCCATAGCCTGTGGTCAAACCGGGCAGGCCGCCAATGATTTTAACGTCCAGGTTCTCTTCGGCGATTGCCATGCAAATGAAGTCATAGGCGCGACGGGCAGCAAAGACGGCATAGGTCGTCGCCCAGGATTGAAACCCCTCGCGGGCCAATCCCGCCGCTGCTGACACCAGAACCTGTTCGGCCATGCCCATTTGATAGAAACGGTCTGGATATTTATCACGGAAAACGTGGATATCTGTGTATTTCGCCAGATCCGCACTAAGACCGACAATCTTGTCGTTAGATTGAGCCAATTCGTTAAGAGCCTGTCCAAAAGGGGCGGCAATCACTGGCATGCCGTCGGCAGCCAATGAAGCGATCATGGCGGAAGTTTTCAGACGGTGACCTGCGGGAACAGGAGGGCGAGGGTCATATTTTCCAAATCTTTGAGCGCTCATGAAATGCGTCCTTCGTCGATAATTTTGATGGCCTCGGCCCACTCTTGGGGCTCAACACGCAAGAAATGGTTTTTCTCCCGCGCTTCGAGAAACGGCACGCCACAGGCCATTTTGGTGTCGCAGATAATGACATGCGGTTTAGCTATTTCTCCCGCCTTGGCACCGTCGAATGCTGCAACGACGGCGTCGATATCGTTGCCGTCGACGCGCTGTACGTGCCAGCCAAAGGCGGCGAATTTTTCGTGGATCGGCTCTGTTCCCAGCATCTCCTGTGATGCGCCGTCGGCCTGCTGGTTGTTGTTATCGACCACAGCGATCAGGTTATCGAGCTTGTGATGGGTTGCCGCCATTGCCGCTTCCCAGGTTGAACCCTCGTCAAGCTCGCCGTCGGACAACATATTGATGATCCAACTGTCAGATTTCTTGCGCTTCAGGCCCATCGCACCGCCTACAGCGATGCCCAGCCCGTGACCCAGCGATCCGCCCGTAATCTCCATGCCCGGTGTGTAGGCCGCCATGCCCGACATTGGCATCCGGCTGTCGTCGCTGCCATAGGTTTCCAATTCGTTTTCGGGCAGAATTCCGGCCTCGATTAGGGCCGCGTATAGTGCAATCGCATAGTGTCCCATCGATAGGTACACTCGGTCTCGGCCTTCCCATTCCGGGTCTTCGGGCCGCATTCTGGCGGCGTGAAAATATATCACCGCCAAGACATCCGCCAAACCCAGAGCCTGGGCAATGTACCCTTGTCCCTGAACTTCGCCCATGCGCAGGGCATAGCGGCGGATGCGAGTGGCACGTTCTTTCAGGCTAACGTTTGAACGTGAATTTTCATCTGTGGTCATACTCGTTCTTTCTATCTCGGGGACGTTTTGACCGGCTATTTCAGCCAGGATCTGACAGAATTGCAGACTTCGGGAACCGACAGGCCATATCGATTGTGAAGTGTCGGAAGTGTGCCTGCATCGGTGAATTCATCCGGAATGGCGATTTGTCGGAATCCCGACGGCATGACTCCTTGTGAGATCAATGCCATGGCCGTTGCTTCTCCCAGACCACCCTGAATGGTGTGGTTTTCGGCAACCACAACAAGACGCCCTGTTTTGCGGCAGGCCTCAACGATGGTTTTGGTATCCAGCGGCTTGAGGGTGGGAACATGCAGAATTGCGCACTCTACGCCGTCCTTGGCGAGTTGGCGTGCCGCAAGGATGCAACGGGTGGTCATCAGACCAGTCGAAATGAACAGAACATCCTTGCCGTCCTGAAGCATTTTGGCTTTGCCAAGCTCGAATTCGTAGTCGAATTGGTCGAGTATCACCGGGGCCTGAACGCGTGGGATACGCATATATACCGGACCTTTGTATTCGGCGATGGCGTAGGTAGCCTGTTCTGTGTCCAGCCCATCACAGGGGTCGATAATGGTCATATCAGGGATGCCCCGGAAGATCATGATGTCTTCGGGGGCCATATGCGTTGGCCCATATCCGGTGCTAAGGCCCGGAACCGCGCCGATGATTTTGACGTTTAGCTGTTCTTCAGCAATTGCCTGATAGATGAAGTCATACGCCCGTCGCGCCGCAAAGGCGCAATAAGTTGAGGCAAAAACCGTATCTCCCTCGCGCGCCATGCCTGCCGAAACGGTTGCCAGCGCCTGTTCGCAAATGCCGACCTGAACATAGCGGTCAGGGAATTCCTTGATAAACGGAGAGATGTCAGTGACGTTGGATAGATCGGCTGAAACTGCCATCACATCCGGGTTCTCTCGCGCAACTTTGCACAAGGCATTGCCAAACGGGGCCGATTGCATGGGCAATCCCCCTTCGGATTCAAATTCAAGCATTGATTGGGTCGATAAACCGGAACCGGGAACACGCGCCTCGTACCGGGATTGAGTTCTTGCTGGTCTCATTTGCTGTCTCCCAATTCTGCCAGAGCCCGTTCAAGATCTGCGGCGGACCAAGGCATAAAATGAACCTGCTTTTCACGGTGTTCGACAAAGGAGACACCTTTGCCCATCTGATTGTCACAGATGATGATGCGTGGCTTGTCAGCCTTGGAATTCCTTGCCTCATCAAATGCTTGGCACAGGGACGGAATGTTATTCCCATCCACGCGCCAGACTTCGAACCCAAAGGCCGCCCATTTATCCTGAATGGGTTCCAGGTTCATGACCTCCGAGGATGGCCCGTCATTCTGCATGTCGTTATTGTCCATCACCACAATCAGGTTTTTGAGTTTGTGATTGCCTGCGTTTAGGGCGGCCTCCCAGGTAGAGCCTTCATTGATTTCGCCATCGGACGTCATACAATACATGAACGAAGGCTTGCCACGACGGCGTAAAGTCAGCGCAGACCCAACCGCGATGCCAAGCCCGTGACCCAGTGTGCCGCTCGCAATTTCAATGCCCGGCGTATAGGCTGGCTGGATGGAAATCGGGAAACGACTGTCGTCCTGGCCATAGGTTTCAAGCTCATCTTCTGGCAAAATACCCGCCTCAATGAGTGCCCCATAAAGGGCAATGCCCATGTGGCCATGCGACAGGAAAAACCGATCTCTGCCATCCCATTCCGGGTCTTCCGAACGATAGTTCAAAGCATGGAAGTACAGCACAGATAAGACATCAGCCATTGCCAGCACCTGTCCGACATAGGCTTTGCCGACGACGCGGGCCATTTTCAGACCATGCACGCGGATGCGCCGCGCGCGTTCCTCCAGTGAGATATTTGAGAGATGTGTCGTCGCAGTAATAGCCATTTGGGCCCTCAATGGTTGGGTGTTTGCTTGCATGGGATTTCAGAGGAAGATCGTGGTCAGGCCGGGTACAAAGCTGACCAACATCAGCACAAGAATTGCGACCAGATAGAAGGGCAGCAATTGCATCACGACCTTGCCCATGGGAACACGTTCAATGGCGACAGACACAAACAGCGTTGTGCCAACCGGCGGTGTGTAAAGCCCGATGGCGAGGTTCACGACCATCATCACACCAAGCTGGATAGGTTCCATGCCGATTTTTGCAGCCACCCCGATGAATATCGGTGCCAGAAGCAGAACCGCAGCGGGCAGATCAAGAAATGTCCCAATCAGGATCATGAGTAGGTTCATGCCAAGTATCACAGCCCAGGGTGACTTCAGCGTTTCAAGCATGAATTCCGCAAGGTTTTCTGGCACGCTTTCAAACGAGAGGATCCATTGCAGCGTACTTGATCCCATGATCACCAGCATAATAACCCCGGTCATCATCCCAGTCGTAAGAACACAGCGTAAAATAGTGGCAGGCGTCAAATCGCGATAAATCAGGAGGCCGACAATCAAGGCATAGGCTACTGCAATCACGCTGATCTCGGTCGGGGTGACGACGCCACCTCTGGCCAGCACCACGACCATGACAGGCATCAGCAAAGCTGGAATTGCCCGATATAGATCTGTGGGTACCTTGCGCCAGCTAAAACGGCGTGAAACGAATGTGGTGTGTATCGCGGCAATGGTGATGCCCAGCAGGAATGCCAGACCAGCCGAAAGGATGCCATTGACGGTCAAGGCAATCAGCGCACCCGTGGCCACAACAATCATCAACAGGTCACGTTTATCGAAAAATTCGCTTCCAACAATGCGGTTGTGCTCTTCTACCGGAGACCTCGGCAGGTCGCGGATCCGGGCGATCGCAAAGCAGACTACGAAGATCATCACTGTTAGCATGATACCCGGCACAAATCCTGCCAAGAACAGCTTGGGGATCGAGGTTTCCGTGACCAGCCCGTAAAGTATCAGGGGGATTGATGGCGGGATCAGAACGGAAATGGTTGAGGAAGACGCATTGACGGCTGCCGAGAAACCCTCTGGATAGCCTTGCTTCTTTTGGACCGGGATCAACGCGTTGCCCATGGCGGAAGCATCGGCAACAGCAGATCCAGAAACACCCCCAAAAAACAATGAGCCGACAACACTGACCTGTGCCAGCCCACCTTTCATCCACCCGACAAGGATTTTGGAAAAAGTGACAAGGTATTCACCAAAGCGGCCCGACATCATCAGGTCGCCAGCAAGGATGAAGAAAGGGATCGCCAACATCGGGAAACTGGCCGTGGGTTTGTAGACGTTCAGAATAGCCTCGAACAGGAAGATCGGGTCATCCGAAATCATGGCAATCCCGCTGGCAATAAGCAGCGCGTGCGCCACGGGGGTCGCCAGTAACAGAAGTGCGACAAAGACAATCGCAGCGGTCGATGACATGAATGTTCCCTCCCAGAAAGGTTAGCTGATCGAAATCTGTTCGTCGTCGCTGTGAACGTCACTGCCTGCCGCCAGTCGATAGATCGTGGCAAGCGCTGTTAATCCCAGGAAAAAATATCCGAACAAAATAGCGAGGTATGAATAGGATTGAGGGATTCCGAGTGAGGTAAAGGCCACGTCACCGGCGGCAAATCCCATTCCGCCTTCAAACATGCCAAATCCCAAATAAACGTAGCACAAGGTCAGGCTCGCCAATACGATCAGCACCTGCACCGGTATTGTGATGAAGCGGGCCAACCGCTTTGGCATCAGTGCGACGAGCACCTCCACACCAATATGTCGTTGATGTTGAGCGGCCAGGACAGCTCCTGCCATGATGAACCAAGGAAATGTCAATTGAACCGCTTCGACTGACCACACAAGGCTTGCATTCGTCGTATAGCGAAGGACGGCATTGAATAAGGTCGGCAGAAACATGGTGACGAAAGTGACCCATAAAATTGCTGCGCAGGCAGCCCTAACCGCCGTATCGACCACCATAACAGCAGGGCCTAAAGGCCCTGCTGCGGGAGGCGCTATGATGATATCGCGCATCATCGTAGCGATCAGTTGCCAGCAGCAGCGTTAGCGGCTTCTTGGATGCGGGGTACAATATCACCGATTTCGCCTTCCCACTTTTCGTAAACGCCTGCGGTCGCGGCTTTGAAGGCGTCGACATCAACTTCGTTCAGCTTCGCACCTTCTTCGATCAGTTTCTGCTCCAGCTCGGAGTCCGCGATCAAAAAGACACCACGGTTGTACCACGTCGCCGCATCCATCGCGTCCTGGATCATTGCCTTGTCTTCGTCAGACAGCTTTGACCACCAGCGTTTGGATGCAAGGATGGGTGCCATTTCGTATTTGTGGTTGGACTTTGCAATGTACGGCGTCAGCTCGTGCAGCTTGGATGAATAGATGTTCGCCAACGGGTTTTCCTGCCCCTCGAAAACGCCAGACTGAAGTGCAGCTGGCAGTTCAGAGAATGCCAAGGGGGCCGGGTTTGCCCCGAGTGCGGTGAAAGCGTCAATTGTAACCTGGCTTTGCGGTGTACGGATCTTCATCCCTTTGATGTCATCAGGATGGGTGATGGGTTTTGAGGTATGGGTAATTTTACGCAGCCCATTGTCCCACCATGAGAGAACGACATACCCTTTCTCGTCGAGTTTCGCGGCGATGCTGTCACCAATCTCGCCGTCTAAAACGGCCCATGCCTGTGGCAGGCTGGTGAACAGGTAAGGTAAGCCAAAGGCGTTTAGATCGGGCACAATTTCTGCAACCGGGCCGTCCGAATTCACAGTCATATGCATCGTACCAAGACGCACGGATTTAAGCATCTGACGATCATCGCCCAGCGTTGCAGAATGAGCGACCTTCACGGTGAACTTCCCACCCGAAGCCTGTTCAAGCAATGCACCGAACATTTCTGCGCCGGTCACGCGTGGGTTGCCTGGCTTGCCGTTGGTACCAATAACGAGCTCTTCTGCCATCGCAGGCAGGCTCAATATTAAAGCAGTTGCGGCTGCCAATCCTAGTGTCTTGAGTTTCACTTTGGTTCCTCCCATGAATTATCTGATGTTGCTGGATTAGGCCGAATCCGAGAGCAGTTTTCAAACATGATCTGCTGATCTAATGTGAAGCAGAGCTAAACGATCTTGATATCGCCGAGGCGAAAATATCTTCACAGGAAGGGTAGACTCGCGTGAGGCCATTGAATTTGAATACAATCCAATTTTTCGAAGCAGTCGCAAGGTTGTCACGGCTAAATCTTGCTGCCGAAGAGTTGAGGGTGTCGCCGTCCGCGGTCAGCCAACAGATCAAGTCATTGGAAGAAGCCATTGGTGTTGCTCTGTTTCGCCGGGTCAAGCGACGGCTGGTGTTAACAGAAGCTGGAGAGTTGTTTTACGCCTCCTCAACTCAGGCACTTGGATTAATCCGAAATGCCCGGTCACGGGTGTCACGCAAGCAAGAGTACCGATCTTTGGTCATCCGGGTTGCTCCCAGTTTTGGCGTTCGATGGCTGTCCCCGCGCATTGGCGGGTTTGTAGAAGCTCATCCGGATTTTGATATCCGCGTGGATGCAACATCAGAGCTGACCGATTTCGATAAGGAAAATGTCGATCTCGAAGTCAGATATGGGCTTGAACCGCCAAAAGGCGTTAACGCAACGCCGCTGATCACGGATCAAGTGATGCCGTTTTGTCATCCGAAATTTGCGCAAGATGCTGCTCTTGTCGGGTTGAGCGTAACTCTCGGGAGTGCGCGGCTGATCCATACCGTCAAAGCACAGGTAACCTGGCAGGAATGGCTGGAACGGCAAAACATTGACTCGGTCGATAGCAGCCATGGGCTTCACTTTGACAGGTCGTCGATGTCAATTCGTGCTGCCGTGGACCGTTTGGGTGTGGTCTTGGAAACGGCAACTTTGGCCATGCCTGAGTTGCAATCAGGAAGCCTCGTGCCACTTGCACCGCACCTAGGGGCCCTTTGTTTCCCAACATATTGGCTTTGCTGCCCGCCTCGACATCTCAACCGCAGGGCTGTGAAAGCCTTTGCAAACTGGATTGGCGAAGAAGCCAAGGAGCATGAATCCCGCAAACTTCGCCTGCTCGGCTCACTGGGATGCGAGCAGTATTTTGACTATAAAACTGACGGATAAAGTTTCGTCCACTGCACCATATTCCAGCTGGGTTTCGCCCTAGGACCGTGACGATGCAACCGACACGCCAGTCATTGCTTCATAGGCTTTGACAACTGCAGAATCGTCCAGCTTACCGTGTCCCATTCCAGAGGCCGCGAGCAGCATTTGATGCGCCGCAGCCGAAAGGGGAAGTGGAACGGTATTTTCTTTCCCGGTTTGCAAGACAAGACCGAGATCCTTGATAAAAATATCCACCATTGAGCGTGGCGCAAAGTCATCGTCGAGAATATGGGGAACACGATCCGTCATCATCCAGCTGGCTCCTGCTGACTGCGATACAATTTCGAAGAGTTTACTGGAATCGCAACCTGCCTTGGCTCCCAGTGCCATCAGCTCAGCCGCTGCAACAAGATGCACACCGGCCGCCAGCTGATGCACGACCTTGTAGGTGGCCCCCAGTCCAGGCTCTGTACCAAGTTTGTGCACGACCTTTGAAATCGCCTTGAGCACACCGTCCGCAGCCTCGAAAGAAGCGTCGGAGCCAGAGCACATTAAGGTCAGTGTTCCGGTTTCCGCACCAACCTTGCCTCCAGAGACAGGTGCATCGAGGAACTCAAGACCTGCGGCAAGCACACGTTCGCCAAGGGCCTTTGCATCTGAGGGCGCAACGGTCGAACAGAGCATCACGGTCGCGCCCGGTTTCAGTGCTGTGACTGCGTTCCCGGATCCAAAAATGACATCTTCAGCCTGAGCCGCATTCACGACCATGAGCAGGAAAATATCAACATCAAGAGCGGCCTCTGCAACGCTGTTTGTGGCGGTCCCACCGGCAGTCGCAAGTGCTGATTTGGCAGGTTCAAAAATATCGTATCCCTTTAGAGAGAACCCTGCATTGAGGATATTCTTGGCCATACCCATGCCCATGGACCCAAGTCCAATAAGGCCGACTTGATGTTTGCTCATGGTTTCTCCTGCCAGATTTGGTTTGATTGGCCGTCTTTATGCGTCGGCAATTCGATCCTTGATTTAAGAACCGCTCCAGACCCAGTCGTTCGTCAGGGGAAGGCTTGGGAATTGAGTGAGTTCTGGAATCCAAATTATTCGTACGCCCTGTTTCCAACAAACTCGAATATCTGATGATTTGTTTAGTAGAAGTTACCAACCTGCTTTGGACAGCGTAAATCACGTATTTACTCTTGCCCGCAAAGTTAAGTTGCCGGCTTCAAGCGGTGTTTTGACCCCGGTATCGTTAAACCCCACCTCTTAGGCAATGTTCAAAGTTGTTTCATTGCTTAACTGCCAACATGCTTTCATCCTGTCGCCACAGACGATCCGTCGATTGAGTGTTGCATGATCCAGTTCAACGCCGCGTTCCGCGATTGCTCTGTGCGGTTGTGATGCGAAACCGTAAGGCGAATATATGGATACACCTCATAGAGGGTCACGGATTTTGGATGCTGCATACCTTTGGAAGTGATCAACCTTTCAATCCTGCTTTAGCTGCGGGAAGGTATGGTATTACGTTCTGCGCGCCCGGGAACACAACTCAGGTCTGGAACTTTGCGACACTTCCTTTTCAATTCCGGCAGATCACGCTAGGGCTGCCTATCAAACGAAAAAGGTGGCCCCTGTCATGTCCGACCCTAAGAAAGCCGAGAAGAAATCGCGCCAACAGGTGTTTACCCTGCTGGTCCAGATTGGCCGCAAGGAGGGTGACGGCCTGCCGGAGAAGGCGACCGGTGCTGCGCTGATGTGCTTTGCGTCCGGCGTGGATGAAGCAGAGGCCGTGCGCGAGACGGTTGCGATTCTGAAGCAAGCCGATACCAACCCACTGGATGTGACAGGCTATGGCACATTGGCCGAGCGTGAAGAAGAAGGTCACGAAATCGACGATGAAGAACGCGCGTTGATGCAGCGCGCGCTGGATGAAAATTCGGTGATCATCGCGCAGATGACCCCGTTTTTCGACTAGGGCCAGACCCTAGGCTGCCCGACGGCGCGCGAGATGAATGGCGTCGTACCAGCGCAGGACGTGATGGGCCGGACGCGGGTGTTCGGGTAAGAGCGTGCGGTCAAAGCTGTGCAGCAGGCTGCTTTGCAGATGATGTGCCTGTCTGCGTATACGTCCGATATAGATGCTTTCGACGAATGTGCCCGCCGCAAGTAGGGTTTCGTGCCGCGGCAGCAGCAGCTGATTATAGGTGATCATCGGCCCACATGGTTCGGTCAGCGCGGCAAAGCCGTTGACCAGATGGCGGGCGGGGACCAGCACGGCTTCCTGACT
The DNA here is from genome assembly GCF_030159975.1 of Sulfitobacter pacificus. Classification (NCBI taxonomy): domain Bacteria; kingdom Pseudomonadati; phylum Pseudomonadota; class Alphaproteobacteria; order Rhodobacterales; family Roseobacteraceae; genus Sulfitobacter; species Sulfitobacter pacificus. Next base: position 3,264,534 of record NZ_BSNL01000001.1, read on the forward strand.
GAACAGATATTCCACCTCGGGTCCGTCGATGATCAGCCGTTGATCAGGGGCGACAATAACGTCCTGCTGCAATCCGAAGTAGGGTGCGCGCAGGCGGATCGGGCGGAAACTGCCCCGCGCCGGCACTGTGCGTTGCAGGCGTTGCAGCACTGGAACAACGCCGTCATCGCGGGTGATCACCGTATCACCGCGCCGCATTTCCGAGGCCGGTTTATAGCCCCGCGGCGCTGCCAATGGTGTGGAAGGTAGCAAAGTTGGCATTGGGCCAATTGGTTCAATCTGGTCTGACAGTGCGGCAAAGATCATATCAGAGGCGAAAGTTTGATTGTTGCGCCCCAACATCAGGTCACGGATGTCATCCAACGACAAGGCGCGTGGATTGTCGATGTAGACACTTGTGACTTCGGTTTCCTCGGGCATCTCCAATGTCATCCGACCCCAGTTTACCGTGCTGTCCCAGGAATAGGTGATGCGCACAACGTCTGTACGCCCGGCTTCAGTGTGTTGAATGGCGGCGTGGGAAATTTCGTCGTTCTGCACCTGAACCATGGCGATCCCGCCACCGGGTATGGCCTGAAAGGTCAGGCTGCGCAGGGAGGGAAACGTGTTCTTATACCCAAACAGAACCTGAGGACGCCCATCTGCTGACAGGCGTGTTTCGAACATGATGCTGCCTTGGGTCAACAATGTGCTGGGGTTATCCGCGAGCTGCGGCCGATCTTTTTTATCGGTGCCCAGTCCCCGCAAGGACAGGCGGCGGTCGGTATGATCACACAGTGCCAGCCAGGTCATATCAAGCCACCTTTGTGGCGCGCAGCAGGTCCGCCTCGTAGCGTTTCAGGGTGCGACGCGCTGCGGGGGAATAGCCTTGGCCGGTTTCGGGGTCGATTTCCGGGAAAATCGCACAAATCTCGTCGACGACTTCGCGCTCGAAACTCTTGGTGGTTTGGGGGCCGGGCAGGAAGCTTTCTGTTTCCAGACCTTCTGAAAACACAACTTGATGACGATCAAACAGCAGGTGCACGTAGGTCACCTCTCCCCCGGCACGGCGCCGGACAGAGCGGTCATTGACCAGATCACGTGCGGCGATCAACACCTCGGCCTCACCAAACAACAGCTCTGCCAGATTGTCGCGGATCAATACGCGGTGCAGAGGTGACACCAGCAGATCGCGGTGCACCCCAAAGGTGTTGGCGCGGATATGGATCGGGGCAAAGTCGCCGGTTGCTGCAACTTCCCGTGTCCCGATCCAGCGCAACGGTTGGGGGCCGTCGTCCTGGGTCAACACAAGATCACCGGGCACAAGGGTTTCGGCGGGGCGTTCTCCATCAGGTGTGGCGATCATTGTGCCGGCAACGAAACAGGGCACACCGGTGGCGTTTACAAAACCCACATCGGTGTTGATGCCATTGTCAATTGTATAGGTGAAGTTGAAATTTTCGACGTCACCATCGCCGGTGACCGTGAATGTTCCGTCAGCGTTTAATTCAACAGTTTGACCGGTGGGCAGGGTGATCGTGTCACCTGCCACCACCTGAACGCCGTTGATGTGAGTGATGGTCAGCGTGCCGGGCCCGTTGTTGATATCATTGGCCAGAACATCGATCACCTTGTCCCCGTCTGGGAACAGGTCAATGTTGTCCGACAAGGCCACCAGACCTGTCTGCACAGAATCGCCAGCGATCAGCAGGTTTGAATCGTAATTGGTATCCGCCACATCCGCGATTGCGATGCGCATGGAGTTCGTTACCCCGGCGTTGACGTTCATCGTCAAGGTCAAGGTGATGGTGAACCCGTCCATCTCTGTGTTGAAATCGTCATTCTGGTTGTTGACGTACATGTTGATGTTGTTGGCAGTATTGACGTTGCCGGGATCAACATCGCCATTCCCGACATCCATCGGGACCAAGCTGCCGTTGATCCAGACGCCTACGAAATCCTGATAGATCGAATTTTCAAATTCGGGGTATTCCTCGGAAGAAAAGACAAACTGCATCGTCATGATGTTTGTGTCAGGGATGAAGTCTACATCCAGCGTTGAGGCGTCATAGGTCCGTGCGCCAGCCGCCGCGTTGTATTGACCGTGGTTGTTTGTCCCGGAAGTATTTGTCGAGGTGTTGGTATTTTGGTTGGCCTGACCAGAGGAGTTGGTGAAATCCTGCGCGTTCCCGGTCGACATGATAATGCCGGTGTCCCCGGGGGTCACGCCTGGTGCCACCGCATCCCCGCCTGTATAGATACCAGCGCTGTCGCGGTCGCCATAATATGTGGCCCCGGTTACGGTAACGCCTTCGCCAAAGATGGTCTGTGCCATTTGGGTCGCCGTGGTACCCTCGCGCACTGTGTTAATCGGAAGCTCTGATGCTGCTACCATTGTCCTGCCTCACACCTTGGCCCGGAGAACAATGATCAGCACAGGGTCGCAGGCAGGTTCTGCCCTTGTCTGTCTTGTGGTGGTGCAATCGGATCGGCCCTGTTTTCAGGTGCTCGGATGACTGCGGTACTGCTGATGCCCTGCCTCGGGTCATATTATTGCCTTAATGTTAACAGGTGGCTGGGCCGCTGTTAAGCATTTCCTGCAGGTGCCCCCTTGGCACCGCGCCTTTTTCGCCACAAAAGAAGGGGGTTATCCGGTTTCTCCTGAAAAGCCCGGCTATTGTTTGAAAAGGAATGTACATGCCCTCCGTTGATCCCGTTGCCCTGACTGCACAATTGGTCCGCTGCGCCTCTGTGACCCCGGCGAATGAAGGCGCGCTGGAGGTCTTGGAGGAACTGCTGACACAGGCCGGGTTCGATTGCGCTTGGGCGGATCGTGGCGGTATTCGCAATCTGTTTGCCCGTTGGGGAAATAAAGGCAATACGCGGTCCTTCGGCTTCAACGGCCATACCGATGTGGTGCCCATTGGGGATGCTGCGGATTGGTCGATGCCACCCTTTGGCGCTGAAATCAAAGACGGGATCATGTACGGGCGTGGCACCACGGATATGAAATCCGGGGTTGCGGCCTTTGCTGCGGCTGCGGTGGATTTTGTCCGCGACACGCCACCCGATGGTTCGATTGTGATTGCTATCACCGGAGATGAAGAAGGGGACGCGATCGACGGCACCACCGCCCTGCTTGAGCATATGGAGAAAAACGGCGAGCGTATGGATGTCTGCCTTGTTGGTGAGCCGACATGCCCCGATGTAATGGGTCAGATGATCAAGATCGGGCGGCGCGGATCGATGACGGCGTGGATCAAGGTGGTCGGCACGCAAGGCCATTCGGCCTACCCCCATCGCGCCAATAATCCGCTGCCCGCGATGATGCGGTTGATGGATCGTTTGGCCTCGCATGAGTTGGATGCAGGCACCGAACATTTTGATCCATCTACCCTGGCCGTGGTGACGGTGGATACCGGAAACGCTGCAACAAATGTGATCCCTGCAACCTGTTCGGGTACCGTGAACATCCGCTTTAACGATACCCATTCCGGGGAGTCCCTGACCCAATGGCTTGAGGGCAAGGTGACAAAAATTCGCAGCGAATTTGGTGTCGAGGTTGCGATGAACATCAAAGTGTCCGGCGAAAGTTTTATCACCCCTCCCGGCGCGCTTTCCACCCTTGTTGCAAACGCCGTCGCCGCAGAAACTGGCGTCACGCCGGAGCTGTCCACCACGGGCGGCACTTCGGATGCGCGGTTTGTCAAAGCGCATTGTCCGGTGGTTGAATTCGGTCTTGTGGGGCAATCGATGCATCAGGTCGACGAACATGTGAAGGTTGAACATATTCACCAGCTGAAGGCGATCTATAGCCGTATCCTCAAGGATTACTTTGCATGAGTGTGACGATTTCCCTGACTGATGACATCAGCGCCTGTCGCACCCTGCGCCGGATTGTATTCATCGATGAACAGGGCGTGTCCGAAGCGGATGAAATTGACGATCTGGATGACAGCTGCCTGCATCTACTGGCGATTGACGGCAACATACCGGTTGGCACGGCGCGGATTCACATCGCCAAGGGGCTGGCCAAGATTGGCCGTGTTTGTGTGTTGAAATCCCATCGCGGCACCGGACTGGGGGCCGCTTTGATCCGCAAGGCGCTGGACGTGTCACGGGGCAAAGCCGCACAGGCGAAACTGGGCGCGCAGACCCATGCGCTTGGATTTTACGAGGCCTTGGGGTTTGTGGCGACCGGCCCGGTTTATGATGATGCGGGCATTCCCCACCGCGATATGCTGCGCGATCTATGAAAGGCACCTTGATTATCATGGTCAAGGAACCGCGCCCCGGTCGGGTGAAAACCCGGCTTGGGCGTGACATTGGCATGACGGCTTCCGCCTGGTGGTTTCGCCATCAAACGCGCCACCTGCTGCGCCGCCTGCGTGATCCGCGTTGGGATATCGTGCTGGCGGTCAGCCCCGACCGTGAAGGGATGCAAAGCCGCGTCTGGCCACGCGGATTTTCCCGTATGCCGCAAGGTACCGGTGATCTGGGTGCGCGGATGGCACGGATGTTGGGGCGGGTTCAACCTGGACCGGCCTGTCTGATCGGTGCGGATATTCCTGACATCACCCGGACTCACATTGCGCAGGGGTTTGCAGCGTTGGGCAATCATGATGCGGTGTTTGGACCCGCTCCTGACGGCGGTTTCTGGTTGGTTGGCCTGAAGCATCCGCACCGCCAACCACCACAGTTCTTCAAAAATGTGCGCTGGTCCAGCAAAGATGCGCTGGCAGATAGTATCGTGACCCTGCCGGATCATCGCATTGCCCGCATCGCGACCCTGCGTGATGTCGATACAATGGACGATTTGCCCATGACGTGAGCCATGCCGCGTGATACTTGCGGCAGTATGAACAAAATACCCTCCAAAGCCGAGATTCTTGAGTGGATCGAACAGAACCCGACCCTGACCTCCAAACGTGACATCGCAAAGGCGTTTGGCATCAAAGGGTCCGCGCGGATCGATCTGAAACAGCTTCTTAAGGAGTTGCAGGCAGAGGGGCATCTGGAAAAACGCAAGAAATCCTATCAGGATCCTGACCGCCTGCCGCCTGTCTCTGTATTGATGGTCACCGGGCCGGACAGTCAGGGCGATCTGTTTGCCAAACCGATGGAGTGGCACGGCGAGGCCCGAGAACCAAACGTTCTGTTGATCCCCAAAGCTGGTGATCCCGCGCTGGGCGAAGGTGACCGTATTTTGGCGCGGCTGACCTTGGTCAAGGATGAGACCCACGCCTACGAAGGGCGATTGATCCGTCGGATCGGGACGAACCCGAAAAAGCTGCTGGGTATCTTTCGCAAACGCAGTGAAGGTGGGCGGATCGTGCCCATTGACAAGGGCGCGGATCGGGAATGGACGGTGGGCGAGGGCGACATCAACGGTGCCAAAGACGGTGAGTTGGTTGAGGCGGAGCAGGCCGGGCCGAAGGGCCGCATGGGTCTGCCCAAGGCGCGGATTACCGACCGCTTGGGCGACCCTTCTGCACCCAAGGCTGTTTCGCTGATCGCAATTCATCAGCATGGTATCCCTGATGCATTTCCCGATGATGTGGTGGCGCAGGCGGATGCTGCAAAACCTGTGGGGCTGAAAGGGCGCGAAGATCTACAAGAGCTGCCGTTGATCACGATTGATCCGTCAGATGCGCGCGATCACGATGATGCCTGCTACGCTCATGCGGATGACGATCCGAAGAACGAGGGCGGCCATGTTGTCTGGGTCGCGATTGCCGATGTGGCGGCTTATGTCGCGCCTGACTCTGCGCTGGACCGCGAGGCACGCAAGCGCGGCAATTCTACCTATTTTCCCGACCGTGTGGTGCCGATGTTGCCTGACCGCCTGTCTGGTGACCTTTGTTCGTTGCATGAAGGGGTGCCGCGCGCCTGTATTGCCGTACGCATGGTGCTGGACGCCAAGGGCAACAAACTGTCGCACAGTTTCCATCGCGGGCTGATGCGCTCGCCTGCGTCCTTGCATTACGAAGAGGTGCAGGATGCCATTGACGGGCGGCCAAACCAGCGCACAGAACCCTTGTTAGAGCCTGTATTAGAGCCGCTTTATGCTGCCTACGCTGCTTTGAAGAAAGCCCGTGCTGAACGCCAGCCGCTTGATCTGGATCTGCCGGAACGGCGTGTGGAGCTGGACGAAGATGGCACTGTCAAATCGATCAATTTCAAGGACCGGCTGGACGCGCACCGGTTGATTGAAGAGTTCATGGTGCTGGCCAATGTCGCCGCCGCAGAAACCCTTTTGGCCAAAAAGGTTCCGCTGCTGTTCCGCATCCATGAAGAACCCTCGCCTGACAAACTCGAAAGCCTGCGCGAGACGGCACAGGCATCCGGTTTTACACTGGCCAAGGGGCAGGTCTTGCAAACGCGGCATCTGAACAAGCTGCTGAATGACGCTGCCGGAACGGATGAGGCAGAGCTGATCAACCTCTCGACGCTGCGGTCCATGACACAGGCCTACTACGGCCCGGCCCATATCGGGCATTTTGGCCTGGCGTTGAAGTCCTATGCGCATTTCACTTCGCCCATTCGCCGCTACGCTGACCTGATTGTGCATCGTGCACTGATCACCGCCCATGGCTGGGGCAAGGACGGGTTGCGCCCAGAGGATTTCGAGAGCCTTGAGCAAACCGGTGCGCATATTTCCGACACGGAACGCCGGTCAATGGTGGCAGAACGCGACACAACAGATCGCTATCTTGCCTCTTACCTATCTGAACGTGTGGGCAACGAGTTTACTGGCCGGATCAGTGGCATCGCGCGGTTTGGCGTCTTTGTGAAACTTGATGAAACCGGTGCTGACGGGCTGCTGCCGATGCGGGCCTTGGGGCGCGAATACTTCCATCACGATGCGGAAACCCAGACCCTGCGCGGTTCTGACACCGGGATGGTCATCAGCCTTGGTCAGCGAGTCAAAGTGCGCCTGGCGGAAGCGGTGCCGGTCACTGGCGGCATATCGCTTGAACTGCTGGAACTTGAAGATCAGAAAATCAAGCAGGGCAGCCGTTCACCGGCAGGGCGCAACCCCCGCCGGAAATCCCATAAGGCCAAGCGCAAGAAGGATAAGATCAAGCGCAAAGTGTCGCGGACGCGGCGCTGACCGGCTGGTTCATCGCGTCGCTTGCGCGGTCGATATAGCGGCACAGGATCTCATCCTCGGCGATCCGCATTTTCATCAGGGTTTTACCCGGTGTTGCGCGCATATTGGCCAGCATTGCCGCAACGGATGCATCTGCCGCTGTTGGCCTGTCTCCGAACAGAAACGGACCATGCCAGAGCCGCGTGGTGATCGCCTGCAAATCGGCCTCCAGCCGGTCCAGACGTTCCTGCGGCGTGAACCGCCCCAAGCCCTGCGCATGCATGCCGCGCATCAGTGTCTGGCGCAGTTTATTGGTGATCATCCCGCGCAGCAGTTTGGGGATGGCGGCGAAATAGGTGTCGCGGATGATGGGCCAGACGTCATCATCCCCCCAACGGTCCATGACAACGTGAAAATACATGTGTTCCTCGGCCATTCGGATAAACGCACGCGAGGTGGATTTTTCCATGTCCGACAATCCCGCGTCAAAATCAGCACCCTGTGATTCCAGATAGCTGCGAATGTTCTCGCTGTCAGGGATGATTTGATCGTTCACACGGATTGCTGGCAGCTTTTGCTTGGGCATGCTGCGCGGATCAGCGGTATCTTCGCGGGTCCAGGCGAGACCCGACATATTGAGCAACCAGATCGCTTTAATGCAGAACGGGCTGGCGGCAGGTTGCCCAAAGGATGGGGCGAAAGTGATAAGGGTGATCATTTTTTTTCCTTGCTTTGTGTTGGCCCATTCTAGCATCCGATGCTGTCAATTTCTGTCAGCATAGGGTATGATCATCACATGACCCGAACCCACCGTCTGTTCCAATTGATGACAACCCTGCGCCGGCTGCCCGCACCGGTCCGGGCGACACAGCTGGCGGATGAAATGAGCACGTCCTTGCGCACGGTCTACCGCGACATTGATGCGCTGCGCGGCCTGGGTGCGGTGATTGATGGCGAAGCGGGCTTTGGCTACACCTTGATTGAAGATGCCGCATTGCCGCCTTTGGGGTTTGAGGATGACGAGCTTGAGGCATTGGTGCTGGGGCTGCGCGATGTGACAGTGATTGGTGATCCGGCGCTGGCGAAAGCGGCCAAAACGGCGCTGGCCAAGATCACCGCACGGGTGCCGCCGCGACAGGCGCATCGTTTGCAACACGCCATTCTGGACGCCCGCCGCTTTGTGCGGCCTGACCCACCGCGCATTGACGTGGCTGATTTACGTGCCGCGACCTGGGAAGAGGAAACCGTGCGTTTCGCCTATACGGATGGTGCTGGCGTGGCGACCACGCGGGAGGTCGATCCGCTGGGGCTGGTTTATTTTCAGGACACGAACATGTTGATGGCATGGTGCCATTTGCGTCGTGATTTCAGGGTGTTCCGCTTGGACCGGATGGATGAACTTATGCGGACGGGGCAAAGTTTCAGGCCGCGCCGTGTGCCGCTGTTGCGGGAATACACAGAGATATTGCGGGCCGAAGCATTGGCGCGAGCGGAACGTCGCGCGGAGCGCTGAATGGGGTTTTGCGAATAAAGCGGGCAAGCTAGGCTGCACGGGAGCAGTAACTCCAGATAGGTGGAAATATGTATCGTTGTGCGATGTTGGCATTGGTCGCCGTTTTTCTGGCCGCGCCAGTTTGGGCCGTCGGGCCGGAAACCTCAATCAGACCGGCGGAACGTCAGGCAGAGAAGGGCCAAGTATCCCTTTCGCAAACGGATGCAGGTCTGGCGGAGTGGGTGGTCGGGTTTCGCGCCCGCGCTTTGGCGCAGGGGATCCATGCGGCGACATTTGATGCGGCACTTGAGGGGGTTTCATATGACCCGGCGATCATCAAACGCGACCGTAATCAGGCAGAGTTTACTAAGGCGATCTGGGACTATCTGGACACGGCTGTGTCCGATTTGCGGATTGAAAGCGGACGCAAGGTGCTTGGCACATGGCACGACACCTTGAGCCGGATCGAAGCGCAATATGGCGTGGAGAAAGAAGTAATTGTTGCAATCTGGGGTCTGGAAAGCGCGTTCGGTACATTTCGCGGCAATGCCCCGGTGATCAACGGGCTGGCGACATTGGCCTTTGATGCCCGGCGGGCTGAGTTCTTTGAAGGTGAATTGATTCACGCACTGCGCATCTTGCAAGAGGGCGATACCACATTGGCGCAGATGCGGGGCAGTTGGGCGGGTGCGATGGGGCATACCCAATTCATGCCTTCGTCTTTTGCCGCCCATGCGGTGGATTTTGACGGCGATGGCAAACGCAACATCTGGGAGGATGATCCGCGGGACGCCTTGGCCTCGACCGGGGCCTATCTGAAACATTTTGGCTGGATCAAAGGGCAACCCTGGGGCGTTGAAGTGCGTTTGCCAGCAGGATTTGACCATACGCTTGCAGATCGCGATATCACCAAACTGCCCGGTAATTGGGGACAGATGGGGATTGTGCCGGTGACAGGTGGGTTAAGTGATGATGACGGTCCTGCCTCGATCCTGTTGCCCGGAGGGGCAGAGGGGGCGGCATTTATGATTTTTGCAAATTTCGCGGTGCTTGAGAAATACAATACCGCTGATGCTTATGTGATAGGCGTGGGGCATCTAAGCGACCGTATTAAGGGGGGCAAAGCCATTGAACACAGCTGGCCGCGTCACTTGCGGGCGCTGAGCAAACCCGAGCGGATCGAGTTGCAGGAGCGGCTGACCGCAGCAGGGTTTGATACGGTCAAGATTGACGCCAAGATGGGGCCGCTGACGATCAACGCGGTGCGCAGATTTCAGAAAGCCAAGGGGCTGGTGCCCGATGGCTTTCCGTCGCTTTCAATATTGGATCGCCTGCGCGCATTGTAGGGCGAGGTTGATCCCGCCGCAGGCAACCGACACGTTTAATAAGCCGGGGCTAGCCCCACCCTATGACGCGGCTTTCAGCATATCCTTATCCTGGAGATCCTTATAGGTCGCATCCAGCGCCAGTTTGGCGCGTTGGGCAAAGATATCGATCTCTTCCGGGGTAATAACGAGGGGGGGGGAAATGATCATCCGGTCGCCCACATGGCGCATCACCAGATTATTGGCAAAGCAATGCTCGCGGCACATATAGCCGACAGTGCCCCCATCGGAGGCAAATTTCGCACGGCTTTCTTTATGTGGGGTCAGGGGCAGCGATGCCATCAAACCGGAAACATTCACGCCGCCAACCAGCGGGTGTTCGCCCAGATCGGTCAAGGCAGCATGCAACGCGGGCATGGCAACATTTCGGATATGTGACAGCATATCTTCTTCTTGCATGATCCGCAGATTTTCCATCGCCACAGCAGCACAGACCGGATGGCCGGAATACGTGTACCCGTGGTTGAATTCACAGGCGTTGATCACCTCAGCAATCTCATCAGAGACAATCGACCCACCAATCGGTGCATAGCCGGAGGACAGCCCTTTGGCGATGGTCATGATGTCGGGCTGGATGCCCATTGTTTCGGAACCAAACCAATTGCCGGTCCGGCCAAAGCCGCAGATCACTTCGTCCGCGATCAGCAAAACATTGTATTTCTTACAGATACGCTGGATTTCGGGCCAATAGGTAGCGGGCGGAATGACCACCCCGCCAGCGCCCTGCACCGGCTCCCCAATAAAGGCGGCAACCTTTTCTTCACCGAGTTCCAGAATTTTCGCCTCGAGCTCCTGTGCGCGGGCAAGGCCAAATGCCTCTGGTGTCTGATCGCCCCCTTCGGACCACCAATCCGGCTGTCCGATGTGGTGGATGCCCGGGATCGGCATGCCGCCTTGTTCGTGGATATAAGTCATGCCACCCAACGAGCCGGAGCCGACGGAAGAGCCGTGATAGGCATTCTTGCGACTGATGATATGGGACTTTTCCGGCTGGCCTTTTTCGGCCCAATAGGTGCGCACCATGCGCAGGTTCGTGTCGTTTGCCTCTGACCCCGATCCTGCAAAGAAGACGTGGTTCAGATTGCCCGGCGCGAGTTTGGCCAATTCTGCAGCCAATGCGATGGCTGGCACGTGGCTGGTTTGGAAAAACGTGTTGTAATAAGGCAGTTCATTCATCTGGCGCATTGCGACCTGCCCCATTTCAGGGCGGCCATAGCCAAGGTTCACACACCACAGGCCGGCCATGGCATCCAGAATTTCGTTACCTTCGCTGTCTGTCAGGTAAACGCCTTTGGCACGGGTAATGATACGCGCGCCCTTGGAGGCCAATTCATCACCGGTCGTGAAAGGGTGCATATGATGCGCGGCATCAAGTGCTTGCAACTCGGTGGTGGGCAGATGGTTGGTGACTGAGGACATGTGGATCGACCTTTGCGGAGGGAAAAACAATTGCAGGGCAGAATATGATCAAATTATGCAAAGTCAATCGCTCAGACAAAGAACTAGCTATCTTGAAGTGCGGAAAAAATTTGATCAACGCCCTGGGCCACGTCCTCTGCCATGGCCTTTGCTGCTGCTTCGGCGTCGCGCAGACGCAAAGCGGCCAGCAGGTCCTGATGTTTGTCCGGTAGGTTGTTGGTGCCGAACCGGCCACAAACCACGCGCAATGACGGGCCAAACCGCAACCAAAGCCGATCCACCGTTGCGGCCATGATCGGCGCGTTTGCCGCTTCATAGATCATCGCATGAAATCGGTAATTATGGGTCAGGTAGCCGCCAACATCTCCCTGAGCAATGGCGCGGTTAAGATCTTCGTCACAGGCGGCAATTGCATCAAGTGATGCTGGCGTCAGCCGCACCGCAGCACGGCGTGCCAATTCAGGTTCCAGCGTTGCACGCATAAATCCAAGCTCGTTTGCGCAATCCGGTGTCAAGACCGGCACACTGACGCGACGGTTACCTTGGTGGGTCAGCGCCCCTTCGGCAATCAGGCGTCTCAAGGCCTCGCGCACCGGGGTCATGCCCACGCTCAGCTGGTCGGTCAGGCCCTGTATGGTGACAGCCTGACCCGGAGCCAGATCGCCAAATAGAATCATCACACGCAGCTTTTCATAAACCGCCTGATGCGCCGGCATTTTGCCTGTATCCGGCCCGACAAAGGGGTTCGTCGGGGTGATCACTTCCACATTCATTCAATTTCGCCTGTTTTTTGTCGATCAGGACCCGGCTTGTGCCAGTCTATTCAGCTTGAAAGCATAAAGTAACTTGCCGCAAGACGCAAAACTTGATCAAATTAAACCAATGTCGGGACCAACCCGACACACTTTAGGGAGTATAGCATGAAATACCGCATTTTGGGCACCGCCGTTGTTGCCGCACTGACCGCAGGTGCATCGGTTGCCGAAGAAGTCCGCGTTTACAACTGGTCTGACTATATCGACGAATCCTTGCTGGAGAAATTCGAGACAGAGACCGGCATTGATTTGATTTATGATGTCTTTGACAGCAACGAAGTGCTTGAGACCAAATTACTGGCTGGCGGATCGGGGTACGATGTCGTTGTGCCATCGGGCACCTTCCTGCAACGCCAGATCACTGCCGGTGCCTTTCAGAAACTGGATGCGGCCAAGCTGTCGAACATGGGCAACATGTGGGACACGATTAATGACCGGTTGAAGAAGTATGACCCCGAAGGGGCTTATGCGATCAACTATATGTGGGGCACGACCGGCATCGGTGTGAACATAAACAAGGTCAAGGAAGCGCTGGGCGATGATGCACCGGTTGATTCACTGTCCTTGGTTCTGGATCCCGCGAATATGGAGAAGCTGGCGGACTGCGGTGTGCATTTCCTCGATGCGCCCGCCGAGATCATTCCGGCGACACTGGCCTATATCGGTGAAGACCCAGATAGTCAGGACCCCGATGTGATTGCCAAGACAGAGCCTGTTTTGACGGCGATCGCACCATTTGTGCAAAAATTCCATAGCTCTGAATATATCAACGCTTTGGCCAATGGTGACATCTGCGTGGCCATCGGTTGGTCCGGTGACATTCTGCAGGCGCGTGACCGCGCGGCAGAGGCCGACAATGGTGTCGAAATCGAATATTATGCGCCCAAGGAAGGTGCACTGATGTGGTTCGACAATATGGCAATTCCTGTAGATGCACCGAACCCGGACGGGGCACATAAGTTCCTGAACTTCATCATGGATGCACAGAACATGGCGGCGGCGTCTAACTATGTATATTACGCCAACGGCAACAAGGCCTCACAGGAGTTTCTGGTCGAGGATGTGATCGGCGATGTTGCGATCTACCCTGATGCGGCAACGCTTGAGAACCTTTATACTACCTCGCCCTACGGGCCGAAGGTGCAGCGGGCCGTGACCCGTATGTGGACCAAGATCAAGTCCGGTACGTAAGGTGTCCAAACAGGGCGTGGCTGTGATCAGCCGCGCCCCTTTTTTATCTGACCAAACAGGGATGACCGCAACGTGAGCCAGACCGTTTTTGCCCCTTGGGACAATCCCGACGAAAAGCCGTTGATCCGCTTTCAGAATGTCACGAAAAAATTTGGTGAATTCACCGCCATTGACGATTTGACGCTGGATATTTTTGCACAGGAGTTCTTTGCTCTGCTTGGACCGTCTGGCTGCGGCAAGACGACGATGATGCGGATGCTGGCAGGGTTTGAAACTGTCACTGAAGGGCGGATCGAACTTGCAGGTGCAGACATCGGTCCCGTACCGCCAAATGAACGTGCGGTGAATATGATGTTTCAGTCTTACGCATTGTTTCCGCATATCAGCGTCTGGGAAAACATCGCCTTTGGCCTGCGCCGCGACAAGAAAAGCAAGGCAGAGATTGAAGCGCGGGTGGAAGAGATGCTCAAGCTGGTGCGGCTTGAGAAATTTGCCCACCGCAAACCACATCAGATTTCTGGTGGCCAACGGCAACGGGTTGCGCTGGCGCGTTCCTTGGCCAAGGCCCCGAAGCTGTTGTTGCTGGATGAACCGCTTGGCGCTCTGGATAAGAAATTGCGGCAGGAAACCCAGTTTGAACTGATGGACATTCAGGAAACCACTGGCACAACATTTGTGATTGTCACCCATGATCAGGAAGAGGCAATGACCGTCGCCTCCCGCGTGGCCGTGATGGACGAAGGGCGCGTAATTCAGGTGGCAACGCCTTCGGCGATCTATGAATATCCGAATTCGGTTTATGTTGCGGATTTCATTGGTGATGTGAACATTATCGAGGGGCAGGCCCGCGCGTCCGGTACCGAAGAATACGCTTTGACCTGGAGCGAGGGTCAGGCCCCGATCACGGCAACCTCGCAAAAGGCGTTCAGCGAAGGGCAGAAGGCGCATCTTGCGATCCGACCCGAAAAGATCCGCATTTCGACAGAAAAACCCGAAGATGCGGTAAACGCCATGCAAGGCAAGGTGTTGGATATCGCCTATCTGGGCAACCTTTCAACCTATCACGTGGAATTGCCGGGTGGTCAGGTGATCAAGGCGCAAACCGCCAATACCCGCCGCATCGCCCGGCGTGATATCACCTGGGAAGATCCTGTCTGGATCTCATGGAGCGCCACAGCGGGCGTGATGTTGGGCCAATGAAACAGACACGCTTCACCCTCTTTTTGGCCTTAAATGCTGCGGGGTCCGGGGCTGGCCCCGATCCTTCAGAAACAACGGGCGGGCCTGAATGATGCGCCGCAGTACCCTGATCCTTATTCCCTATCTGTGGCTTTTGCTGCTGTTCTTTGCACCGTTTCTGATTGTGCTGAAAATCTCGCTGTCTGACGCGGCGCTGGCGATCCCGCCTTATACGCCAAACCTGAAAGACGGCATCGGTGCGCTGATCCGCGAGCTGGACTTTGAGAACTTCGTCTTCCTGACCGAAGATGACCTCTATTGGAAAGCTTACCTCAGTTCGCTTCGCATTGCCCTTGTTTCGACTGTCTTGACCCTGCTGGTTGGTTATCCCATCGCCTATGGGATGGCCAAGGCACCGGAGGAATGGCGCGCCACGCTGATGATGCTGGTCATTCTGCCCTTCTGGACCTCCTTTCTGATCCGCGTCTATGCTTGGATGGGCATTCTCAGCAATGAGGGTTTGTTGAACCAGCTGCTGTTATGGCTGGGCGTGACCTCTGAACCGTTGGTGATCCTGAACACAACAACAGCGGTCTATATCGGCATTGTTTACACCTATCTGCCCTTCATGATCCTGCCGATTTATGCCGCGCTTGACCGGCTTGATTCCTCGCTGGATGAGGCGGCGCAGGATCTCGGGTGTACCCGCAGACAGGCGTTCTGGCTGGTGACGATCCCCCTGTCGAAGAACGGCATCGTTGCGGGGTCCTTCCTCGTGTTCATCCCGGCGCTGGGCGAATTTGTGATCCCATCGTTGTTAGGCGGGTCGGGCACGCTGATGATTGGCAAGGTTTTGTGGGAAGAGTTCTTTAACAACCGCGATTGGCCGGTGGCTTCTGCCGTTGCTGTTATCCTGCTGTTGATCCTGATCCTGCCGATTGTCCTGTTCCAACGGAACCAGCAAAAACAGCAGGAGGCCGAGCAATGAAGCGTCTGTCGTGGTTCAATGTCACCTCGCTGACGCTGGGGTTCGCTTTCCTTTACCTGCCGATGCTGGTGTTGGTGATCTACAGCTTCAATGCCTCAAAACTGGTCACGGTCTGGGCAGGGTTTTCAACCAAATGGTACGGGACCCTGTTCCAGAACGAGGCGTTTCTGGATGCTGCATGGGTGACCCTGAAGGTTGCGGTGGTTTCCTCAACCTTTGCAACAATTCTGGGGACGATGGCGGCCTATGTTCTGGTGCGTGGCGGGCGCTTTATGGGGCGGACGTTGTTTTCCGGGATGATCTACGCCCCCTTGGTCATGCCAGAGGTGATTACCGGCCTGTCGCTGCTGCTGCTGTTCATCGGCATCGGATTGGACCGGGGTGTATTGACCATCGTGCTGGCCCACACCACGTTTTCCATGTGTTATGTTTCTGTGGTTGTTTCCTCGCGGTTGGTTACCTTCGATCGCTCGTTGGAAGAGGCGGCGCTCGACCTTGGTTCAACCCCTTGGGAGGCGTTCCGGCTGGTCACCTTGCCCATCATCGCCCCTGCAGTGATTTCCGGCTGGCTGCTGGCATTCACGCTTAGTCTGGATGACCTTGTAATTGCGTCCTTTACGTCCGGTCCATCGGCCACAACCCTGCCGATCAAGATATTCTCGGCTGTGCGCCTTGGGGTCTCGCCAGAGATCAACGCATTGTCGACGATCATGATCCTGATCGTGACCGTTGGTGTTGTAACGGCGTCGCTGGTGACCAAACGCAATGCAATTCGCGCCCAGAACGATGCGCAGGCGGCAGAGCGCGCAACTGGCTGATGAAGCGGATTTATCCCGATTTCGCCTATTCGGACGCGCCGCGCGCAGGGTGCTGGTGGGATGAAACCTGTAACATCCTGTCAAGGCCCCCGTTAGGCGCGGACCATCGGTGTGATGTGGCAATCATCGGTGGTGGCTTTACCGGAATTTCAGCGGCGCTTCATCTGGCGCAAGCAGGGGTTTCAGTGGCGGTTTTGGAAAGCCGTTACGTTGGCTGGGGTGCCTCCGGGCGCAACGGCGGCTTTTGCTGTTTGGGCGGCGGGATGCTGAACAATCAACAGTTGGACAAGACCTTTGGCAGGCAGGGCCGCGATGAATGGCGGCAGGCGGAAAAGGCCTCGATCCAATTTGTCGAAGGGTTGATTGACCGTATTGGCATGGATGTTGACCGGCACTCAAACGGAGAAACCCAACTTGCGCACCGCGCCAGCGACTTTGAAAACATGAAAGGTGATCTGGAGTATTACGCAAAAAGTTACGGGGTGGAGGCACGTTTGACGCCCAAGAGTGAATTGGCGTCTGAGGGCATGAATGCGGGGTTTGAGGGAGCCATCACCGTTCCAATCGGGTTTGGTCTCAATCCGCGCAAATATATCACTGGTTTGGCAGGAGCTGCCGAAGCCGCAGGTGCGCGAATTTTCCATGATACGCCAGTGACCGCCATCGCGCGCCCCGGTACTGGGTTTGAATTGACCACGCCACACGGAAAACTGCGGGCGGATAAGGTTATTGTGGCCACAAACGGCTACTCAGCTGAAGATCTGCCCGATTGGTTGGCAGGCCGCTATATGCCGACACAATCCAGCATTATCGTCACCCGTCCTATGGATGCGGCAGAGTTGCATGCGCAGGGCTGGACCAGCGGACAGGCGTCCTATGATTCGCGTCATTTGTTGCATTACTTCCGGCTGATGCCTGACAACCGTATGCTGTTCGGTGTGCGTGGCGGGTTGATGGCAACGCCGGATTCAGAGGCGCAGGCAATCAAACGGGCGCGTGCGGATTTCGATGCGATGTTCCCCGCATGGCGCGGGGTCGAAACGCCAAACAGCTGGTCCGGGATGGTCTGTATCGCCCGAAACAGGATGCCTTTTGTCGGTCAAGTGCCGGACAGTCCGGGGCTGTTTGCCAGCCTTTGTTACCATGGCAATGGCGTAGCGATGGGAAGCTATTGTGGTGGGCTGCTGGCCGATTTGGTGCAGGGTAAAACGCCAGATCAGATCTATCCAAAAGCGGTTCAGCGGCCGCTTGCCAAATTCGAACTTGGCCGTTGGCGCCGTGCAGTGATGCCATTCGCATACGCTGGTTTCGCATTGAAAGATCGTTAGGGTCCTGATCTCAGGATCAGACCGGCGGTTCGCGCAGACCGTCAACATCACTTGCCAGAATGGCGCTGCCACCTTCAAGGATCAGGACCGTGCCCCCATCATCTTGCCGGCGGGTTTCAACAATGCGGCCATAGGTTTCGGTGGGCTCTGACAAAATCACGTCGCCGTTTGCGTGACTTTCAATGTCAAAGCTGTAGGTCCCGACAGGAAAGGCGGAGCCGTCACTTGACACCCCAGCCCATTCAACCGGCTCGGCCGAGACTGGCAGCTGTAGGCGCTGTACTTCTTCACCAGTGCTGTCGCGCACGACAAGGTAGACCTCGTCAGAGGCGGCAGCCGGGTTCGGGTGGATCACAATCGGGCTGCCATCAAACAGAACCGGGGCGGTTGTGCGTGCCTCCATCCCAATCCAGCTTGCCAGCTCTGCCATGTTGCCGGACCCGATTTGCGATGCGAGAGAGGTCAGCAGATCATTTGACAGGACCTGCTGTTCGACCATGGAAAACTGAGCCAATTGCGCAGCATATTGTGAGGAATCAATAGGTTCAAGCGGGTCCTGAAACCGAGCTTGTGCCGTCAACATTTTCAAAAAGGTTTCAAAGTCAGAGGAAAGAACCTGCTGGGTTTGCGGTGTGCTGCTGGCAGTGGCACCTGGGGCAGAGGCATTTGCAATGGGGGATGAATTGATGTCCATGTGTGATCCTGTTCAAAGCCGGATATCAAGGCCAGCTTCTAAACTGGCATTTAAGGCAATTTGCGCCGTTGCAACGACGGATTCATCTGAAGTGACGCTGCCCTTTGAGCCGGCAGAAGAATGCGCCTCTCCATCGGTTTCTTCCTGTTGCTGTCCCCCGCCCGAAAATGAAAAGGCGATGTCGCTATACCCGATGTCCTGAAAGGCGGATTCCAGATGTGAAATATGTCGGCGCAGAAGGTCGACGGTTTCCTGACGTTCGGCCAGCACGTTGACAACAATCCCCGCCTCGGATGATGACAGCGCAAGGCGTACCCGGCCAAGCTCTTCAGGATTCAGGGAGATTTCCACCGGTCGGTTTGGCATCGTTTGCAATGCTTCTGCGATTTGGCGGGCAACATATTGCGCAATTGGTGCCGTTGGCGGCAGCGACTGAGGATGCTGCAATGATGATGCGGATGAGATATCAGCCCGCATGGAGTAAAGCGGTTCCGCGTCAATCAGGCTTGTGGTGGCCTTGCCCGGGTCCAGTGCAGACAGGGGCAAAGACAGGGATTGGGCGGCTGGAGTTGGCACGTTCTTGACGGCGGGTGCCACGGGAGCGGCTTGTTTCACCGATAGAACGGTCTGGATGGCAATGTCAGAGGTGGCGATCCGGTCCGCAGGAGCTTTGCGTGACGTCTTATCGGCGAGGGGCAGCACTGTGTTGAGCAGTTGCACGGTGAGAGGAGCCACTGGCGCGGTGGTGACAGTGGTGGGCGGGATTGGCATTGCGCGATCAGGGGCCGGTATCGGTTGCAGAGCGTGTGGTTGAGAGGCCGCCAGCGTCGCAACAGGATAGGTGAGTGCGTTTTGGGCCGCGCTCTTCTGCGGAGCGGCAGGGGTGTGAGGCGCAGTGGAACGCGGCAGCTCTGCCAGTGATGATTGGTCTGATGCAGAGCCTCTTGGTGACAGGGGTGGTGGCAGATCTGATGCAGATTTTTCTCCCTGAACTGCATGCTGCGCCACTTGGGATGTGATCATGCGTGACGGTTTCTGGGAAAGCTCAACGTGTGTATCAACCGAAGCCTTCTCCGATAACATATTGTGTCTCTGTAGCGGTTTTGTTGATATTTTAGCTATTGCAACCGGTGGTTCGACCGTCTGTTTCGCTCCATGGATTGCTCCCGCTGGCACCTGCACATCTGCGGGGCGCGGCGGGGTAACTTGCAGCTCACCGTTTCCAACAGATTTTGCTTCCTGCAGTGTCAGCTCATTTCTACCCACCGTGGCAAACTCGGCTTTCTGCACAGCCGGGCTTTCTGACTTTTGTGGTTTTTCCGTTTCGGAAGGAATTGGCTGGCCTTCCGCTACATCCGCTTCTAACGCGCCCTCAGTATCCGTGGGGACAATCGGGGACGCCTTGACCTTTTCGTCGCTGGGCACAGTAGAAAGCCCAGTAAAAATAGCGATAAAGCTTTGATCCTTTTGTTCAGGCTGCGCCTTGCGGTCGGTTGGCGGTTTTGCGTTTTCGATCTCTCCGGCGGAAGCGGGATGAGGACCTGCACCTTTTGCCGGCAACAGACTTTGAGTCAAAATGGAATGCACGATGTCCTCCGGGATTTCTTCTCCGATTGGGACGGTTATGCGCGAACATCCTTACCAGTTGTTTACTGAAATCGGCGCATGTTCGGCAAAGTAGACAGCAATTTAAGGACTCCGCCATGGACGCGATCCGCCCCGCTGCGACCTCCGTACCGCAGCCGCATGAAGATAAGGCCCTGCGCCAAGCTGCAAAGCAGCTTGAGGCCGGCTTTCTTGCAGAAATGCTTAAATCAGCGGGGCTTGGTGCCTCACCTGAAGGGTTCGGTGGGGGGGCAGGCGAGGATCAGTTTGCCTCTTTCCTTGTCGCTGAACAAGCCAAAGCCATGGTTGAAGCCGGGGGGATTGGGCTAAGCGAATCGATTTATGAAGCACTCAAGGAGAGAAACGATGACGGCGAATAGTAATGCGACCACAACTGAGGAACTGAGTGACCTATTGGACGCAGAGCGCGAGGCCCTGCTGAAGGGCGATCTGGAAAAACTGAATGCGCTGCTGGTATCCAAGGAGTTGCTGATCGAAGCCGTAAATGCAGTGCCTCAAACCGATTTGACCACGATGGAAATGCTGGACAAGAAGGTAAAGCGCAACCAATTGTTGCTGGATGGTGCACTTGAGGGCATTCGCGCCGTGGCGGCCCGTATGGCCCGCCTGCGCGAAGTAAAAGGTGCGTTGGAGACATATGGTGCGGACGGGAAACGTCATGACATCCAGCTGGATATCGACAGTTCTGTGGAACACCGGGTTTGAGCAGTTGATTAAAAACCCTGTGACTTGGCTTGGCCTGATTCAGAGTTCGTTAAGACAACTGCGCCAAATCTGAGCGTGCATCCGAGGTCGGGTGGCGCATCTTTTGGAACAAAAGCATGCATAGTTCAGAATGACATTCCGTCCAGCCCCAGGGGGGGGTGGGACACAACGGACGCAAAGCGTCTATGACTGAAGGAACATGCTTATGTCGAGCATCATCACGAACAACAGCGCAATGGTTGCCTTGCAGACATTGAAATCCATTAATTCAAATCTCTCCGATACCCAAAACGAAATTGCAACGGGTAAGGAAATCAGCTCTGCAAAGGACAACTCTGCGATCTGGGCGATTTCCAAAGTAATGGAAGCCGATGTTGCCGGTTTTGACGCTGTATCGAAATCTTTGGCGGTGGGCGAGGCGACGCTTGGCGTTGCGTCTGCCGGTGCGGAATCTATCGTCGAGACGCTGAAGGAAATGGAAGGGTTGGCGGTCTCCGGCGGCAGTGAGACGGCGGATTTCACCAAAATTCAGGCTGAAATGCTGCAAAAGGTAGCGCAAATCGCTGATACGATCGAAGCATCGCAGTTCAACGGCGTTAACTTGCTTTCTACTGCCGGTGCCGGTTTAACAGTTGTTTCGTCGGTTAACCGCGTTGGCACAGCGGCAGCAACAACTGACACGATCACAGTGGCAAACCTGGATTTTGAAGCAAACATTGACACGGCTGGCATGACCGCAATCACCGATGCGGCAAGTGCGGCGACTGCGTTTGGTGAAATTCAGGTCATGCTGACAACTGCACTGGCTGGTGCCTCAACAATCGGTTCGGCAGCTAGCCGTGTTGAAGATCAGGGGGTATTCGTTTCCAAGCTCTCGGACTCCCTGAAGTCCGGCATTGGTGCCTTGGTCGATACGGATATGGAGGCGGCCTCCGCCCGTCTGCAAGCTTTGCAGACACAACAGCAACTGGGCGTTCAGGCCCTGTCGATTGCCAATCAGGCACCGCAGACCATCCTGTCACTCTTCCGTTAAACCATTGGATCGGGGGCGGGACTGGCCCGCCCTCGGTATCCGCATACCATCCAGCAATAGGTAAGGTTTAACGTGAACGCATCATTAAAAGCCCGGCATGCTTATGCCCCGACATCTGCGCCCATTCGGTCAAATCGCGGGATTGAATACGATGTGATTGCCCGCATCACATTTCGACTTAAGAAAGCCGTTGAGCAAGGTGAGTTCGGCCCGCTGGTCGAAGCTCTGCACGAGAACCGCAACCTTTGGCGTGTTTTGGCAATCGATGTTGCCTCTCCCGAAAATCAATTGCCAAAGGACTTGCGAGCCCGGCTTTTCTATCTTGCGGAATTCACGGATCATCACACCAGCAAGGTCATCAGCAGGAAGGGCTCTGCCATTCCCCTGCTTGAAGTAAACACAGCGGTCCTGAGGGGACTTAAACCACAGGGGTTGGACAGATGAGCGGGCTTGTTCTTAAGCTCAGCCCGAAGGAACGTGTTTTGATCAATGGTGCAGTGATCGAAAATGGTGACCGCCGCAGTCGGCTGTCCATTATGACGCCGGACGCGCATATTTTGCGTTTGCGTGACGCGGTCCACCCAGAGGAAGCAACCACACCTGTAAGGCGCTTGTGTTTTGCCGTCCAATTGGTGCTGTCGGGAGACAGGGATCCGGGCAAGGCGCACTCTGACCTTTTGCGTCAAATTGAAGATCTGAGTCAGGTTTTTCAGGATAGGGATAGCCGCCGCATTCTTGCAGAATCCAGCACGGCAATCATTGAAGAACAGCACTATCGCGCGCTCAAGGCGTTGCGCAGCATGATCCCCAGAGAAGACCGCCTTTTGGCGGTTCGGCCAAGCTGATGTTTCAACCTATTGTTCCTGCGGACGGCCTGTCAGGTTGGCGGTTTTTGCAGCGCACCTATGAGGTGCAGGCCGAGGCATTTAACAGATCTACAGTCATTCAGCGCGATACAGAGTATTTTGCGGATAAGATTTCTGAGGTGACAACAGCTGAAGAACTGGTTTCCGACCGTCGTTTGCTGACCGTCGCGCTGGGGGCCTTCGGTCTTCAGGATGACATCAATAACCGGTACTTCATCCAGAAAATTCTGGAAGAGGGAACAAACAGCGATGATGCATTGTCGATGCGTTTGTCTGACACACGGTATCGCAAACTGTCAGCCGCCTTTGGTTTTGGCCCTGTTGCGGACAAACAAGTAGGCGAGGCTGGCTTTGCCGAAAACATCATCGCCAGATTTCAATCCAACAGTTTTGAAGTGGCGGCCGGCGACCAAAACAGCGCGATGCGTGTTGCACTTTATGCAGAGCGGGAATTGTCGCAGCTGGCTGCGGGGGATGAATCTACAAATGCGAAATGGTTCACCATCATGGGCGACCCACCTTTGCGTCAACTGTTCGAAAAAGCTCTGAATTTGCCAGAGTCGATTGGCTCGATCGACATTGACCAGCAACTGAGAGTTTTCAAAGACCGCGCTGTTTCAGTCTTTGGCAGCGATGATCTGTCACTGTTTGAGGACCCTGATTTGGTGCAGGAGGCCGTCACCAAATTCATCGTGCGTGACCAGATTGGTGTAAACGGCGGGATGTCTGGCGGCTCTATCGCTCTAACGTTGTTGCAGGGGTTCTAGACTGCCCTAGCCGCCCTCGACCGCTGTGGCCTGTGGCCGGTGTGAGGGTTTGGCGGCAGCTTTGGCCCGGCGTAGAATGAGGTTCAGTTGTTGAAAGCTATGGGTGCAGTCTTGTGGGGCCTCCTGACCCAGGAAATCGTCCAGATCTGACCATAAGGCGATGGCCTGATCCAGCTCTGGGTCGGCCCCTTGGGTATACAGACCCGCCCGGATCATCACCGAGTTCCGGTCATAAAGCCCCAGCAAACGGCGTGTTTGGTGCAGAAGGACATTTTCAGAAACAGTGGCTGCATTGGGCAGGCTGCGTGAAACGGATTGTAGTACGTCAATCGCCGGGTAACGACCGCCCTCTGCAATGGCGCGGTCCAGCACGATATGCCCATCCAGTACCCCGCGCAGTATATCCGCAATCGGTTCATCCATATCCGAACCGGCAACAAGTACAGAAAACAGGGCGGTGATATCCCCCTGATTGCCAAACCCGGGACCAGCGCGTTCACATAAGGACATGATCATATGTGAGGTGGAGGGGGGGTAGCCACGCAGTACCGGTGCCTCACCAGCGGCGACTGCAACTTCGCGGTGGGCTTCGGCAAAGCGGGTAATCGAATCGGCAAGCAGCAAAACATTTTTGCCCTGATCCCGGAAGTGTTCAGCGACAGCCATCGCAGTCCAGGCGCAGCGGCGGCGTTTGAGCGCGGATTGGTCGGATGTTGCGGCAATGACAACCGTGCGTTTCAATCCTTCTTCACCGATCACTTCCTCGACAAAATGGCGTAATTCCCGACCGCGCTCACCAATCAATGCAATGACGACAACGTCCGCATCAACACGGCTGGCCAAACGGCCCAAGAGGCTGCTTTTGCCCACACCAGAACCGGCGAAAAGGCCCATCCGCTGGCCTTTTACCAAGGGCAACAACGTATTGGTCACGGCCATTCCGGTGCTTAACCGCGCACCCAACGCCCGCCGTTTTGCCGCATCAGGCGGCGCGCAGCGCAAGGGCCGAACCCGTGGGCCGCGCAACAGGGGTAAGCCATCCAGCGGGTGACCAGAGGGATCAACGATCCGTCCCATCCAAGTATCTGCAGGTGCGATGACACCCTCATGCGAAAGGACCGCGCGATTTTGGAGGGCAACGCCATCGGGCACTGCTTCTGGCAAGGCAATGATTGTGTCGCAGCGAAGCTGAACAACCTCGCTTCCCAAAGGAGGCTGGCCTTCCCGGTGCACCGTGATCCAATCGCCAATCCGGGCAATTGATGCCAATCCTGCAATCTCGATGATACCCGCCTTGACCCGTGTTACCCGACCAACCGGGCGCACCGGGTGAAGGGACTCTATCTCGGCACGCAGGCCGCTGATCTGTGTGGGCGATTCCATGACAATCCTTCCAAAGGCGCTCACCCTTTCTAAAGGAATCGGAGTTAAGCCTTGATTGAAATCGGTCGAGGGAGAAGCCCCGATGTTTGAGAACCTAGATATATTTCGCATGTCCGCCGCCATGGCGCGCCATGCTGGAAAGCAGCAAGCCGTGGTGGCGCAGAACGTAGCAAACGCGGATACGCCGGGGTATGGCGCGCGGGAAATGCCGGACTTTAAAACGTCCTATTTGCCGGCGGATACATCAGGCGCGCAACGCGCAACACGGACGCGGCATCTACATGGCAGCACGGATGGCGCCGGTTTACCTGAAGTGCAGGATGTAAGGGAGCAGTCCAGCCCGAATGGCAACCAAATTTCACTTGAAACGGAAATCCTGAAATCGGTGGATGCCAAGCGTCAGCATGATCGTGCATTGGCCATTTACAAGACGTCCATTGGCGTGCTGCGCAGCACCCTGCGCACAACCTGAGGGGCCTGGATAGATGAGCGATTTTTCTAATGCACTTAGTATCTCGTCAAGTGGTTTGCGCGCACAGGCGGCCCGGCTGCGCCACCTGTCCGAAAACATCTCGAATGCGGATACGCCGGGATATCGACGCAAGACAATCTCCTTCGAGACAGAGGTGTCAGGACGTTCCGATGCCGGTGAAGTCAGGCCCGGGCGGGTGCGATTGGACAAGTCCGAGCTGGAGAAAATTCACGACCCGACCCATCCGATGGCGGATGACACAGGGCATTACGACGGATCAAACGTCGATCTGTTGATTGAACTGGCCGACGCGCGCGAGGCGCAGCGCAGCTACGAGGCAAACCTCAAAGTTTTTGAACAGACCCGAAAGATGTCGTCGGGACTTATGGACCTGTTGAGACGGTAAAACCGGCTGAGCAGATCATTCACAGCAAAGGAGATCCAGAATGGAGATCAAAGGACTTTCAGTTGCACAGAAATATGCGGCAGCACGGCCCGCGACAGAACCAGAAGAACATGTGGGCGTATTAAACGCGGCGAAAAATGTCGCGCTTGATTTCGCCACAGCATTGGCCGAGGGAGAGGAAACCGCCAAAGCCGCGATGATCGGCAATGCGGATCCTCATTCTCTGGTAACTGCCTTGGCGCAGACGGAACTGGTGGTCGAAACCGCAGTGACCGTGCGCAACAAGGTGGTCGAGGCCTATCAGGAAATCCTGAGGATGCCTGTCTGATGATGGATGAGGTGCTGTTCTTTGACACGCTCAGGCAGGGGTTGTGGGTTGGCTTGATCATCTCACTTCCGATCCTGACGGTGGCGCTGCTGGCTGGTGTTTCCATCGGCTTGATACAGGCATTGACCTCCATTCAGGAGATGACGCTGACCTTTGTGCCAAAGCTGGCGGCGATTGGTGCCATTTTCTGGCTTTCAATGGGATACATGACCCAGACTTTGGTGTCGTTTTTCCATGATCGCATCATCCCGCTTGTGATCGGAGGATAGAATGGAGCATGCCGGATACACGACGTTAAGCCGCCAATCAGGGCTCGCACGGGAAATGCAAATTGTCGCAAATAACATTGCCAATGCTGCGACCACCGGCTTCCGGTCAGAGGGGCTGATTTTCTCCGAATATGTCAAACCGATGGAACGGGGTGCCTCCCTGTCTATGGGGCAGGGCAACGTGCGCAACACCTCATTTGTGCAGGGCGCATTGACCCAAACCAACGGCACCTTTGATCTTGCTATTGAGGGGGATGGTTTCTTTCTCGTGCAAACGCCGGGTGGTGAGCGATTGACGCGTTCCGGTGCCTTCTCACCTTCGGCGGAAGGTGATCTTGTCACCTATGACGGGTATCGTGTGCTGGATGCAGGTGGTGCGCCCATCTTTGTGCCACAGGGTGCGGATATTGCCATCTCATCTGACGGTACCCTTAGCGCTGATGGTAATCCACTGGGCCAAGTTGGGCTGGTCCGCCCGGTGGAGGGGGGCGAAATGATCCGTGAGGATGGCGTGATGTTTCGCGTGGATGCGGGAACTGAACCCTCGGATACAGCCAGAGTTTTGCAAGGCTTTGTCGAAAATTCCAATGTGAATCCCATCGCACAGATTGCCCGCATGATCGAGGTGCAGCGCGCTTATGAGCTGGGCCAGAGCTTTTTGAAAACCGAGGATGAACGGATTCGAACGGCGATGAAATCTTTGATGACTTAACCTGAAATAGGAGCGTTTTATGCGTGCCCTGAAAATAGCTGCCACCGGTATGATGGCGCAACAAATGCGGGTTGAAACGATTTCGAACAACCTGTCGAACATGTCCACCACCGGCTATAATGCCCGCCGGGCAGAATTTGCCGATCTACACTACCAGCAAATGTCGCGGGCCGGGGCGATCAATGCCTCGGATGGAACGGTATTGCCAACCGGTGTCCAATTGGGGCTGGGTGTGCGCCCTGCTGCGATCTCGGTACAGCTTGCCCAAGGCGGGCTTTCACCCACGGGCGGTGATCTGGATGTTGCGATCAACGGTAAAGGGTTTCTTGAGGTGACGCTGCCGTCGGGCCAGACGGCCTATACCCGGGATGGCGGGTTGAAGCGCACGGGCGAGGGGCTGATCGTTACCTCGGACGGT
This sequence comes from Sulfitobacter pacificus, assembly GCF_030159975.1. Lineage (NCBI taxonomy): Bacteria > Pseudomonadati > Pseudomonadota > Alphaproteobacteria > Rhodobacterales > Roseobacteraceae > Sulfitobacter > Sulfitobacter pacificus. The sequence goes on from NZ_BSNL01000001.1 coordinate 3,291,900, forward strand.
TATCCGGTTGCGCCAGAAATTGTGATCCCGGACGATGCTCGCAACATTTCAATCAACCTTGACGGAGAGGTGTACGCCTATTTCGAAGAAAACGCGGCGGGGCAGTTACTGGGTCAATTCAATTTGACCGGGTTTTCCAATGCCAAGGGTCTTGAGGCGCTGGGCGGTAACCTGTTTTCTGAAACCGAAGCTTCTGGACCGCCACAAATCTCTACGCCTGGCATTGATGGTCTGGGCACACTCAGACAGGGGTATCTTGAGGACAGCTCTGTTGACGCTGTCCGTGAAATCACAGAGCTGATCGAGGCCCAACGCGGCTATGAGATGAACGCCAAGGTTATTTCAGCCGCCGATCAGATGATGGGCGCAACGACGCAGGTGCGGTGATGGCGCGCTGGATCCTTTTGACCGGGTTGCTGGCGCTACCGGCATGGGCTGACGGCGTGGTGCCCACCCGCACAATTCGGGCCGCCGCGATCATTCTGGAAACGGATGTCACGCTGCGCGCAGGTTTGCAAAACAGCGGTTACATGCGCCTTTCCGATGTGGTTGGGCAAGAGGCGCGCGTTGCGCTTTATCCCGGCAGACCGATTGGAATTGACGACATCGGCCCCCCTGCAATCGTGCGTCGGAACCAGCTGGTCAAAGTCTCTTTTTCCACAAGCGGTTTGCAAATCGTCACCGAGGGGCGTGCGCTTGAACGCGGTGCCATCGGTGACCGTGTCCGCGTCATGAACCTGTCTTCCCGCGCCACTGTTTTTGGCCAAGTGCAGCCTGACGGCAGCATAAATGTCAGCCAATAGGAGCCTCCCCATGAAGATTTTCACCGCTATCACGCTTGTGTCAATGTTGCTTTCGGCCTGTTCAAGCACAAACCAAATCGGAAAACCGCCATCCTTTAACCCGGCGATCGAAACGGTTGAGCATTCGGCCATGATCAATCCCGGCCTGCCCTTGAAAGTTGACGAAAAACGTTTGGTCGACCGGGCGTCGCTTTGGTCAGGTACGCGGCAGTCTCTTTTGGGGGACAGGCGGGCCTTGCAACGCGGGGATATCCTGACGGTCGTTGTGGATGTGGATGAAAAGGCCGAAATTTCTAACGCCTCAGATCGTTCCCGCTCAGGTTCAGAAGATTTTGGCGTGCCGGAGTTTATTGGCTTTCCGCAGCGGTTGGGAAACCGGTTTCCCGGTGCCAATCCTGACAGTTTGATCGGGATCAACACATCGTCATCCTCTGGCGGCGACGGGTCGGTCAAACGCAAGGAAAAACTCACCTTGAGGGTGGCTGCGACGGTTGTTGACGTACTGCCGAATGGCGTGCTGTCGATCTCCGGTTCGCAGGAGTTGCGGGTAAACTTCGAACTGCGCGAGCTTTTGGTGACTGGCTATGTGCGACCCGCAGATATCTCGCGTCAGAACGAAATTACCTATGACAAAATCGCTTCTGCGCGGGTGTCCTATGGCGGGCGGGGACAGATCACGGATGTACAGCAGCCAAGATATGGTCAGCAAATTCTAGACGCTGTTCTGCCTTTCTAGGGAATATGAAATGTTGAAGAAAATCCTGCCAATTGTGTTTTTGCTTATCGGTTCGGGTGTGGGGGTTGGGGCCGGTATGGCTCTGCGCCCTGTGCCCGAAGTGGTTGAAGAGGAAATGCCGGATGCAGAAAAGGCAGCAAAAGCGGAGGTGCAAGAGGAGCCACATGGCCCGGACAATCCAGCCCCGGAAATGGATTACGTCAAGTTGAACAATCAATTTGTTGTTCCGATTGTGAAGGACCGCGTCGTGGTGGCGCTTGTGGTTCTTGCGCTAAGCTTGGAAGTGCCGCTCGGCAGTAAGGAAGCGGTATTCCGGCGTGAGCCAAAGCTGCGCGACAGCTTTCTGCAAGTGCTGTTTGATCATGCGAATATCGGTGGTTTTGACGGGGCGTTTACCGAAGCAAACAATCTGGGTGTGTTGCGCAATGCGCTGCGGGAAGTGGGGCAAAAAGAAATGGGGGTTGAGGTAATCAAAGATGTGTTGATCCTTGAAATCGCGCGTCAGGATTATTGATCCGTCACTTTTGACTTCTGCAGCGCCAGATCAATTGCCGTCTGCAGCCTGGCCTTTGCCGCTTTGTTGCGCTGCGTTTTCCTTTCACTCCCAATCAGTTCTTGTAAGGCGACAACCTTGCCAAAGGCTTTTCGTACTTTACCCTGTTCATGTTCCTTGATCGCGAGAACACGGGCCAATTGCATATTAAGCGCTGATTGCGAACGGCTGAGCCATCCTTGCCATAACACATCCGCCCCGATCGCCCGCATGCTGGAAACAGAATCACGCTCGATATCGGTTGCTTGATCGAGGCTTTTGAGACGCCGCAGTTCCTGGCGCAATGCGCTCTCTTCAGCGACAACTTTGGCAAAGACCTGCCTTTGGTGATCGTATTGCGCGGTACTGACCATCAGCAGCTGTTCCAAGTCGGTCATACTTTTCCTTTCGCACGCTGGCGCATGGATTCAGCAAAGCGGATTGCAGCAGCAACCGCACGATAGAAATCCGGAGCGATTTCCTCGCCAATTTCGGTTGTCGCATGTAAAGACCGGGCGGTTGGTGGATCGCTGTGGATCGGCACAGCTGCCTCTTGCGCGGCCTCGCGGATGGCTTTTGCAATTTCATCCACGCCTTTGGCGACACAGATTGGTGCCTCGTTTGGCCGCCTGCTCCAGGTCAGGGCCACGGCATAATGGGTCGGGTTCACGATCACCACATCCGCCTTCGGAACATCGGCCATCATCTGGTTCTGCGATACCGACAAGGCACGTTGCCGGCGCTCCTGTTTCATATGAGGATCGCCTTCTGCATTCTTGGTTTCGTCGGCTATCTCTTTGTGAGACATCATGTTTTTGCGTAGGTGAGCAAAATGTTGATACATTGCGTCCACCGCACCAATGGCACCGGAGATCAGGACGGTCACAAAAAGAAAGGTGATGCAAAGCTCCGCAAGCAGTTGCAAAACCAGATGTGGAGAGGTTTGCAGGACTCCAATCATATCGGCTATACGGCTTTTGATGAAGAGGGCAAGCACAACCGAATATAGCGTCAATTTGGTGAAGCTCTTGAGCCATTCAAATAACCCGTCCCGCCCAAATTTGTTTTTGGCATTTGACAGGATCGAAATGCGGGAGAGCTTCGGGGCGAGTTTACTGGGTGCAAAAACCCAGGCGCGTTGTGCAAAAACGGCCAGAATGACGGCGGCAGCAGGTAAGGCAAACAATGGGCCAAGACCAAAGGCAATCGGCAATATCATACCGGCCATAGGTGCGCGCGCATCGTCGCTGAAAAACAATGGGGCAAGGGTGCCGGCCTGATCGATCATGACCATCAATGATGTGCCCGCCTGACGGATGCCGCTGGCCCCGGCCATAAGAAGGGCAAGCAAAAGCCCGGCATAAGATGCGGCGGTCAACAGGTCGGTTGATTTTGCAATATCCCCTTTCTTGCGCGCCTCCAGTAGTTTCTGCGGCGTTGCGTCAAAGGTTTTTGAGGCGTTGTCTTCCTGCCCGCTCATCTTGGTGTCCAATAGGGGTTGGCAAGATAGTTATCCAATGCCTCCAGCCAGCGTTCCAGCATGAATGACGATGCAAGAAGAAGCACCAGCAGACCACCGGCGGTAATCAGTGGCGCGCCGACAAAGGCGACCATAAGCTGTGGCATCGCCTTGTTGATGACACCAAGCGCCAGATTATAGACGACCGATAATATGACAAAGGGTGCCGCAAGCGTAAATGACAGGGCAAAGGCCTCTGCCACCTTGGACACGCCCCATTCCGAAATAATCTGCGCACCGGGAAATTGACCCATCGGCAGCATTTCATATGACAGGATGACCAATGCGGCAGCCTTGACATGAAGGCCAGACATCACCGCCAATGCGATCCCACCGATGATCAGAATATAGCCCATGGCTGGCAGTGGATCCGCGGCAGCGCCGCCAAGAATTTGGGAAAGGGATGTGGATTGCGCTGCGATTGAACCCGCAGTTTGCAACGCTAGAATAAACAGCCGAATACCAATGCCAAGCGTCAGCCCGGCCACGGTTTCAGTACCAATCAAAAGGGTCAAGGCGTCAAACCCCATGGGCATTGCAAAGCCGGGCACAGCCGGTGCGATGATAAGCACAAAGCACAATATGATCACCAGTTTGACTCGCGCGGGCACCGTACGCTCGCCAAATGCGGGCAGCATGGAGACAATTGGAGCGACCCGTAGAAAAACCGCGAGACCATGCCAGAGATACCGGTTTGCGATGTCCAAAAGCTCTGCCAGGGCGGGTGTCATGCCGCGATCACCCCGACCAGAGAGGGCCGTGCATCAAGGCCGATTTCCTCAAAGGACAGCACAGGTGTTGAAATACCCTTGGCCTGCATCACCGTTCGCAAAAACCGCCGCCGCCGGGTGTTGGTCACCAAAGCGGGATAGATACCATTGTTCCCCGCATCATTTAATTTTTCTGAAGCGCGTTCTGCCAGTTGATTGAACAATTCAGGCGGCAAGGCGATGTCAAATCCGCGGTCGCTTTCGACCTGATAGGTGGCGAATGTATCCTCCCACTCGGGGGCAAGCTGGATCAGGGGCAAGGTCCCATCAGCCCGCCGCATCTCTGCCACCAATTGAAACCCAAGGCGTTGTCGCACATGTTCGCAGATGGCTTCCGGCTGGGCATTTTGGCCGCGCGCCTCGGCAACAGCCTCAAGGATAAGCGGCAGGTTACGAATAGAGACCTGTTCATCAAGCAAGAGGCGCAAAACCGTGTGCAGGACATCAATCGGCACCTTATCGGGGATCATTTCATCCAATAGTTTACGGTTCGCCTCGGCCCGCACCGGGTTGGAAATATTGGACATTTCGTTCAATGTACGCCGTAGGGATTTCAGGCTAAGCAACCTGCTGAAATTGCTTTTGACCACCTCCAGCAGATGGGTTGCAAGAATTTCCGTTGGGGTGACAAGGGTAACACCGGCAAGTACAGCTGTTTCCTGATCCTTGCTATTGATCCATCTTGCGGGGGCACCATAGACCGGTTCGGTCGTATCTGTTCCGTTTGGCAGGGCATTGCTGTCTTCCGGGGCAAGGGCAAGAATCTGATCCGGGTTTAACTCTGCACGGGCCTGTTCGACACCTTGAATGCGGATCACATAGGTGCCTGGCCCCAGCGCAGAATTATCGGTCAACCGGATCTCTGGCAGAATAAGTCCAAAAACCGAGGCCACATGATTGCGCATCTTTGAAATACGTGAATCCAATCCTGTGCCGGGGTCCAGAACCATATTGACCAGATCCGGTGCAAATTCCACATGGATATCGTCCAGCTCCAATATATCACCCATTGATTTTTCCGGCGGTAAACTGTCGGCAGGATCAGTGGTGGGAATCTCTGTCTTTGCCCGTTTGGCGTTGCGATAGGTGATATATGCCGCGACAGACAGACCCAGGCCCCCGATCATAAAGGGCATAAAGGGCAGCCCTGGAAACATGCCAAATGCCAGCATCAGAACGGCCACGGTGGCCAAGGCAGACGGGTGTTTGCCCAGCTGGCTAAACACCGCAAGGTCCGTCGCCCCCTGGGCACCTCCGCGCGCCAGCAGCAGGGCGGATGCAATCGAGATGATCACCGCGGGAATCTGCGAGACCAGACCATCACCCACAGTGAGAATGGCATAGGTTTCGAAAGCCGCGCCAAGGGGCATGTTGTGTACGACAATCCCCATGATCAACCCGGCGACAAGGTTCAACAGCGTGATCAGCAAGCCCGCAATGGCATCCCCTTTGACAAATTTAGAAGCACCATCAAGCGAGCCGAAAAAGGTTGTTTCCAGCTGTTCGCGTTCGCGCCGGTCTCTGGCCTGTTCATGGGTGATGGCCCCGGCCGCCATATCGCTGTCGATCGCCATCTGCTTGCCCGGCATCCCGTCCAGGGCAAACCGTGCGCCGACCTCAGCCATACGTGTGGCACCCTTGTTGATGACCATAAAATTCACAATCAACAGAACGCAGAACACCACAAGCCCCAGAAAGACAGATCCGCCCATCACAAATTGTGCAAAGCTTTCAATGACATCTCCGGCAGCATTGGTGCCGGTGTGCCCCTCGCCGATGATCAGCTTGGTCGAGGATACGTTCAGGGACAATCGCAACATCAGCGACGCCAGAAGGATCGTAGGAAAGGCGGAAAAATCCAAGGGTCGTTCGATGAACAGTGTGACCGTAAAGATTAGGATTGCCAGTGCAAATGAAAGCGCCAGACCAGCATCCAAGACCCAAGCTGGCATCGGCAGGATCATCATCACAATCACCGCCATCAGCGCAACAGCGAGCAGGATTGTGGGGCTGAACAGGTCCTGCGCCGAAAGCGGTTTCAATGTCTACCCCTCCGCGTGATAAGTGAAATTGCGACCTGTCGTTTTGGGCCTGTTGGCCAGAAATGGGTCAATGCACTCTTGCCTGGAAAGGGGTGTTTCACGAAACCGCTGATCGATTTCGCTGCACCTCCTTGCGAGGCCTTCAAAGGCCAAGCCGTTTTTCCGGCATGGCGCGCGGGCTCGACACGATCAGGTTGTGAGGGGTTTTTCGAAACTTCTGCCGGGCCAGGCAGGTGCAAGTATACCAACCGCAACCGCATCAACCGGGCTGCGATGACAAAGGCCAAGCCGAAGAGAGGTCGTCGTTTTTTTTGCATTCTGCATCGCTCCAAATCACCTTCAGTGATGGGAGGACGCTACTCAGGCTTCCTTTACTAAGCGTAACTTTTACGCGGTTGCCACGCGGTTTTGCCGGATTGTCATGTCATTGGGTGACGTCGGTCAGATCAACATTCAGCTCAGGGGCTTGCAATAGATCCAAAAGCGTTTGCCGCGCGGCACTGCTCTCGGTTAATGCCGCCTCGCCACGTGCCAGCATACCGTCAACCTCTGGAGGAACCGCAACCGCGGCATCTGATAAGGCCAGAACCGGCCCGAAGATTGTATTGTCTGAAAGGGCAAAACGTTCAGAATCGTCAGCCAGCCACGCAGCCAGCACCGCCGCTTCGTCGTTATTTGCCAAACGGTAAAGGTCATGTGCTTCTGCATGGGCACCTGCCATTTGTTTCGCCTTCGCGCGCAATAGATCCGCCTCTTCACCCGCTATTTCAATTAGTTCAGCTTGGGCGCGCATCGGTTGTGACAGGTCAAGCGCAATCCGCGCGGCAAGCAATTGCCGTGTGTCACTTCGTGGCTGATCAGCGATGTCAGACAGGATGGTTTGAGCCTGTTCAGCAAATCCCAAATCGAACAATCGCGCGGCAAGAGCCACCTTTTGAAATTTAGGCAATTTGGTGAAATCTTGTGGTGACCGCTCCAATACATATTCGAGAAATACAACATCTTCCGCTGATGCGGTCAGCTCCTCAAATAGGCGCATTTGTAATTTGGTCGCATCCTCTACATCCAGCTTTTTGGATCCCGCAAATGCGTTGTCAAACTGACCAGACCTTGCAAGTGCCAGAACATGTGCCCGCCTAAGCTCAGGACCCAATTCGGTTTGGCTAAGCTCCTTTGCGTAAGCCTCGACCAGATTTGCTGTTTCGGGGGAAATTGGTTGGCGCGCTGCGATCCGGGTATCTACTAAAGCAACGAGCGCCTCGGGCGAGTGCTCCGCGTTGTCATCAGCTACATCCGCCAGGCCATCAGTGGCCTTTTCCACATGCCCTTCATCCAGCGCAATTTCTGCCTGGGCCAGTTTCGCGGAACTTGGCAGTGTTGCCGGCAGCCGTTCCAAGCTGCGCAAGGCTGTCGCGGCAGCACCCGCATCACCATGTGCCAGCAATCGTCGACTAAGGGCAGGTGCAAGAAAGTTGCGAAGATGTATCGGCAGCTTGTTGAGCGACAGTAAAGCCGGACGCGGATCAACTGTATGCTCAACGCCAAGATCCTGACGGGCAAGCATGGCCCAGAGCGCAACATCGGTTTCGCAATCCATCAGTGCGTGCAACATGCTGTCGGGCGGCGCAATACCGGTTTCAAAAATGGATGCGATATCCAACAACATTTTCTGAGAGTGACGCAATTCATCATCCAAGAGCAAAATTTGCCGGGCCTCCGCACCAAAACCATAGTGAATGTACAGCTTTGCCAATTTCAGCGCCGCCTCCCGGTTAAGGTGGTCAAACTCCTGATATAATTCCCGTCGAAGATCGCCGGTTTGTTGGTGAAAGGGTCGGTTGTCGGCCCAGTTCACGATATCCAGAGAGGTATTCGCTGGACAGGTTAACCCGGAGAGGGATTGAGCGTCATCGGCCTTCAGGGCAATACCGGGAACATCCATGCTGGAAGTAACCCGCATGTTGTTAACCACATCATCCGGTGGCACCGGCTTTGGTATCGGCGGCGGCGCGTCGGGAAGTGTGATTGCGCTCAAGTCAACCTGTGCCCGTCGGCCAAGGGGTAGCGGCGGACCCGGTGCGGGGGTTAGCAGGCCGCGGGTTGTTGCAGTGCTCAGCTCGCGTGTCAGACGGCGTTGCACCTCTGCCAGCGACTCCTGTTCGGATTCGGAAAGGGGGGCACGGGCAAGGGTGGGCGAATCAACGGGTTTGATTCTGCTCTGCGGTTTTACCTGGGCAAGCGGCAGGGCCACGTCCATTGCTTGTGGGTCGGCCGTATCTGCCGTTTCCGGGGTCTGATCGATGACAGTGTTCATGGGGATAAAGGCGACCGACCGTTTGACACCTGGCGAGGTAATATCAAGGACAACATACTGCTTTTTATCAATAAATGACGCGACCCGACAGTCACACCCCAAGCGGATGACAAAACCGTTTGGGAGGGGGGTGATGTCTTGCACCCGACCTCGTGAGATAAAGTTGTAGACGGTGCTTACGTCATAACCCTTATCGTAGCCAGAGACAGTGAAGGTAACATCCTGACCGGCATGCATAACTTTCCAATCCAACGAGCCGGGCAGAGGAGCGACCAGTCTACTGTATCCTTCATGTTCTCCTGAACGAACCATTGCCTGTTGTGCCTGCGCTGCGAGCGGAAGCCATAACAACAGCACGATGAAAAGAAAGTGACGCATCAAGCAGCCTCTTGCTTGAGTGCTTTTAAGGCCTCTTCTAAATCAGCAAAACTTGGCCGCCTGTGGGACGGCGTATTCTGACGTCCGACTTCGATACAGATGTTGGTCGCGTGGTTGTGAAGGTTTGCCACCAAAACCTCCCGGATCAATTTGTAGAAGTTTGACTCATCTTCGGTGACACCTTTTACCTTTTCAGCAAAAGGGCCAATGATGGCATAGGCAAGGAAAACACCCAGAAAGGTACCGACCAAAGCCCCGCCGATCATCTTGCCCAGGATCTCTGGCGGCTGGTCAATCGAAGCCATGGTTTTGATAACACCCAGAACAGCGGCAACAATGCCAAGCGCGGGCAGGGCATCCGCCACCATCTGAAGGGCATGACTGGAATGAAGCGCGTGATGTGCATTCGCCTCCATTCGTTTTTCCAGGACCTCCTCAACCTGATGAGGGTCGTCATAGTTCATTGACGCAGACCGCATCGTATCACAGATCAGGGCGACAGCTTCTTTATCTGTCATGATTTTTGGATAATTTGAGAAAATCGAAGACTCCTCAGGCGTTTCGATGTGTTCTTCAATCGCGACCGGGTTTTGGCGCGCGAGGCGGATCAATTCAAAAAGCAGGCAGAGAAGGTCCCGGTAATCATCCGGCTTCCATTTCGGGCCTTTGAAAACCTTACCGACGTCTTTGATGGTATGCTTGACTGCGGCACCATCGTTACTAAGCAGAAAGGCACCGACAGCCGCGCCGCCGATCATCATCATTTCAAAAGGTAACGCCTTGATAATGATGCCCATCTTGCCGCCTGCGGCAACATACCCACCGAAAACCATGATGAAAATCGTGATGATGCCGATGATACCAATCATGGGAACTCCATTACATTCTATTCCATGGGGTACCCTCGCAGAGGGGCGTTAAAAAAGTCTCAGTGATCTTCAGGTTTTTGGCACCGTGGCGTTGCGCCCTGCCAATATTGCGCTGATGGAATATGCGCGTTCCGGCGTGAGCCCTGCCATGATAGCTGCGGCTGCATCCGGGCGCATCCGCCCCAGAAAACCGGCGGCGAATTTCGGCTCCATCGCTTCAAATAACTTGGCCGCATCTTTTGGCTTCATGCTTTCATAGACAGTTGTCAAACGGGTCAGATCGTCCTCCGCCGCGCCATCTGCCAGGGCGATCGTCTGGCGCAGGTTCTCTTCGGCCTGCTCCAAAACGGCCAATCGTTTTGTGATTTCCTGATCCGCCACCGCCAAGGCTTTGCTGCGCATTGCGATCTGGTTTTCCAGTTCCTTAACGCGAACCTCGCGGGCACGCAGTGCTTTCACCAGTTTACCAACCTCGGCGCGATCCGTGGATATATCCGCGATCCCTTGAGGCGCGTTTTTTGTTTCTTCGCTCTGTACCTCTGCTTCAACCGGGGCGGGCTTCATCGCCTCAGCAAAGGCTTTACCTGTGCCGGAACCGACTCGCAAAATGGCAGAAGATACAAGCAATACGGTGAGCAATAGGATGGCACCCCGCCCGGTTCGGCGAAATTTGCGGGTTTTCTTCTTCATATCGGTCTCCTGACAATGAGTGGCACCAATGCGGTTCGAATTTGTCAGACTGCTTAAGCGGGTCGTCTGACAAACATGGGCTGGTTTGGATCCTGCGGTGCTGCCGGAGGTGCCGGCGTGGTTTCCTTACTTGCCTCTTCTTTCGCTGCGGCAGCAGGTGTACCGGGTAAGTCGTGCAGGGATGCCATCTGCATCTCCAGACAACGCGCGGTGTCTTCGGCCCGTTCCACCAGATCCGTGAGGGTCTGCGCCGATTTCGTTGCAGCGCCTTGAGCGGCAGTCAGCGTTTTTCCAAGGTCATCCACCTGTGCCGACAAGACGGCAACCGCCCCGCCAACGCCTTTTTCAAGGTCGTTGAACCGGTTCAACCTACGGCCCAGAACAAAGCAGTAAAACCCGGCACCAATGGCACCCGCGCCTAGGAAAATGTCAGCGATCAGTTCCATATCGAGCCTCTCAATTCAGTACAAATTCCATAATCAGCAGGTCGTTCACCTTGCCGATACCTGTCACAACCTGAACCCTTCGCAGCATCTGGGCTCTTAGACGGGTCAATGACGAAGGATCCTCCAGATCCGCAGGTTCCAATGCGCGAAGATAGCTGTTCAGCACGTCAACCACCCGGGGCAGCAGTTTCTCGACCTCTTCTTTTGCCGCAGGCGCGACCTCAAGATGGGCGCGAAACACCAGATGTTTGGCGTTGGAAGGGGCGCGCATCGAAATGACCAACTGGTCAACCGCGACGTAATCCACATCTGGCCCTGTCACCGCAGGTGGCATTTCGGCTTTTTCGTCGTTTACGTGGTCGTCCCCCCCAAGAATCATCCCGCTGAAGGTGGCATAAAAGCCGCCACCGCCGCCGACCAATGCCAATACCAACCCTATAATCAGGGGTAGTTTCGACTTTTTCGGCGGGGCCTCTTCTTCGTCGGTAGGAGTGTCTGACATCTAAAATCCAATTCCTTCGTTGCACCTCTTATAGGCGGAATTGCACTAACCGAATGTTAAGCCTGATCGTTCATCTGTGCCTCATGTCCTGACAGAAAGTTGGGAGCGACGGAGGCGATTGTGCAGCAATTACTAAAAGTCTGGATGCAGCTCGAATTGCGCCGGCAGATCATCGTTATTCTGGCGACGGCGGCCATGTTTTTTACGGTTATCACCATGTCCCGCATGGCCTCAGCACCCGGTATGACATTGCTTTACGCGGGTCTGGAAAACGGCGCAGCGGGTGATGTGGTGCGGGCGCTGGAGCAACGCGGAATCGCCTTTGAGGTGCGGGGTGGCAGCATCTTTGTCGATTCTCAGGAACGCGACCAGCTGCGGCTGACTCTTGCCAGTGAAGGGCTGCCTGCAAACAGCAATCGGGGGTATGAACTTCTCGACAATCTTACCGGTTTCGGGACGACGTCGCAAATGTTTGACGCCGCCTATTGGCGCGCAAAAGAGGGGGAGCTTGCCCGGACAATTGTTGCAAATCCCCAGATCGCGATGGCCCGGGTCCATATCGCCTCGACCGGCTCCAACCCCTTTCAACGAGGGGTGACACCCAAGGCGTCTGTGTCGATCACCGCAAATGGTGGCGGCGTCACGGGCCAGCAGGCCAAGGCGGTGCGCTATCTCGTTGCTTCTGCTGTGGCTGGCCTTTCACCGGATGACGTTGCGGTCATCGACGCAAACGGGGCCTTGATTGGCCAAACGGATGATGCCGCACCGGCGATTGGCGGCGACGATATTTCCCAGGTCCTGCGTGACCGCGTTCAACGTCTGCTTGAGGCGCGGGTGGGCTTTGGCAACGCGGTGGTCGAAGTCAGCGTTGACACGGTCACGGAAACGGAATCGATCCGCGAACATACATTCGACCCCGAAAACCGGGTCGCAATCAGCACGGACACAGAGGAACGCACTAATACCTCGAAGGATGCTGGCGGTGGGGACGTGACCGTCGCAAGCAATCTGCCCGATCAGGAGGGCGGCGGAGGGGGCGATAGCTCGTCGTCGCAAAACAGTGAAACACGCGAGCGGGTCAACTATGAAGTGTCTGAAACAGAACGTGAAATCCTGCGTGCGCCGGGTGCAATCAAACGGGTAACGGTTGCTGTTTTGGTGAACGAGCCATTGGTCACAGATGCAACTGGCGCACAGGTGCCTGAACCGCGCAGCGAGGAAGAGATGCAGGCGCTGCGCGAATTAGTATCTTCGGCAGTCGGTTTTGACGAAAGCCGCGGTGACATAATCACATTGAAATCAATGGCGTTGCTCGCGGTGCCACCCACTGGCACGATTGCCGAAACCTCTCTTCTCAGCCGCTTTGACCTTGATCTGATGTCAGCCATTCAAATGGCGATCCTCGCACTGGTCACACTTATTCTGGGGCTTTTTGTTGTGCGGCCCGTGTTGTCGCGGCCGGTCACCGACGCCCCGGCGGGCCTGCCAGCGCCAATGGCTGATCGTGGCGAGGCAGACGGCCCGCCAGCTGCCGCGGCGCTTGATGGCGAACTGCCGGACCCTGCTTTTGACCTGCCCCCCCTGAACATGGGCGACGGGTTTTCGGAAGAGTTGGGCGGGCTGCCCGACCTTCCGATGATGGGGGGAAACAGCAGCGATGAACCGGTGGCCCGATTGCGCAACATGATCGGTGAACGGCAAGAAGAAACCGTCGAGATCCTGCGCGGCTGGCTTGAGGATAAAGAGGAGAGTGTTTGATGTCTGTGTCACACCTCTATGAAAGTTTCAGCGGTCGTGCGGCGTCTCCTACGCAACAGGCAGAGCAAGCAGAAGATGAATTTGAAGACGTCAAACTCAATGCTTTTGAATCGGGATACCAGGCCGGTTGGGAGGATGCGCTGAAGGCGCAGGGTGATGCGGAAAACAAGCTGACAGAGGAGTTTCTGCAAAATTTGCAGGATCTTTCCTTCACCTATCACGAGGCGCTCAGCAAGTTGAGCGTTGGCATGAAACCCTTGATGTCTGCGATCGTAACAAAGCTGCTGCCACAGGTTGCGGCGCAAAGTTTGGGTCCGCAGATCATCGAGCAATTCGAAACCCTTATCAAAGATCAAAGCGACACTCTGGTTGAGGTCGCGGTTGCACCCGACAAGCAGCCCGTCATTGAAGCGCTTTTGAAAGAACAGGAAACGGTGCCCTTTACCGTTGTCGCCGAACCCGCGCTAAGCGCCGGCCAAGTTTATTTGCGGGCAGGACAAACCGAGCGCGAGATAAACCTTGATGCTGTCCTTGAGGGCATAACAAGCGGGCTGGTTGCCTTTTTTCACACTGTAGAACAGGAGAACAAACATGGATGAACCGGCATCGGAGAAAAATCCTGCCGCGGACCCTGGCAACCCGTTTACCGGGGTTCCGATTGAGGTCAGCGTCTGTGTGGGCAAGGCACGGCCCCTTATTCGAGAGTTGGTTGCGATGGAGGAAAACGCGCTTTTGACCTTGGACACGCGGGTTGACGATCCGGTGGAACTATATGTTGGTGAACGGCTGATTGCCCGTGGGCTGCTGGAGGAGAAAGAGGATGATCCGCACGGCCAGCTGGTTGTGCGCCTGACCGAAATTATGAAATTGCAGCCGGACTTGTGACGCATATGCGCGCCACCCCCATATTGCTGATCCTGGCACTGACCGCCACCTTTTGTCCTGCTGCGGCGGGAGCGCAGGAATTTTCTGTTTCGCTAGGGGATGACGGCTCTCTATCGGCACGCACGATTCAGCTTTTTGCGCTGATCACGGTTCTCAGCATTGCACCCGGACTGGCAATCATGATCACCTGTTTCCCATTTCTGGTGACGGTCTTGTCCATTCTGCGCCAAGCCATTGGGTTGCAGCAATCTCCGCCCAATATGTTGATTGTCAGCCTGGCATTGTTCCTGACGTATTTTGTGATGGAACCGGTTTTTACCGCGGCTTGGGACAATGGCATCAGGCCACTTACCAACGAAGAAATTGATGCTGAAACTGCTTTTATGCGAACCCTAGAGCCATTTCGCACCTTTATGGCGGCACGTCTTGACCCGGAAACATTTTTCGCAATGGCTGACCTGCGCCCGGATACAATCAATGCCAAACCTGTAGCGGACGCCCCGTTGTCGGTACTGGTGCCCAGTTTTCTGCTGTCCGAAGTCTCCCGCGCCTTTCAGGTCGGTTTCCTGATATTCCTGCCTTTCCTGATCATCGATCTGGTGGTTGCGGCTATTTTGATGTCGATGGGCATGATGATGGTGCCCCCAGCGATTGTATCCTTGCCTTTCAAATTGGCCTTCTTCGTTGTGGCTGACGGGTGGAGCCTGATCGCCGGCAGTTTGGTGAGAAGCTATTTTTGAATTAAATCGCTGTCACATCCAGTTCGGGCATTAACCGCCGGGCAAGGGGGGTGTTGCTAGCTTGCCGCGCAGCTGGGGGAGCATGTGCAGGTGGCAAAGATTTCACAAAGCCGGTGTCGAGTGATACCAAAATGACAGGTTCCGCAAAAATGCTTGCGCTTTTGGCTGTGGGTTGGAGCATGCTTGCAGTTTCCTTGGCACAGGTTTTCCCTGTCACCGCTTTGTCGCTTACACTCGGGACTGTCGTTTTCGCAGAATGTTTCAGCGCCTTGATATCGATACGCGCGTTACCAAACGCGCCCGCACGGGCCCGCGCAGATCAAGACGATTTGGCCGGTGCGTTGCTGGGGTGGGTCCTACTCTGCGTCCAGTTCGCCCTGCTGTTTCACCTTGGGCTTATATCTTTCTTTCAGGGGCAACCGGCCGCCATGCTCTGTTTGCTTGCCCTGACACTGGTTCTTGTGTTGCTAAAACATTTCGCAAAGGCGCATCCGTTGGCTCGGTTTCTGCAAGCGATGCGTCTGGTTGTGCCAACGGCCCTTGCTATCGTCCTTGACCGGATTGGTGGCGCAACTCCGGGCCTTTTCTTGGCAAGCCTTGTGTTAAGCCATTTGGTAACGTTGCTGATCGTCGTGCTACTTGCACGCAAGCCTAGATGTCCATTGCAGCCATCGGCTTATGTCCCGCCATTGCAAGTATTGGCAGCCCATGCGGATCTTTTGCTGGTACCGATTTTACTAAACGGCACTGAGGCGCTGCTTTACATCGCGGCACGCGGGTTGGGCATTGTGGTCACCGGGGTATTGGCCCAGCTGGGCGCGCGCGCGATGCCTGCATTGCTTGCCGCGGGGCAATCACGAAACCAATCCAAGTTTATCACCATTGCTGCACGGCTTAACCTTGGGTTTCTTCTGGTCGGGGGCAGCGCAGGGATTGCTGCCCTTACTGTCGGTCCCTATGTGGCCAAGGTGTTTCATTTAGCAGGTGCCGATTTTCAGGCCGTTCTGCTTTGGGTTGTATTGGGGGCCTGCGCACCATCGATTTTTGGGGCCACAGAAGCGCTTTTACAGATGATTAAAAAGCGGAATTTACTGCTGCTTTCAGATCTTGTTGCTGTTGGTGGTTTCACCAGCGCAATCCTGTTCGTTCCCCAACCTGATGCACTTCTTTTGGCCAAGTGTTTTGCCGTGGTGCAATTGCTCAAAACCGCAGCTTGTGCCGTTTTGCTTGTGCGCCATGCAGGTGTCTGGCCCGGGCTTACCGCCCTTCTGCTGCGCCAGATCAAACTATTCTGAAGGCGATGCCACGGGTACGCGGGCGACACTGATACGGCCGCTTTGCCAAGGACGTCAGCGGTCAATCCCCACTTGGCTTGATGTATTTGCCGCCATGGCCCGTCTGATATCAACGTCGGGAGATAATCAACTGATGGGCTAATGCACCACAAATTCGGCATGCAGGGCACCCGCAGCCTTGATGCTTTTCAGAATATCAATCATGTCGCGCGGTGCTACGCCCAAGGCGTTAAGACCGGCAATGACTTCAGCCAATGACGTCCCCGGCTGCACCTCGGCCAGCGAAATTCCTGCTTCCTCTTCGATGGCTGCATTGGTGCGGGGCACAACAACGGATTCGCCTTCGGAAAACGGGTTGGGCTGCACCACCAGCGGCTGTTCCTGAATGCGAAGTGTGAGGTTGCCCTGGCTGACAGCCACGCGGGAGATGCGCACATCTTCGCCCATGACAATCGTGCCGGACCGCTGATCGACGACCACACGCGCCTTGCGTTCCGGCTCCACCTCAATGTTTTCTATCCGCCCAAGCGCATGTGCAACTGATCGCATCCCCATACCGGGCACGTCCAGTTGCACCGTGCCACTGTCCAGCATCAAAGCAACCCTTTTGCCAAAGTTCCGGTTTATCGCCTGTTCAATCCGCCCGGCGGTGGTAAAGTCGGCCTCGCGCAGGGCCAATCTCAGATCGTTCAGGGTGCTGAGATTGAAGCCAATTTCACGCTCCACCCGTGCGCCGGACGGGATGGATCCAGCCGTCGGCACACCCTGCGTCACTTGACCGGCATCCCCCTCTGCAACTGCGCCACCAGCGATGATGGTCCCTTGCGCCACCGCATAAATCTCACCATCAGCGGCGTTCATTGGTGTCATGACAAGGGTGCCACCCATCAGGCTTTTGGCGTCCCCAATTGCGGAAACTGTCACATCAATCTGCCCACCGGCTCGGGCAAAAGGGGGCAGCGTTGCGGTCACCAATACCGCCGCCACGTTTTTAGGGCGAAATTGTTCCCCGGTCACATTGACGCCAAGCCGTTCCAGAATGTTGGTCATGATATCTTCGGTAAAAGGGGCATTGCGCAGGCCATCACCGCTGCCGTCCAGCCCCACAACCAAACCGTAGCCGACAAGGTCATTGCCGCGCACGCCGTCAAAATCCACAAGATCCTTAATCCGCACCGGACTGGCCCAAGCCATCTGCATGCAGAGCAAAACAGCGACGATTGCTGCGCCCAACGACCTCACAGGAAGTTCACCAGCGAAAGCTGCGACATGCGCACGGTGACGGAATACAGGCTTTGGAGTTGGAACTGCGCCTCTTGCAGCTGTGTTGCCGCCGCATAGGGGTCGATTTTCAACAGATCCACTTTTGCGAAGTCCAGTGCCGTCTGTTCCGCCGCGTTTCGGCTGGCCACTTGATCAATACGTTCTTCAATAAACCCAACGTTGGCGCGCAACGCGATAACGCCTTCCTGACCTGCCATCAAGGCCTGACCAGTTTTGTCGAAAAGTTCTGACTGGCTTTCAACGGTGAAGCCGAAAGTGGGGTCTGTCGCCAATGCGGCGACCGCAGTCAGTTTGAGAACCTCGCGCAGTTTCGGATCGATGGCACGCAGGTCCAGCGAAACCTTGCTGGATTGGGACAGGTTGAACGGCCCAATAGCGTCGGAGGACCCTTGATACATTGTTGCTTCAAACCCGGCGGGATCGGCAAACCATGTTTCAGCATCCGCAAGCAGGTCATCCGGCGTTGCAGCACCGGCAAGCGCCGTGCGCATCGCGGTCAAAAGTGTTTCTGCATCTGCCAAAGGCGGCTGATCTGTCGCCGCGCCGGAAAATAAATATCGCCCGGCAGAATCTGTATTGATCGCGCCGATCATCCCTTCTAACGCATTCTTGGCCTCTGCCACTGTGTTTGATCCGGTCACACCGATGGCGCTGTTTCCTGCAATCAGCAGGCTGGCGGATAGATCCGCGCCAAATTGCCCGACTGCGCCCAAGGCATTTTGGACCGCACCGGCAAAAAGAGAGGCTTCGGTGGTAGCCACAGCATACCCTTGCAGATTGCTGGAACGTTGTTCAATATCAGATAGATAACTGTAATTTCCTGCCAATACATCCCGCACGTCGGCCACCTGTCCAGACGCAAGTTCTGTGGTCAGCCGGTCAATATCCTGTCGTAACGATAAATTGCGCAGCCGCATCGAATAGGACTGCGAAAGGTCACCCAAAGTTGTCGTTGGCATAACTTTATAGCCTCAATATGGTTTGCATCATCTCGTCGACGGCTTCGATCATCCGCGCATTGGCGGCGTAGGATTGTTCGATCATCATAAGGCGTTGAATTTCTTCATCAGTATCTACACCTTCCGCGAACTGCCGTTCTGTAAGTTCGGTAAACCGGGCAGAGGCGAAACTGAGTTCCTGTTCAGCAATGTTGCGCGATGTGCCAATGCTTGACGTGACGGCGGAAACAAGACCGGGAAGGGTAAATGCACCACCAGAAAAGCCACCGCTTCCCGGAACGAGGGCAGCGTTTAATGCACCATTCAGGTTTTGCAGCAGGCTTGGGTTGCCAACCGGGCCAGGGGTTGCAGTGTTCAGACCGTCACGCAATCGCCAGCTGGCACCACCCTGATCGGAATCGACTGCTGCGTTTAACTCCAGCCGGGAAGAAAGCCCGCGCTCGTCGGCCGGGTCAAAAGCCCCACCATTGTCGGTAAACAGGCCCGGATCAGTGGCTGCCAGACTGGGATCCACCGCTGAATCCTGGAAGCGCGTGACAAGATCACGCGCAATTGCATCCACCTGCTCTTGTGCGGTCACGGCCAATTCATCCCGTATCATGAATTGCGCACCGATGGAGCCACCCCGCATCGGTCCGTTCTCCGATCCGGTACGCAGGGGGGTGCCATTCAGCGTAAGGCCTGACAATGTGCCCATATCTACCGACATATAGGGCGTCACAACATTGGAACGGTCAAACGCCAATGTCGCCGCTGTGCCATCCAGCAATACGGCCCCGCCGGTCGTGTACAGAGCGATCTGCCCGTTGTCGCGGGGTACCTCGCGCACCGGAACCATGTTGCTGATGCTGTCGACCAACCCCTGCCGTTGATCTTCAAGCCCCGAGGTGTCGCGACCCCGTGCAAGTTCGGCCGTTATGAGGGTATTGAGGGAAACCATCTGTTCCAACGACACATTCAATCGGTCCACTTGTTCGGAAATCGTGCGATCCGCCGCACCGCGTGCCTCCTGAATGCCAGCTGAAGCTTGGCGCAGGCTTGTGACCAACCCCTGTGCTTCTGATACGGCCATATCCAGTCGTTCGGTGGCATCCGGTCGGCTTGCCGCCGTGATCAATGACCGTTCCAATCCCGCCAGCCGTCCCGAGATCGAGGTGGGATCATCCGGCGTGCCAAGCAGTTGCTCTGTGCGATGAAAGAAATCGGCGGCACCCTGTGCGTGCAGCTGGTCCGCACCGGCCAAGCGTTTGTCCGCGGCAAGGCTTGCGTCAACCACACGTTGGATTCCGTCAATGCGAACGCCGCCCGATGCACCCGTTGCAATCGCTGATAACGCTAAGACCCGTCGCCCATAGCCGGGCGTCAGGGCGTTTGAAATATTGGCGGATACCACCTCTGCCCCGCGCCCGGCGGCGCGTAGGCCCGATAGGGCATTGGTTAAAGCTCCAGAGATTGTCACGGCACTGTTCCCTTTTGGTCAATCTGTTTCAGATCAACGTTTGATGTTGGTGGTTTCCTGAAGCATCTCGTCAACCGTCTGAATAACCTTGGCATTCGAGCTGTAGGCGCGCTGTGTCTGGATCATCGCGGTCAGTTCGCCGGCCACATCTGTTGTCGATTCCTCAAGCGCGAAAGAAAGGACATCACCCGTCGGCCCATCACTCGCGTTCCATAGAAAGAAAGAGCCGCTTTCGACCGAAGGTTGGTATATCTGTTGATCCAATGCGACCATGCCGTTTGGATTTGGCAGATCCACCAAAGGTACCTGATAAATGACGCGGGTGACGCCCGTATCAAAATACGCATAGACATAGCCATTCGGATCAACTTCAACCGATGTCATATTGCCAACCGGCGATCCGTCCTTGGAAATATTCAGCGGGGCAAAACTGTCGGACAGCTGTGTGATCCCATCGCTTTCACCAATTTGGCCAATGTCGATTTCGATCGGTCCACCGGGCACGTTGACAATCACCGTACCGGTTGCCGGATCATAGGCACCGCCTCCGGCACCGGTAGAGGTCACCGATAATAACGTGCCGCCGGAGGTGCGGTCGTCGGAAAATTCAAGTGTGTACTCGCCGATAATTGTAGCAGGATCAGTCGCGTCCCGCATGGTAAGGGTCCAAGTGTTCGATGACCCGGTTGCCGGAACCGTGGGGGTAAAGACCACGTTGATGTTCTCCGAGGTGCCAAGGTTGCCGTAATATTCAACGGACAATTCATTTGGATCACCGTCGCCGCCTGCATCCGTCGAGGTTGCAGGCAGGTTCAGCCCAAGCGTCATGCGTGTCGTAGGCTCTCCCGAGAACTGATTGACGTTGATTTGTACGGGTTCCAGCCCGCCAGCCGTATCGCGTGGAAAGCTGGGGATTGTGCCATCCGGCTGCGCTGGCCAGCCCATGAGGACCAAACCGGATGCCGTGCGTAAATACCCCTCAGAGTCGGTTCGGAATGATCCCGTTGTGGTAAGGAACATCGGCGTATCGCCGTTGGCGACCTGCACCTTCGTGGCTTTCGTCACGGGCAGAAAACCACCCCCCCGCACCGCCAGATCGGTTGCATTGTTTGTTGGTACAATTGATCCACGCTGATCCACCAGCCGTTCGGTGACGGCCCGCACGCCCCCGGCGGAATAGCCACCACCGCGAGAGCCGATAACAAGGGATTGGAAATCCGTACTAACCCTTTTGTAGCCGTAGGTTGAAGAGTTTGCGATATTGTCCGAGATGGTTGCCAACCGTGTGGCATTCGCCAACAGGCCCGCCACCCCGGCATTAAGCGAAGAAGAAATGGTCATAAATCAGACACGCCTTTTTGCTGTATCATTGCTCTTGAACCAACTCATAAACCGCGCTGACTTAACTCCGGCCTAACAGATAAAATGATCCCTATTTGAAACGGACCACCCCAGAGCAAATGCCTGGGGTGGTCCGTTTCATTACTTATGAGTCACCTGGAGGTATTGCGTAGCAGGATCACTTCGATCCGGTTGTTGCGCTTGGCCATCGTATTTTTCTGCACCGGTTTCCGGTTCGCATGGCCGGTAACCCGTTCGATCCGTTTCGGCGCAACGCCAGCATTTTCCAGCAACCGACGTACAGAAGTCGCACGTTGCGCCGATTTCTCCCAGACCGGGCTTTGGGCCAACACGACCGGATCAGAGGCAACATGTCCGCCAATCGCGATGCTATTGGTCACAACCTTGGCTGTTGCGGTAATAAGCGTTGTCAGATCGCGCAGCAGCTGTGTCGGTTCATCGGTGGTCGGATCAAACAGGGGGATGCCCTCCAGTTCGAAAAGTTCGATGACCAATCCCTCATCGGTGATCCGTGTTACGATATGGCGCATGGCGTTTTCCATCACCATGGTTTCGCCCCCGCGCCCCATCAAAAGCTCTTCGATGGCTTTCAGCTCTTCCTCGGCCCCTGCGGCTTCATCTGCACCTGACCCTTCCGTATTGCCGGCCGAAATGCCGCCAGTTCCGGTTTGCGGCAGGGCCTCCTCCGAGAAAATGCTGCTTCCGCCAAAGGCACCGCTGCCCCCGCCAGAAACCCGATTGATCGGGATCGTCGGCGAAAAGTAATCTGCAATACCCTTGCGTTGCTGTTCGGTTGTTGCGTTCAGCAGCCACATCAACATGAAAAAGGCCATCATCGCAGTCACGAAGTCCGCATAGGCGACTTTCCAGGCACCACCGTGATGCCCACCGCCCTTAACAACCTTTTTCCGTTTGATAATGACTGGTGCCGCATTTGCTTGCGCACCCATCTTCATCACCCTTTTTCACCCAGATGCAGGGTTAGCAGACAGGGGGCTAAGGGGAGCTTAACAGTTTCAATTGCTTGTATTTCCTCTTCGCCCTTGCAGGGCATCGCGGAATGGCGCTTGATGCCGTTCGAAAGGGGCCACCTGTGACAGATCAGATAGAAACCGACAGCAGATATTCATGGTTCAGGCTTTGTGTGACCGTTCTGGTCGCGGTTATCGCCAATGCAGGGATGTGGGCGGTTATCGTCATTATGCCTGCGGTCGAGGCTGAGTTTGGCGCAAGCCGCGCGGCGGCTTCCATGCCCTATACGCTCAACATGATCGGCTTCGCGTTGGGCAATTTCGCCATTGGCAGCGCGCTGGACCGCTTTGGCGTGACGCTGTCTCTGATCCTTGCGGCCTTGGGCATTGTTGCGGGGCTGGTTCTCGCGATCCTGTCCCATTCGATTGTTGTGCTTTCTATTGCTCAGCTGATTGTGGGTCTTGCGTCGGCTGTCGGTTTTGGGCCGTTGATTGCAGATATCTCGCATTGGTTTGTGCGCCGGCGCGGGATCGCCGTCGCCCTGGTGGCCAGCGGGAACTACCTGTCAGGTGCGATATGGCCGATGGTTTTGGCCGGCGTGCTGGCAAGCGACGGCTGGCGGGCGGCCTATACCGTGCTTGCCGTGGCAACTTTTGCGGGCGTCATCCCCTTGGCGCTGCTCTTGCGCCGTTCCACCTCGGATGTGACCCGCGAAGCTGCACAAATGGCCTCGACCCTGAACGCCCAATCCTCAGGCGTCAGCCCGCGTGTGCTGGCCTATCTTCTTGGGTTTGCGGGGATCTCCTGTTGTGTGGCCATGTCGATGCCACAGGTTCATATCGTTTCGCTCTGTGTGGATATGGGGTTTGGTCCTGCTGCCGGTGCAGAAATGCTGTCTCTGATGCTGCTGGGTGGCGTGGGATCGCGCATTGTCTCGGGTGTGCTGGCGGATCGTCTGGGCGGGGTGCGCACGTTGTTGATTGGCTCAACCCTGCAATGCCTCGCGCTTTTCCTCTACTTGCCCGCAGGCGGGCTGGTCTCGCTTTACATCGTCAGCCTTGTCTTTGGCTTATCCCAAGGCGGCATCGTGCCCAGTTATGCGCTGATCGTGCGCGAATATATGCCCGCCAAAGAAGCGGGTGCGCGGGTGGGGTTCGTGTTGATGGCGACAATCCTGGGCATGGCGCTGGGCGGCTGGATGTCCGGGCAGATCTATGTCTGGACCGGATCCTATCAATGGGCCTTTATCAATGGCATCATCTGGAACGGCTTTAACATCGCGATCATGCTGTGGCTGTTACTGCGCAGCAAACCACGGGCCCCGCGCCCTACTTCTGCGCCCGCGCCTCTGCCAGCTTGATCTGTTTTTGCCGCTCGCGAAAGCGGTCTTTGTCCCAATCCGTGGTCTGATCAAAACACTTGTGGCAACTCACACCCTGCTCAAACTGGGGGCGCTTCATATCTTCCGGAAGGATCGGCTGGCGGCAGCCGTGGCACAACACATGCTCCCCTTCGACCAAACCATGCCCGACGCTGACCCGCGCATCGAAGACAAAGCAATCACCCTGCCATGTGCTTTCTTCCTGCGGCACCTCCTCAAGATACTTCAGGATACCCCCTTTAAGGTGAAACACATCCTCAACCCCTTGGCCCAACAGGTAGTTCGTTGATTTTTCACAGCGAATGCCACCGGTACAGAACATCGCCACACGTTTGTTGTGAAACCGATCCTTGTTCTGCGCCCACCATTCGGGAAACTCGCCAAAGGTCTTGGTTTTCGGATCAACCGCGCCTTCAAACGTGCCAATCTCCACCTCGTAATCGTTGCGGGTGTCGATCACCACAACATCCGGGCTTTTGATCAACTCGTTCCAATCGGAAGGGGCGACATAGTTGCCCACCTTGCTGGCCGGGTCGACATCAGGTTGCCCCATGGTCACGATCTCGCGCTTCAATCGCACTTTCATGCGCGGAAACGGCGGCGTTTCGCTGGTGGCCTCTTTCCATTCCAGCCCGGCGCAACCGGGCAGGGCACGCAGATGGGCGATCACCGCGTCAATGCCTGCGCGCGACCCCGCAATCGTGCCATTCACCCCTTCACCCGCCAACAACAAGGTGCCTTTGACGCCCTGTGCCAGACAAAGATCCAGCAACGCAGGTTTCAGCGTGGCAGGGTCGGGAAAGCGGGTAAAGTGATATAAGGCGGCAATTGTGTACATGGGCGCTGAAATAGGCCCCAAAGGGGCTATTTTGCAAGGGGGCGCTGGGTTAAAACCGGTGCGACACTTCTGCTCATAAGGAAACACCATGCAAGCCCTTGTTGTGATCGACGTCCAGAATGATTTTTGCCCGGGTGGTGCCTTGGCCGTCGCAGGTGGCGATGACATCGTGCAAGGCATCAATGCGCTGATGAACGAGTTTGACGCGGTGATCCTGACGCAGGACTGGCATCCGGCGGGCCATTCCTCTTTTGCATCCTCCCATGCGGGCAAGGCCCCGATGGATCTGATCGACATGCCTTATGGCCCGCAGATGTTATGGCCCGACCACTGTATCATCGGCAGCATGGGGGCAAAGTTTCACACCGAATTGCATCAGGACCGTGCCGATCTGATCATTCGCAAAGGCTATAACCCGGCCATCGACAGCTATTCCGCCTTCTTTGAGAACGACCATAAAACACCCACCGGCCTTGAGGGGTACTTGCGCACCCGTGGCATCACCGGGGTGACGATGGTTGGCCTCGCATTGGATTTCTGTGTGAACTATTCTGCGGTTGATGCCGCACGGCAGGGGTTCGAGGTGACCGTGCAGCAGGATCTGTGTCGCGCCATTGATATGGGCGGTTCGCTGGCCGCGGCGGTTGACGGGATGAGGGCAGCGGGTGTCACCCTCGCCTGAGCCTACCGTGCGGCGGGCATCAAAAGGGTGACATTGGCGTCGATAAGGTTTGAGGAGACCACCGTGCGCTGCGTGCCAGTCATGAATTGAAGGGTCAATATCATGGCAAGCACCAGTGCAGGCAGGGCAAGCGCAGGGCGCAACAGGAACGCCAAAAATACCTTGGACTTTCCTTTGCCGATGCGATGGGCCACTTCGCGTACAGGGGGTGTAACAGGTTGCGCAGCGGTGATCGCCCTTGTGCAGGCCTCAATGTCCAGCCCATTTAAATCCTGCTTGGAAAGATCATAGATAGCCAGATTTTCCCGCATACGGTCCGCAACATCCGTCAGATGGTTCTGAAACCTGTGATCCAGTTTGCCCTTCGGTAAGGTCACACCGGACGGGGCAAATGCAAATCCGCAATCGCGGAAAAACGCTCTTACTTCATCCGCTGCCCCGCATAGCGCCTGCGCCGTGCGCTGGTCGCGAAACTTTGCTACATAGTTGGCACGGGAATGCGGCTGCAAACCGTTGCGGCGCAGCAAAGCCCCCTGTGCAGGGTCATCGAAAACCTCTGGCGGATACAGGTAGGAAATGTCGATATCATAGCATAACGTCATGGGCTGCCCCTTTCGGATTGGGGCAGCATACCGTTAAAATTTGGCGAAAACTGGGCAAAGGGAGATGGCGGCGTTACAACCCCTGCAATACCGGCTTGCCGCCCGCGATCACCCCTTTGATCAGCTTCAACCCCTTGGCCTGTGCCGCGCGATCCCCGAAACGGTCATTTGATACAACGGGCATGCTGTTTTCCTTGGCGAATTTCAACAAAAACGCATCCGCTTCGGTTTGTGCAGGGCAGACCATGATCTGATCGCGGGTCACCCCCAGCGCCTTGGCAAAGCCGTTCTGGTTCAGCGATTTATCCCCCAGATGATGGCGCGACGAGGCATCAAGAAAGACAAAAGGGGACAAGTTTTTCGCCCGCAGTTTATCAACGACCGCCCGCAATGTGCGCAGGTCCGCTTCGCCATCCCAGAACATCACATTGGTGCCGTCAATCACCACACCGGGCAGATCGTTTTTGCGTTTGGGTTTCTTTGCCAGCAGCTGGGCCTTGGTCACCGGCTCTGCCCGCCGCAGCGCCATTGCGGCCAGCCACGCGGTGAATATGACACCGCCCGCCACGCCCCAGTAAAACAGGTTGGCCCCCTCAAACGGATATCCACGCAAGAAATAAGCCCCAATCGCGGCTGTCAGCCCCAGCGTCACCCACAAGATCCGCGACAGGCAAAAGACATAGCCGACAAAAGCCAGCAGTAGAATAACGGGGGTAAGGATCTCAATTGGTGTCACGGGGGTCTCCATCTATGCCCGACCGGTGATAGGGATCAATATTGGCAAGCTTATGGCGTAAATGAAATCGCCCTTGCCCCTCCCTTGCCAGTTTTGCCACAAAGGCCTGAACACTAAAGGAACCGCTCATGGTCGATATCGCCTCCCGCGTCTGGAACCACAAATGGAAGATCGACCCGATTGTGCGGTCTCTGATCGATACGGATTTCTATAAGCTGTTGATGTGTCAGTCTATTTTCCGCAATAAACCTGATACACAGGTTACTTTCAGCCTGATCAACCGGTCCAAACACGTGCCGCTGGCCAAACTGATCGACGAGGGCGAATTGCGCGAACAGCTTGATCATGTGCGCTCTCTCAGCCTCAGCCGGGGCGAATCCACCTGGCTGCGCGGCAATACCTTCTACGGCAAACGCCAGATGTTCCGCCCTGATTTCATGGAATGGTTCGAGGGGTTGCGCCTGCCGCCCTACCATCTGGAACGCAAGGGCGATCAATACGAACTGACGTTTGAAGGTAAATGGCACGAGGTCATGTTGTGGGAAATTCCCGCGCTGGCGATCCTGATGGAACTGCGTGGCCGCGCCGTATTGGACACGATGGGCAAATTCGAACTGCAAGTGCTCTACGCGCGGGCCATGACCCGCGTCTGGGAAAAAATAGAGACATTGCGCGAGGTCCCCGATCTGTCGATTGCTGATTTCGGCACCCGGCGCCGGCATTCCTATCTGTGGCAGGACTGGTGCGTGCAAGCGATGAGCGAAGGTCTGGGCAGCGCTTTTACCGGCACATCAAATTGCAAAATCGCGATGAGCCGCGAGGTAGAGGCGATCGGCACCAACGCGCATGAATTGCCAATGGTTTATGCGGCCCTTGCCGCTGATGATGCCGCCCTTGCAAAGGCACCCTATGATGTTTTGCAGGACTGGCATGATGAACATGAAGGCAACCTGCGCATCATCCTGCCCGACACCTATGGCACCAAGGGGTTCCTTGAAAACGCCCCTGACTGGCTGGCCGGTTGGACCGGCATCCGCGTGGACAGCGGTGATCCCGCGACTGCGGCGCAGATCGCCATCGACTGGTGGAAGTCACGTGGCGAGGATCCGGCGCAAAAGCGTGTGATCTTTAGCGACGGGCTGGATGTGGATAAGATCAAGACCCTGCACCGCGAATTTGCCGATAAGGTGAATGTCTCTTTCGGTTGGGGCACGCTGCTGACAAACGACTTCCGCAAACTGGTGCCGGATGATGCCCTTGCGCCTTTCTCACTGGTCTGCAAGGCGGTGTCGGCAAATGGCAATCCGACCGTCAAACTTTCCGACAACCCGAGGAAAGCCATGGGTCCCGCGGATGAAATCGCCCGTTACAAGCGGGTGTTCGGTGTGGGCGAACAAGAGGCACATGAGGTGGAGGTCTAGGGGCGGGCTTTAGCCGGCGCGCAGCCGGCGTTCCCGCCAGATGATGATCAGCCCGCCAAGGATGATCAACAATGCACCGGGAAACAACTCCGACCAGGGGGCTTCGTCATAAAACACCCAGCCAAGGACAAAGGCGACGGGAATGCCGAAATAGCTGAACGGTGCCAGATCACTTTGATCTGCCATCCGGTAGGCGGTGATCATCAGCAAGACGGCGGACCCGCCAAACACCCCCATGCCTGCAATCGCCAACAGATCAGATGGCGCGCGCAGCGGTGAGAACCCGCCAAGCAGCGGCACCAGCGCAAAAGCGCCAACGGCCGCAATAATCGAAGCATAAAGATTGATCAGTGCCGTTGGCACATCCTCATCCATCATCCGTGCGGAGACACCAACCAAGGCATAACAAAATGCGGCAAACAGGGGCAGCAAAGCCGCATTTGAGAATGTATCCCGCCCTGGCCCGACAACCAGAACAACCCCTACAAACCCGATCAGCACGGCACTCCAGCGCATCATGCCAACTTTTTCGCCCAGAAACGGCACGGCCAGCGCAACCAGAAACAGCGCATTGGCATAGGTGATGGTGGAGGCCGTCGCAAAACTGAGCAACCCCAGCGACATATAGAACGTCAGCTGCGCAAAGGTCAGCATCACACCACGCAGCAGTGCCAACCGCCATTGCCTGATCTTCAGGAACCGCCCTTCGCGATGCCACGCCGCTGATCCCCATAACGCCAGAGCTGATGGGATCAACCCGCAGAGGTTGCGATAGGCGGATAATTCAGCGGCGGTATAGGAGGCTGACAGATATTTGATCAGCAGGCCCATGGCATCAAAAAACACAATGGCGATGAGCGAATAAAGTATCGCAAGGGTGGTCTTGTTCAGCGGCATAAGGATGCTCCGATGGATTTCAGAGATTCGTCAACCGAACAGCTCCTGCGCCAGTTTATGTGTGCTAATCACCAGATATGCCAGCAATTGCGCGCTTTGGGATGCTATTCTGTCGTAAATCCGACTTGCGTTGGCAAAGGTGAAATGCGAAGTCTGAGGGGCTTGGTGTCCCGATGCATGGGCGTTGTTCATGCGGGACCTAACAGGGAATTCAGTCAAGGCATCCGCCCCAAGCTGAAGCCGCCCCCGCGACTGTAAGCGGTGAGCCCGACCCGATATGCCACTTGCCGACCGGATCTGATCCACGGCAGGGAAGGCGGGAAACGGCCACGACCCGCGAGCCAGGAGACCTGCCAGGCGAATGTGAATTAATAACCGTCGGGTGTGACGGTAAGGAGAGAAGACATGACGACACAGACAATGACCCGCAGCAAGCTGCGCATGATGCCCGCCCTTTTCGCTTTGGCGCTGGGGTTTGCAGTTATTTCACTGACCGGCCACGTTCAGGCTGCCGCTCTGCATGATGCCGCCCATGATGTGCGTCACGCCACAGGCTTCCCCTGCCACTAAGCAGACTGCCTTAACCGGGCCGGAAACATTGTCCTGGGTGTGTCGCGATGCGACGCGCCCTGTTGGCATTTTGGCGTCGCCTCACAATCATGTGTTTCCAACTGCCCCTTTGGCAGCAGCGGTGTTCGTCGTTCGCGACTGAACGCGGTTTGTCTGCAGTTTCAAGCATAGGAGTTCATCCAATGTATTCTCGTTTCATTATTTCCGCCCTTTTTGCTGGTGCCGCTACAGGGCTGATCGCTGGCATCCTTCAGTTGATCTTTGTCCAGCCGGTTCTGCTGCATGCCGAACTGTATGAGTCCGGCGAGCTGGTTCACTTCGGGGCTGCTGCCGTGTCGGCCCACCCTGATTTGCCCGGTTTCGACGCCATGCGTGACGGTCTCAGCCTGATTTTCACCATGCTGACCTATACCGGTTATGCGCTGATCATGGTTGCCCTGATGGGTATTGCCGAAGATCGTGGCGCACAGATCGACGCGCGCTCCGGCATCCTTTGGGGTGTTGCCGGGTTCGTCGCATTTCACTTCGCGCCTGGCTTTACACTGGCCCCTGAAGTGCCCGGCGTCGCCGCCGCAGATGTCTCTGCCCGCCAGATCTGGTGGTTTGCAACCGTTGTGACAGCCGGTGTCGCGCTTTGGCTGATCGCCTTTGGTCGCAACTGGGCCGCATGGGGTGTTGCCGCGATTCTTTTGATGGCACCTCATTTGATCGGCGCGCCGGAACCGGATGTCTTTACCGGCCCTGTTCCCACTGAAATCGGTGCACTCTTCGCGGCCCGCGCCTTTGGCGTCGGCCTTGCCGCATGGGTGCTGCTGGGAAGTTTCGCCGGTTATTTCTGGCAACGCGAAGGTGCCCATGCTGATGCCACGGCCAATGCGTAGGGCCTGGGCATGAATCGTTCCCTTTCGCTTTTTGTCATCGGCCTGGTCTTTGGCGGTGGCATTGGTTTTACCATCGCCGCAGGCAATGGCGTGACCTTTGATGGTCATGACCACGGTACGCATCTGGCCGGTATGGACCACGGCAACATGGATCACAGTGCGATGCATGACACCCCGGTCGATGTGCCCGCTGCAGATGCGCCCGGCCTGTCGGTGATGATCACACCGGACCCGATGGCCGGGTACAACCTGCATGTGATGACCGAGAATTTCACCTTTTCACCGGAACGCGCCAGCCTCGCCAATGTCACCGGCGAAGGCCATGCGCATGTCTATATCAACGGTGAAAAGCTGGGCCGCCTCTATAACCCATGGATGCATCTTGCCGGGCTGCCGAAAGGCGAGGTCGAAGTCAGGGTCACCCTCAACACCAATGATCATCGTCCCTTGGCGGTAAACGGCACCCCCGTTTCGGCCTTGCAGATGATCACTGTAGAATGAGGCCCGCCAGATGACCGCAACCCTTTACGTCTGCACCACCTGCCGCGCGGGTGAAACCCTTGACGAAGACGCGCCGCGCCCTGGCGCTTTACTGCATGCGGCGCTGACGCAGGAAGCGGCACCCGACGACGTTGAGATTGTCGGTGTGTCCTGTCTTTCCGCCTGCTCTCAAGGGGCCGCTGTGGCCCTGTCGGAACCGGGCAAATGGACCTATGTCTACGGACGTATGACCCATGAAAACGCCCCTGACATTCTCGCTGGTGCCGCCGCTTATGCCGCATCCAAAGACGGGCTGGTCCCCTGGCGCGAACGCCCCGTTGTGTTTCGCAAACAAAGCCTGGCCCGCGTCCCCCCTTTCAATATGCCTTCGGAGGCACTGACATGAACGACCTTTCCAAAATCCCCGTCACCGTGATTACCGGCTTCCTTGGTTCCGGTAAAACCACGCTGATCCGCCACCTGATGCAAAACGCAGGTGGCCGCCGTCTGGCCGTGCTGGTCAACGAATTCGGTACCGTGGGTGTTGATGGCGATATCCTTAAGTCCTGTGCGATCCCTGATTGCCCTGCTGAGAACATTGTCGAGCTGGCAAACGGCTGTATCTGTTGCACCGTGGCGGATGACTTTATCCCGACGATTGAGGCGCTGATGGCGCTGCCGACCAAACCCGACCATATCCTGATCGAGACCTCCGGTCTGGCCCTGCCCAAACCCCTGCTCAAGGCGTTTGACTGGCCTGCGATCCGTTCCAAAATCACCGTTGACGGCGTGATCGCATTGGCCGATGCCGAAGCCGTTGCCGCCGGTCGCTTCGCCGCTGACGAACATGCGGTTGATGAACAGCGCAAGGCTGATGACAGCATCGACCATGAAACACCTCTGTCCGAGGTGTTTGAAGATCAGATTTCCTGCGCCGACATCATCCTGATGTCCAAGGCCGATCTTGCTGGCGAAACCGGCCTTGATGCTGCCCGCAAAGTGATCGAAGCCGAAAGCCCGCGCAGCATCCCGATCCTGTCGATGAGTGAAGGTGTGATTGACCCCAATGTGGTGCTTGGCCTGAACGCAAAGGCCGAAGACGACCTTGACGCGCGCCCCTCACATCATGACGGCCACGATGATCACGAACATGACGATTTTGAAACCATCGTTGTGCCAATGCCGGAAGTCGATGACGTAGAGGCATTGGTTGCATCTATCGAAAAGCTGGCGAACGAACAGCACATCCTGCGCGTCAAAGGCTATGTGGCCGTTACCGGCAAACCCATGCGCCTGCTGGTGCAAGCCGTCGGTGCCCGCGTGCGTCAGCAGTTTGATCGCCCTTGGGGCAGCGATGCGCGTCAGGGGCATCTGGTAGTGATTGCGGAACACGATCACATCGACACCGCCGCCATTCGCGCCACACTGGGCGCGTGATAAAATGCATGTCGTCTTCCGCGAAAGCCATGGGCTAGAGGATAGCGAGGCACCATTCGATCCGGGCCAAACCCCCGCTGATCTGGTGGTGCTGTCGTTCTCTGACAGTGACCTTGGCGCTTTCGCGGCAGGCTGGCATCGCGGCGGCGGGACAGAGGGCAAACTGCCAACGCTGCGCCTGTGCAACCTTACGGCACTGCGCCATCCGGCGAGCGTCGATAACTATGTCGAACAGACCCTAACCGGGGCAAAAGGCATCCTGATCCGCCTAATTGGCGGTGAAAACTACTGGCCCTACGGCATCATGCAGGTGCAGGATTTTGCCCGGCGCAATGATATTGCGCTTGCCATTCTACCAGCTGATGGCCGCGAAGATCCGGCGCTTGATCAACATTCAACTCTGCCGGTTTCGACCCTGCGCCGTCTTTCGCATCTGTGTGACGCTGGCGGGGCTGTGGCCGCGCAGGCCGCTCTCGCACAGCTGGCGCTTGCCGCCGGTTTCTACGCCGGCCCCGTTACCGGCACCAAAACCGTTCCGACGGCGGGGTATTACGATCCAGATCATGGCATCCTTTCACAGTGTCCGCGCGCCACATTTGACGAACTGCCGCTGATCGCTGTCACCTTTTACCGCAGTTATCTGACCGCCGCCGATACGGCACCGGTTGATGCCCTGATCCGGGAAATCCGCGCCCGTGGTTTTAACGCCATGGGCCTCTTCGTGCCTTCCTTGAAAAACCCTGAAGGCCGCGCCTTTCTCGCGACCGCCCTCTTGGAACACCCGCCAACCGCGATCATCAACGCTACGGCATTTTCCGGTCGTGGCGCGGACGGCACTTCGCCACTGGACGCCCCCGGCTGCCCCGTTTTCCAAGTCGCCCTGTCCACCGCACGCCAGAAGGAATGGGCCGCCTCCGAGCGTGGCCTTTCCCCAACCGATCTGGCTATGCACGTGGTTCTACCAGAGGTCGACGGGCGGATTTTCTCTGGTGTGGTCAGCTTTAAAGCGCCCGAGAAGAAAGATCCGCATCTTCAATATTCCCGCTTTTCTCACCGCGCCAACGCCGCGCGGATCAAATCCGTTGTTGACCGGATCGCGGGCTGGCATCGCCTTGCCACAACCCCCACCACCGACCGAAAAATCGCGCTTGTCCTGTCCACCTATCCGGGCCGTGAAGATCAGATCGCCCATGCGGTTGGTCTTGATGCGCTGGCCTCGGCAGAGGATATGCTGCTGACGCTTGCAGGGGCGGATTACACGGTTCACCCGCAGACCGGCTTTGGCAAATCGCTGCCCCATACCACCATCGCATGGCCAGTCAGTGCCTACGAGGCAGCACTTGGTCACCTCCCGCAGCAGCTTCAGGCCGATCTGAAAACCGCATGGCCCGATCCCACCACGGACCCGCTTTTTAAAGACGGGGCCTTTCATTTCCCGGCTCAAGCCTGTGGCAATGCCCTTGTGGCCCTGCAACCCGAACGCGGCGCGATTGACCAACGCGAAACCGATTATCACGATCTCGCCCGTGTCCCGCGCCACAGCTATGTGGCCTTCTATCTTTGGCTGCGATCCCAAGGTATCCACGCTCTGGTTCACATCGGTGCTCATGGCACGCTGGAATGGCTGCCGGGCAAATCCGTGGCCCTGTCCGACGATTGCTGGCCCGAGGCGCTGACCGCTGATCTGCCGGTGATCTATCCGTTTATCGTCAATGATCCGGGAGAAGCGGCCCAAGCCAAACGCCGCATCGGTGCCGTGACCCTTGGCCATCTGCCACCCCCGATGAAAGACAGCGCAACGCCGAATGGTCTGCTGCAACTGGAGCGCCTGCTGGATGAATATTCCACGGCTGACGGTCTGGACCCTGCCCGCCGCGACCGCTTGATCGACACCATCCGGGACGAGGCCCGCGCCGCCGGTGTGGCTGATGACCTTGGCATCACCGATGACACCTGCATGGCCGAAGCGATCACCCGCATCGACCGCTTTGTCTGTGACATCAAGGAATCGCAATACGGCGACGGGTTGCATACCTATGGCCTTGGAGCGGGCGAAACCGATGGGTTGCTTACCGCGCTGAACGGTGAACGTGTCGCTTCTGGCCCCTCTGGTTCACCCTATCGTGGTCGCTCTGATGTTCTGCCAACAGGGCGTAACCTATATGCCGTTGATCCGCGCAGCGTGCCGACCCGTGCGGCCCATGCGCAGGGTGTCAAACTGGCCGAGGAATTGATCCGCCGCCATTTGCAGGATGAAGGGGATTATCCCAAGGGCCTTGTCGTCGACCTTTGGGGCAGTGCCACCATGCGCACCGCAGGCGAAGAAGTTGCCATGGCAATGCACCTTGCGGGGCTTTCGCCAAAATGGGACGCAGGCAGCGAGCGCGTCAGCGGCTTTGAGGTTTTGCCTCTAACCCTGATCAACCGCCCACGTATCGACGTGACCTTGCGCATTTCCGGCCTGTTCCGCGATGTCTTCCCCGCGCTTTCGCAGCTGTTTGAGGCCGGTGCCCTTGCCCTGTCAGAGCGGGAAGAGGCGGCGGATATGAACCCTTACAAGGTAAAAACCCCCCGCGTCTTTGGCCCCAAACCGGGCCTTTACGGCATGAACATGGAAGCCGCGATGCTGGATTATTCGCAAGAGGGACGGACCGCAGCGGGCGAAGCATGGCTGAAAGCCTCTGAATGGTCTGTTGATGCCAAAGGGGAGGCGCATCAGAACCGCGCAGCGCTGGAAAACCGGCTGCAAAACGCAGACAGTTTTGCCCATATTCAGGACCTCACTGAATCCGATGTGCTGCTTGCCTCCGATTACGCCAGTCACGAGGGTGGCTTTGCCGCTGCCATGGCGCATTTGGGTGCATCCAAGCCCGCCATGTACCACGTTGATACCACAAAAATCGGCTCCCCCCGCGCCCGTACCATGGCAGAGGAAATCGCCCGTGTCGTCCGTGCCCGTGCTGCAAACCCCGATTGGGCCAGCGGTATGATGCGCCACGCGTTCAGGGGGGCCGCCGAAATTGCCGCGACCCTGGATAACCTTGCCGCCTTCGCACATCTGACGCGCGAAGTGCCCGCGCATTTGTTTGACCTTTACTATGACGCGACCCTCGGACGCGATGATCTGGTGGCCTTTATGGAGCGTGAAAATCCGGCGGCGTTGAAGGCCATGCAAGACCGCTTTGCCGCATTGCGCGATGCGGGGCTTTGGGTGACACGGCGCAATTCGATCAGCGCTGCAATGGACGCCGCCGAATGACTGCGCCCAAACCCCCTGCGCCCGAGATCAAGGGGTATTGTCCCGGTGCCCTACGCCCGATGATGTCCGGGGACGGTCTGGTTGTGCGCATCCGCCCCTACAACGGCCGCCTCAACCGCATGCAGACCCAAGGCATCGCCGCCCTTTCTGAGCGCTACGGCAACGGAGTTATTGATCTGTCCAGCCGCGCCAATGTCCAGCTGCGCGGTGTGACGCCAGACACCCATGCCCCCTTGATCGACGCCCTGCGCGACCTATCGTTGATCGACCCATCTGAAACAGTTGAAAGCCGGCGGAACATCCTCGTGATGCCTTTTGGCGAAACCCCTGTCGAGGCTGCCGCTTTGACGCAGGCACTGGGCCAGCCTGACGCACCTGCGCTGCCGCATAAATTCGGGTTCGCCATCGACATAGGCCCCGAACCCGTGCTGCAATCCGCCCCCGCTGACATCCGGCTGGAACGTGATGCAACCGGTGGCCTGATCCTTGTTGCGGATGGAATGCACACAGGCAAACCCGTCAAAGCCCAAGACAGCATCCAAGAGGCCCTCGCGCTGGCGCAGTGGTTCATGGACACCCGTGGCACACATAACCGCATGGCAAAGCTGCTGGGCGATGGTACGCCGCCGCCAGCCGGTTTCACCACAGTGCGTCAAACACAAACCTATGGGCCCGCGCCCGGCCCAACATCACAGGGTATGCTTGCCGGTATCGCGTTTGGGCA
The DNA here is from genome assembly GCF_030159975.1 of Sulfitobacter pacificus. Taxonomy (NCBI): domain Bacteria; kingdom Pseudomonadati; phylum Pseudomonadota; class Alphaproteobacteria; order Rhodobacterales; family Roseobacteraceae; genus Sulfitobacter; species Sulfitobacter pacificus. The sequence goes on from NZ_BSNL01000001.1 coordinate 3,328,123, forward strand.
TGTCACGGCTGGGGCTTTTTCCACGCTCGGGGACATCCGCCTGACACCTTGGCGCATGATCCTGATCGAGGGCGTCCATACCCCGCCGCCGCTTGACGGGCTGATCACTGATCCCGCAGATCCGTTGTTGCGCATTACCGCCTGTACCGGCGCGCCCGCCTGCACGCAGGGCTTGGCACCGACCCGCCCCCTTGCGCGGGCGTTGGCACCACATCTGAAACCGGGTCAGACACTTCATATATCCGGTTGCGCCAAAGGCTGTGCGCATCCCAAACCCGCTGCGGTAACCCTGACTGCGACAAACTGTGGCTTTGACCTTGTCCGCAACGGACGGGCAGGGGATACACCCCGCCAAACCGCTCTTACTTCCACTGACATAATCAAGGCGCTCTGAATGCCCCATAGCTATATTACCGACGGTGCCGAGATTTACCGCCAGTCTTTCGCCACCATCCGTTCCGAGGCGGACCTTGCCCGCTTTACGCCCGAAGAAGAAATCGTCGCCGTGCGCATGATCCACGCCGCCGGCATGGTCGGGTTGGAGAAACATGTGCAGTTTTCACCCGAGATGGCGATCAAGGCCCGTGCCGCCCTTGAAGATGGCGCGCCGATCCTGTGTGATGCTTATATGGTCAGCGAGGGCATCACCCGCAAACGCCTGCCGCGTGAGAACGAGGTGATCTGCACACTGCGCGACCCGCGTGTACCGGATATGGCGGCAGAAATGTCCAACACGCGCAGTGCCGCCGCGCTTGAACTTTGGCGTCCCCATTTGCAAGGCGCGGTGGTTGCCATCGGCAATGCCCCGACTGCCCTGTTCCACCTGATCAACATGCTGGAAGACCCCGATTGCCCGCGGCCCGCTGCGATCATCGGCTGTCCTGTCGGCTTTATCGGGGCGGCTGAATCCAAAGAAGCGTTGATGCAGGACCTTCCCGTCCCATCGATGATTGTGCAGGGCCGTCTGGGTGGTTCGGCCATTACTGTGGCCGCGGTGAACGCCCTTGCCAGCAGGGTGGAATAACCATGGGCAGGATCATTTGCGCGGGCCTTGGCCCCGGCGACCCCGAGTTGATGAGTGTGAAATCCGACCGCGCCATTCGCGGTGCCAAACATCTGGCATATTTCCGCAAAAAAGGCCGTGCGGGTCAGGCCCGTAGAATCGTCAACGGCATGTTGCGCGATGATGTAACCGAATACCCGATGGAATACCCCGTCACCACTGAATTGCGCTTTGACAGTGAGGAATATCGCCAGCTGATGGTGGATTTTTACGTTGATTGGGCGGACAGGCTGGAGGCATTGGCAAAGACCGAAGAGGTTGTTGTCCTCTGCGAGGGTGATCCGTTTTTCTATGGCTCTTTCATGCACCTGCACACCCGCCTGCAAGGCCGTGCGGAGGTAGAGGTGTTGCCCGCGATCCCCGGCATGGTGGGCTGCTGGAATGCGCTTGATACGCCCTTCACCTGGGGCGACGACGTGATGACCGTATTGATGGGCACCCTGCCCGAAGCTGACCTGATCGAGCATATGAAACGCTCTGATGCCTTGGTGGTGATGAAAACCGGGCGTAACCTGCCAACCGTCAAACGCGCCCTCGCCGCCGCAGGGCGGCTGGACGATGCATGGCTGGTTGAAAAGGGCACGATGCCGGATCAACGCACCGCAAAACTGGCTGATGTGGCCGAGGACGACTGCCCCTATTTCGCGATTGTGCTGGTGCATGGTCAGGGCCGCCGCCCAGAGGCCGCAGAATGACGGGCTGGATAACCATTGCCGGTCTGGGGCCGGGGAATGACGCCTTGGTCACGCCAGAGGTCACCGAAACGCTGGCCCAAGCCACAGACATCATTGGCTATATTCCCTATGTCGCCCGTATCGCGCCGCGCGCCGGATTGAACCTGCACCCCACCGACAACCGTGTCGAACTGGACCGCGCCCTACATGCCTTGCAACTGGCCGCGCAAGGTGCGCGTGTTGTGGTTGTCTCCTCTGGTGATCCGGGTGTGTTTGCCATGGCCTCAGCCGTGTTCGAGGCGGTTGTGGCGCATCCGGAATTTACCGAAACCGATATTCGCGTCCTGCCCGGTATCACCGCCATGCTGGCCGCCGCCGCTGCTGCCGGTGCGCCGCTTGGTCATGATTTCTGTGCCATTAATCTTAGCGATAACCTCAAGCCATGGGAGGTGATTGAACACCGGTTGCGCATGGCCGCCCGTGGTGATTTTGCCATGGCGTTTTACAACCCGCGTTCCAAATCCCGCCCGCATGGTTTTGAAAAAACGTTGGAAGTGCTGCGCGAGGAATGTGGCCCCGACCGGCTGATCACATTCGCCCGCGCGGTCAGCAAGCCAGAGCAAAAGTTGGTGACCGTTACCTTGGCCGACGCGACGCCGGAAATGGCAGATATGCAAACGGTTGTCATCGTCGGCAATTCCGCGACCAGATTTGTCGGACGCTACGTCTATACGCCCCGGTCGGCCTCGTGAGCCAGCCAGTGCAATACATCTTCGGCGGTGCTGGCCACATCGCCACTGGGCAAGACGGGTCGCTGGGCCATCAGCACCGGCAAGCCCAGAGTTCGCGCCGCGTCCAGCTTGGCCTGGGCACCCTGTCCACCGCTGTTTTTGGCAACGACATGGGTGATCCGATGTTCCCGCATCAGCGCCACGTCACCCGCGATATCAAACGGTCCACGCGCGATTACAACAGCCGTATCAGGCAGCGGCAAACCGGCCTCTGGCTGATCCACCAGACGCAACAGGTAGTGATGCTGTGGCTTGGCTGCGAACAACCCGATCTGTTGTTTGCCAATCGCCAGAAAAATGCGCGACGGTGTGTCAGGCAGGGCGTCAGGCACATCTTCGATGCTGGGCAGCGACGTCCATCTGTCGCCCTCAGCCGGTGCCCAGGCGGGCCGTTCCAGACGGATCAACGGCACATTTGCGCGCCTGCATGCGGCATGGGCGTTCCGGCTCATTCCCGCCGCAAAGGGATGGGTCGCATCAATGACATGGGTGATGTTTTTGGCGCTCAGATAGGTGGTCAAACCCGCCACGCCACCAAATCCGCCTACCCGCGTGCGCAGCGGTTGGGCAACCGGTTTGGCCGTCCGTCCAGCATAGGAAAACACCGCATCCAATCCTTCTGCGGCGAGGGTTTTGGCCATCTGGCTGGCCTCCGTTGTGCCCCCCAGCAAAAGGATGCGCATGATGGATAATCCTTGGCTGACGATCATCGGAATGCCGGACGATAGCGCAAGCGCCTTGCCGCCGGCAAGCCGTGATGCGATTGCGCAGGCGGAACTGATCTTTGGCGGGCTGCGCCATCTGGAATTGGTTGATGCGGGGGGGCGTGGTCAGCCCTGGCCGATCCCGTTTAGCGTTGATTCGGTGCTGGCCGCGCGGGGCAAACCTTGTGTTGTTCTTGCCTCTGGTGATCCGTTTTGGTTCGGCGCGGGGGGCAGCCTGTCGGTGCATCTGTCGCGCGGCGAATGGACGGTCCTGCCTGCGCCATCGACCTTTCAGCTGGTGGCAGGTCATCTTGGCTGGCGGATGGAAACGCTCACCTGTCACGGTCTGCATGCCGCCCCATTTGAACAGCTGCGCGGGGTTTTGTCCCCGCAGGGACAGATGATTTGCTTGCTGCGGGACGGGGATGCCCCTGCCGCGTTGGCGAAATGGCTGACCGAACAAGGGGCAGGCGCGGCAACCCTGCATGTCTGCGAACGGATGGGGGGGGCAAACCAGCGCATCCGCGAAACCACCGCTACCGGTTTTGACCTTGATGCCATCGCCGCCCCTGTGGCCGTCGCCATTGCGCTTTCTGCCAATGTGGGCCTGCCGCGTGCCTCAGGCCTGCCAGACGATAGTTTTGCCCATGATGGGCAGATCACCAAGCGTCCGGTGCGGGCGCTTACCTTGTCCGCACTTGCCCCGCGACCCGGTGAAACCCTGTGGGATATTGGGGCTGGATCAGGCTCTATCTCGGTGGAATGGTGCCTTGCCGGTGGGCGTGCGACAGCTTTTGAACTGAGGCCCGAGCGTGTCAAAAACATTGCGCGAAACATCCGTGACTTCGGGCTGGCGCACCGGATGACAGTTGTCGAAGGGACGTCCTCGCAGACAATTGAGAATCAGACGCCCCCCGATGCCGTATTCATTGGCGGCGGCGGTACGGCCGCCCTGTTTGAACAGCTTTTTGCGATCCTGCCCAAGGGGACCCGCCTTGTGGCCAATGGTGTGACGCTGGAAACCGAAACCCTGCTTGCCACCCTTCACGCTGAAAAGGGCGGCAGCCTGTTGCGGATTGAATTGGCGCAGGCGCGGCCACTGGGTGGCATGCGCGGTTGGCAACCCGCCCGCCCCGTTGTGCAGTGGAGTGTGACGCTATGAGGGTTATGGGTCTTGGTTTTCGCGCGGCGGCTGATCTGGCCAGCCTGCAAGATGCGATGCGTCTGGCGCTTGAGGGCGCGGGCGGAACAAAGATTGATGCGCTGGTGACAGAGGCGGCGAAATCGCGCGAGATCGTGTTTCAGGAACTGGCCGGCCTGATGGGCATTCCCGGCCTTGGCATCACCCAGACGGACCTGCAACAGATGATCACCCCCACCCAATCGCAACGCATTCAGGACAGGTTCGGTACCGGATCTCTGGCCGAGGCCGCCGCCCTAGCTGCCGCCGGTCCAAATGCGCGACTGGTTGCACCGCGCGTCGTCTCGGGGGATGGTAAAGCCACCGCCGCCATCGCGCAGAACCTTGAGGAAAACCAAATATGACCGTCCATTTCATCGGCGCTGGCCCAGGTGCGCCGGACCTGATCACCCTGCGCGGGCGCGACCTGATTGCGGCCTGTCCGGTCTGCCTTTATGCCGGGTCACTGGTGCCCGAGGCACTGCTGGCGCATTGCCCTAAGGATGCGAAAATCGTCAATACCGCGCGGATGTCGCTGGATGAGATCATTGACGAGATTAGCGCCGCCCACGGCGCGGGCCATGACATTGCGCGGCTGCATTCCGGGGATCTGTCGGTCTGGTCCGCCATGGGTGAACAGCTGCGCCGCCTTCGTGCTCTTGATATTCCCTATGATGTGACGCCCGGTGTGCCGTCCTTTGCTGCCGCCGCCGCGGCGCTGAACGCTGAGTTGACCCTGCCCGGTGTGGTACAATCGGTTGTCCTCACCCGAACTTCTGGCCGTGCCACGGCGATGCCCGAAGGTGAGGCGCTGGAAAACTTTGCCAAGACCGGCGCGACCCTTGCGATTCACCTGTCGGTGCATGTGTTGGAAAAAGTGGTGGCCGACCTCACACCGCATTACGGGGCGGAGTGCCCTGTGGCAGTGGTCTGGCGGGCCAGCTGGCCGGATCAACGGGTGGTCAAGGCGACGCTTGAAACCCTGCAAACCGCCATTGGGGCAGAGATGGAGCGCACCGCGCTGATCCTTGTCGGCCATGCGATCGGGGCAGAAGATTTTGGCGAAAGCAGGCTCTATGCAGGGGATTATGACCGCCGTTTCCGCCCCGTCGGCACCGAACCCCGTTTCCCGGAGAGCGCAGAATGATCCCCCCCGGCCTGATGATTTCCGCGCCCGCCTCGGGCACCGGTAAAACCACCCTGATGCTGGGCCTTTTGGCCGCGTTTCGTGCGCGGGGCGTCGAGGTGCAACCGTTCAAAAGTGGCCCCGACTATATTGATCCGGCGTTTCATACGGCTGCCTCTGGTCGAGCTTCTTTCAACCTTGATAGTTGGTCCATGGCGCGGCCGACAATCGACGGTTTGGTTGGCAATGCCACCGGTGCGGATCTGATCCTTGCCGAAGGTTCGATGGGATTGTTTGACGGCGTGGCGATCTCCGGGGCCTGTGGCAATGGCGCAAGCGCGGATATTGCGGCGCTGATGGGCTGGCCTGTGGTGCTGGTGCTGGATGTGTCCGGCGCGGCGCAATCGGTGGCCGCAACGGCGCTGGGGTTCAAGATGATGCGCCCCGATGTGACCTTGGCCGGTGTGGTGTTGAACCGTGTCGCCTCGCCCCGTCATGAGGCTTTGGTGCGGGTCGGAATGGAAGCGGTAGGTGTGCGCGTCCTGGGCGTCTTGCCGCGGCGCAAAGAGATTGAGCTGCCAGAACGGCACCTAGGGTTGGTGCAGGCCGGTGAGCAGGAAAATCTGCCCGATATCCTTGCCGGTGCTGCGGCCTTTGTCAGCGAACATGTTGATCTTGATGCCCTGCGCGCCGCCGCTGCGGGGACATTGCAAGATGCACCGCCACCCGCAACGGTCATCCCACCGGGCCAGCGTATCGCCTTGGCGCAGGACGCGGCCTTTGCCTTCGTCTATCCGCATCTTATGGCGGGCTGGCGTGTGGCTGGCGCAGAGGTGCTACCGTTTTCGCCGCTGGCGGATGAGGCACCGGACCCTTCGGCGGATGTCTGTTGGCTGCCCGGTGGGTATCCCGAATTGCATGCAGGAAAACTGGCGGCGGCCACGAATTTTCGCGAAGGCATCCGGGCGTTTGCGCAAAGCAAGCCGGTGCATGGTGAATGCGGGGGCTATATGGCGATGGGGGCCGGGCTGGTTGATAAGGAAGGCCAACGTCATGAAATGACAGGGCTTTTGGGGCTGGAAACCTCTTTTGAGAAACGTAAATTCCACCTTGGCTATCGTAAGGCCACCCTGAACGCGCCGATCCCCGGTTTTGACGCTTTGGCGCAGTTGCGTGGGCATGAATTCCATTATGCCACCATCCTGAATGAGCCCGACGCGCCGCTGGCGAAAATCTGTGACAGCAATGATCTGGAGGTCGCAGAAACCGGATCCGTCCGCAAGTTTGAGGGCGGGGGCCGCGCAACCGGTACGTTCTTTCACATGATCGGCGAAGAAGGATGAGCGGCTTTGTCTCCTTTGTGTCCTCTGGTCCGGGGGATCCTGATCTGCTGACGGTTAAGGCGGTTGACCGGTTGCAAAAGGCCGAGGTGGTGTTGTTTGACGACCTGAGCGCCGGACCGATCCTTGAACATGCAGGGCCAGAGGCGGATCTGATTGGCGTGGGCAAAAGGGCGGGGCGGGCTTCACCCAAGCAGCACCATGTCTCGCAGGTTCTGGTGGATCACGCCAAGGCGGGGCTGCGGGTTGTGCGTCTGAAATCGGGTGACAGCGGCATGTTCGGCCGACTTGAGGAAGAGATCACCGCGCTGAAGGCCGCCGGTATCGAATTTGAGATCATCCCCGGCGTGACCTCTGCATCGGCAGCGGCGGCAGCAGCGGGCATGCCACTGACGCGCCGACTGACTGCGCGCCGCGTGCAGTTCATCACCGGTGCTGATGTCACCGGCGATCTGCCCAGTGATGTGAATATGGCCGCCCTTGCAGATCCGGCGGCCACCACGGTGGTCTATATGGGCAAACGTACCTTTGCCGGGCTGGCCGCGCGGCTGGTTGAACACGGGTTGCCCGGTGATACCCCCGCAATGTTGGCAGAGGCGGTATCGACCCCTGCCGAGAAACTGACCCGTTACACCATCACCAGCCTTGCCACACATCTGGAAACGACCAGCAGCACAACACCTGCGTTGATCTTTTACGGCCCTCTGGCGGAGCCAGAGGTATGAAGGTTTCGGTCTGTCGCTCCTGCGCGCCGCAAACGCGGTTTGTTGACTTCCTGCGTGACGGGTTGCAGGGGGTCGAGGTGGAAAGCGTGGACTGTATGTCAGGCTGTACCCGCGCCCAGACGGTTGCCTTTCGGGAAAGCGGCAAGGTCGCCTATCTGTTTGGTGATCTGACCCGCGATGATCTGGCGGAATTGCAGAATTTCATCTCCCTTTATGCTGCGTCCGAGGATGGCACCTTTGCCGATGCCCGTGTGTTGGGCAGCCTGCGCAGCAAAGCCATTGCGCGGATACCGGGGTAGGATGATGCAGCTGACCCTTATCGGTATCGGTACCGGCAATCCTGAGCATCTGACGCTTCAGGCGGTGCGTGCGATCAATGCCCAGGATATGATCCTGATCCCGCGCAAGGGGGAGGGCAAGGCCGATCTGGCAGAGCTGCGGCGCGCGATTTGTGATGAGGTTCTGACGAATACCAGTACCCGCATTGTCGAATTCGATCTGCCCGTGCGGGATGAGGCAACACCGGATTACCGCCAACGCGTGGACGATTGGCATGATGCAATTGCACTGGCCTGGGTGGAGGCGATGGGCGGCACGCCTGTGGGTAAGGTGGCGCTGCTGGTCTGGGGTGATCCATCGCTTTATGACAGTACGTTGCGGATTGCCGCGCGGCTGAATCCCGCACCGCAGATAACGGTGATCCCGGGCATCACATCCTTGCAGGCGCTGACGGCGGCCCATGCAATTCCGATCAACGACATTGGCGCGCCTTTTGTAGTGACCACGGGACGGCGATTGCGTGATGAGGGCTGGCCGACGGGTGTGGACACGCTGGCGATTATGTTGGATGGCGCTTGCGCGTTCCAGACGCTGTCGCCTGAAGGGCTGCATATCTGGTGGGGCGGATATGTCGGCATGAAAGAACAAATCATCTGTGAAGGGCCCTTGGCCGAGGTTGGCGAGAGGATTGTCAAAATGCGGGCAGAGGCACGGGAAAGCCACGGCTGGATCATGGACATCTACATTCTGCGCAGGGTGTAGGAACCGGCGCAACGCCCGGCCTTAGCTGTCGGGATCGACCTTGCCACGCATCGCCTTGATATCGCCGCGCACCTTCTTGGCCTTTAACCGGCGTTTTTTTGACCCCAGCGTCGGGCGCGTGGCAATCCGCCGTTTCGGCGGGGTCAGCGCCTGCGTGATCAGGGCGACGAGCCGGTCACGTGCAATGTCACGGTTGCGGGCCTGACTGCGGGTTTCGTCACATTGAATGACAATCGCGCCCTCATTGGTCCAACGCCGCCCTGCCAACCGCCGCAGCCGTGTCTTTACAGGGGCTGGCAAGGAAGGCGAGGTCGCCGCCTCAAACCGCAGTTCCACCGCCGAGGAAACCTTGTTCACATTCTGCCCGCCCGGGCCGGAGGCGCGCATGAACTGCTCGGAAAGTTCCCAGTCCTGTATGCTGATGGTGTCGTTGATGCGTAACATGGGGCCTTTGTTGCATTCTGTGCGGCGAAGGTCAAAACACCACCGGCGCTGACATTGGCAGGGCGGCAGGCCCAAAATACGAAATGGGCCGCCCCGTATGCCGGAGCGGCCCAAATGAATGGCTTAAGGAGGGGATCGGTTAGACCGAAATCCACTCGGGCTGATCAACCGTCAGGGGCTGCCCTAACGGGATACCTCCCAAGCTGTTCCGACACCTCGCTCCAGTACCTTTCTTGACACTAGATCACCTCCTTTGCATTTGTTGAACTCACCTGAATCGTTGCACAGGTTTTTCAAAACGCAAAGAACTTTTTTGTTCTAAATGTCACTATCCCGCAGGATCAGCCTGTGCGCAGCATCCGCGATGTCAGGAAGCGGAAGGGGATCAGCGCCAGTAAAGCAATGCCGATTTTCACAGCCCAATCGGCCACAGCCAGCGAAACCCAAAGCGGCGCAACCGGCCCTGATCCAAGCAGTGGCAGCATTTCCGCAGCCCAGCTGACATCGGTGGCGGGGTGGATAAAGCTAAGCGCGCCGGAAAAGGCGACGGAGAAGAACAGCGCGGTATCCAGCGTACCCCCGATCAGGGTGCTGACCAGCGGGGCACGCCACCATGTGCCGCCCCGCAGCGCCGCAAAGATCGACACATCCAGCAGCTGCGCGACAAGGAAGGCAAGGCCCGATCCGATGGCGATACGGACAGTGACCAGCGGGCCGAACTCGCCCATGATCTGCGTCCCGATGAGCGAGCAGACAAGCCCGACACCAAAGCCGACAAGAACCACTCGGCGCGCCGCAGCGGTGCCGTAAACGCGGTTCATCACATCGGTGACCAGAAAGGCCAGCGGATAGGTGAAGGCGCCATAGGTCAACCATTGACCATAGAGAAATTGAACAAGGACGTTGGAGGCCACAACGATGGCGGCCATGGCAATAATGCCGGGGAGGGTGTTGCGTGTCATAATATAAAACCGTTTTGTGCAAGGGTGCGGCGACTTGGCCTGCGGGTATCGCAGACTTGGGCGCTTTAGGCCGAAGTGCCGCGCGGTGCAAGTCATTCCAGCACAGTAAACTCGACAATCTGTGTGGTTTGCAGTGGGAAAAAGTTGTCGTCAGAGATCAGGGTCAACCGCGTGGCACCGGATTGATCCCGCCAGACGCTTAATCCCTCGAGGTTGTCAAAGGCTGCTGGAAAACTGGTCAACAACACCTTGGCTTTGATCGGTTCGGCGTTCAGATCCAACCGTCTGATCCGCGTGCGAAACCCCAGCGGCGTCACCGTGCGCTCCAAAAGATAGAGCCGCCCTTGGTCATCGAAATCGGCACCTACAGGTCGGAAAGGACCGGGCAAAGGCACGCGGTGGGTGATCTGCCAGCGGTCTTTGTCAAAGGCATAGAGTGGCACCATGCCGGTCGCATCCGCAGCCGCCTCTGAAAGGGTAAAAAGTCGCCCGTCGGGGTGGATCGCCAGGGCTTCCAGTCCGGTGTTCTTGCCCAGTTTCCCGAAATCGGGATGGCTCGGTAGGTCGTTGGTGACACCGGTTTGTATGTTCAGACGCGCAACGCGATGCTCAAGTTCGAATGACGCATAGGCCGTGCCATCCCGCGCCATCGCCAATCCTTCAACATCGCGCGAATTGGGCTTTAGGGGGCGGTCATCCTGACCGAACAACAGGGTGTTCGATAGCGGGGCAAGCCCGACAATCACATCGTTTTCCCGAAGTAATGTGACCTCCGCCAGCGTCCCGCGATCTGACAGCACGGTCATCAAGCGGCCATCTTGTGACAACTCCAGCCCGGAGAACCCGCCAAACCACGCGGCGTCCCATTCCCATGTGACTGTGGAGACCAGACGCAGGGAAGGCTCCGCGCGGGCGGGCAAGGTGGTGCCCCATAGCACCACCATCAAAGCACAAATGAGGCGTCTCAGTTGTCCAGTACCGCCTTACATTGTGCCGGCAGGTCCGCCAGCACCAACTCGCGGCGGGGCGGCTTGGGCTTGGCGTTCGGGTCTTTCGGTTTCGGTTTGGGCGGGTTCAGGATATTCGCCTGCCACTGACGCGCGTCTGCACAACCATCACCGGCGGGTGGCGGCTTTTGGTTGACACAGCCCCGTGCCCCTTTGGGGCAATTGAGGCGGACGTGGAAATGGTAGTGGTGCCCATACCAGGGACGGATTTTCCGCAGATAGCTGCGGTCGCCCTTTTCATCGTTGCACATCTGCACCTTGGCACCGGGAAAGACAAAGATCCGTGCGGTGCGCGGATCTTTGGCCGCGGCTTTCAGGATGTTATGATGCGCCCGTGTCCAGGAGCTGTTGACATAAGCCCCTTTGGAGCGACGCATGGAAATTGACGAAATATTTTCGCGCTGCTTGCGAGTAAGTCCCAGCGATTTGGGTGGCAGCATCCAGATATCGGCATCCAGACCGATCTGGTGACTGCGGTGACCGGTCAGCATAGGTCCACCCCGTGGCTGGCTCATATCCCCGACATACAGCCCTTCCCAACCGGGTTGGGTCGCGGCAAAGGCTGACAGTTTCTTGACCATATCGACGGTTTCAGGATGCGCCCAGTTGCGGTTGCGTGACAGACGCATGGCCTGCCATGTCGGGCCGGTTTCGGGCAGCTGTACCCCTCCCGCCATACAGCCCTTGGCATAGCTGCCAAAGGCGGCAGGGCTTTGCGAAGAGGCAAAGGATTTCGCGCCAAACAGCTTTTTCGCCTGCACCTTGCTAAGCGCACCGCCAGAGGAGCCAATGGTCGGCAAAACTTGTTTAGCCCCGCTGATGTCACGGCCACCCCCACCACAAGAGGCAAGGACAACCGCCAGAGCGGCACTGATCAGAACGCGGGAAAGGGTCATTTGGCAAAATCTCCATCTCGTTTCACCCATGCTAACAGGATCAACCCGATGATGAACAGACCTACCACCGGTGTAATGCCCAATCTTTGGCTGCCGGTCATGTCGCTGGTGATGGCGATCAGCGCCGGTGCCAGGAATGATGTGGCTTTGCCGGACAGGGCGTAAAGGCCAAAGGCTTCGGTCATGCGCTCCGGGTTGCCTTGATAAGTCAACATGTTGCGCGAGGAAGCCTGAAGCGCGCCACCCGCCGCACCGATCAAGGCACCGGCGATGAAAAATGCGATGTCAGGTGCAGCAGATCCGTCCGGCACGGCGATCCACATCACCGATGTCGGGGTCAGCGATATGATCAGGATTGCGGTTACAATCAGGGTGACGCAGCAAAACACAATCACTGGCATCGGACCGATCCGCCGGTCCACCCGGCCCCCCACCCAGCAAAAGACAGCGCCAGAAAGCACCGCCAGAATGCCGAAAATACCGATATCGCGGATTGACCAGTTCAGCACACCCAGCGCGTAAATCCCGCCAAAGGTATACATCCCGTTCAGCGCATCGCGGTAAAACATCGACGAGCCTAAATAGGCCATCAATGAGGGGTGGCGCGGCAGATTGCGCAGGGTTTGCATAAGATCGCGCAGGGCTTGTCCCAGATTGACGCCAGATTTGGGGGCGGAAGGGTTGTCACGGATATAGAGGAAAAACGGGATCATAAAGAGCGCGTACCAAACCGCGGAAAGCGGGCCGACAATGCGGGTATCCGCCTTGGTTTCGGGATCAAGCCCCAGCAGAGGAGAGAGCCCGGCCATGGTCTTCCCGTTCTCGCCAGCTTGAAACAACAGCAACATGGCAATCAGCGCAACAAGCCCGCCCAGATAGCCAAAGGCCCAACCGGACCCGGAAATGCGCCCGCGTTCTGCCGGGTCGGGGTCCAGCTCTGGCAGGTAGGAGTTGGTGAAGATCGTGGCGAACTCCATCCCGATCAGGCCGATGCCGAAAAAGAACAAGGCCCAGACAACTGAAAACCCTTGCGGTGCCGTCCACCACAGCGCAGCGGAGCCAATCACGTAAAGCACCGAAAACAGCCATATCCATGGCATCCGCTTGCCCGTGCTGTCCGCCACAGCCCCTAAAACCGGCGCAAGCAGCGCAATGCAAATACCCGCAACAGTCAATCCATAGCCCCAATAGGCTTGCGCCTGCGCTTTGGCGGCATCGACCGCCATGCCACCTTCGACCAGCGCATTGGTAGCGGTCTGGGCAAAGTAGGGACCAAAGATAAAGGTCAACATCAGCGTATTATAGGGCTGGCTGGCCCAGTCGAAAAAATACCAGCCCCAGATACGTTTGCGTGCCGTGATTGTTGCCATTGTCCTGCCCCCGTTGAACCCGCCGTCAGGTAGAGCAGGCGTTTCGCCTTCACGCAAGGGAGACTGTGAGGTTTCAGGTGCAGAGGGGCGCGCATTCACCCTGATCCCTGCTGCGCACTTGCGGATTTTTGATGGCGGGCTTAACTGAACGTCAGTGGTTCACAGGAAGGGCGCGACATGACCTCGATTTTTCAAATTCTGATGCTGTTGCTCAACATCGTCTATTTCATCGTGATTGCACATGTCATCATGTCTTGGCTGATCAATTTTCAGGTGCTGAACCTGCGCCAGCCTTTGGTTGCGCAAATCTGGGATGGCTTGAACCGCCTGCTTGAACCGATTTACAGCCGCCTGCGGTCCTTTCTGCCGCAAATGGGCGGGCTTGATCTGGCTCCACTGGTGCTGCTGATCGGCGTTGCCGTGGCACGGATCATTCTGGTAAACAACGCGGCGGCCTTCTACTAAAGCGTTTTGACGGAAACCCGTTTCAGAAAGCATCACGCAACGCGCTGAAACCACCGATTTCAGGCGGCGTTGTGTGATTCAAGTTTTCGCGAACTGCGATAGGCCAACTGGTCTTAAGCCTTGTTCATCGATTGTTAGTGTGGGATTCTGCATAAAAAGAGCAGAAAATTATACAGGGTTCCCGCATGACAGGCGCTGCCACGCTATTACGTGATGTCTTTGGTTTTGACGGGTTCCGCCCCGGCCAGCAAGAGATTGTCGAGGCGGTCACAGCCGGTGAAAACGTGCTGGCCATCATGCCAACGGGTGGCGGTAAATCCCTGTGTTTCCAACTGCCTGCCCTGATGCGCGACGGGGTGACAGTGGTGATTTCCCCTCTGATTGCCCTGATGCGCGACCAGGTGCGTTCCTTGCAAGAAGCAGGCGTGGGAGCCGGTGCCCTGACCTCTGGCAATACCGAGGAAGAGACAGACGCGGTTTGGCAAGGGCTGGAGGAAGGCACGCTCAAACTGCTGTATATGGCACCCGAACGCCTTGCCGCCGGATCTGTCACCGGCATGTTGAAACGTGTGGGCGTCAATATGATCGCGGTGGACGAGGCGCATTGCGTCAGCCAATGGGGTCACGATTTTCGCCCCGACTACCTGCGCATCGGTGAACTGCGCCGTCATCTGAATGTGCCGCTGGCCGCCTTTACCGCCACCGCAGATGCGGAAACCCGTGCTGAAATTGTGCAGAAACTGTTCGACGGGACTGATCCGACGGCGTTTCTGGGTGGTTTTGACCGGCCCAATATTCATCTGGCGTTTCAGGCGAAGAACAAACCACGCGACCAAATCCTGAACTTTGCCGCCGCGCGCAAAGGACAATCCGGTATCGTCTATTGTGGCACCCGCGCCAAGACCGAAGGGATTGCACGGGCACTGCGCGAGGCGGGGCAAAAGGCAATCCACTATCATGGCGGGATGGAGGCCGACGACCGCCGCATTGCTGAACGCCGGTTCCAGCAGGAGGATGGGCTGATCGTTTGCGCCACAGTCGCTTTCGGGATGGGCGTGGATAAACCCGATATCCGCTGGGTCGCCCATGCGGATTTGCCCAAGAGTATCGAGGCCTATTATCAGGAGATTGGCCGCGCTGGCCGTGACGGGGCACCGGCGGAAACACTGACGCTTTATGGCCCTGATGACATTCGCCTGCGCCGCACCCAGATTGACGAGGGGCTGGCCCCGCCCGAACGCCGTGCGGCGGATCACGGGCGGTTAAACGCGCTGCTCGGTTTGGCAGAAGCACTAGAATGCCGGCGCAAAAGCCTGCTGGGATATTTTGACGAGACCGAGGTGACCTGCGGGCGTTGTGATCTATGCGACACGCCTGCGGATGTGTTTGACGGGACTACGGCGGTGCGCAAGGCGTTGTCGGCCATTCTGCGCACAGAGGAGTGGTTTGGTGCGGGGCATCTGATTGATATTCTACTGGGAGTTGAGACAGATAAGGTCAAAGCGCGGGGCCACGCCAGCCTGCCGACCTTTGGTGTGGGTGGCGAATATGACCGCCGTCAGTGGCAGGCAGTGTTTCGTCAGATGATGGGTCATGACCTGATCCGCCCAGACCCCGAACGCCACGGTGCATTGCGCATGACCGATGCTGCCCTGCCGATCCTGCGGGATGAGGCCAAGATCAGCCTGCGCCGCGATTCCATCAAAACCGCAGGGGCCAGCCGCCGCCCTGCGGTGAAACAGATGGTCAGCGAGGAAGACGCGCCGCTGCTTTCGGCGCTGAAAGCCAAACGGCGCGGTCTGGCAGAGGCGGCACGGGTGCCCGCCTATATCATCTTTACCGACCGCACCCTGATCGAGATGGCCGAAAAACGCCCGCGAGATCTGGACGGGATGGCCGGGATCAGCGGCATCGGGGCAAAAAAGCTGGACACCTACGGGCTGGCTTTTCTTGAGGTGATCAACGGTGAAGCTACAGGCATGCATCCGACACGGCGCAAGCTGGCGGGGCGTGAGGCAGGCAATGTCTATGACCAGTTGTTGCAGGTACAGGCCGACCTGACCCGTGGCGAGGGGGGCGGTGACAAACCGCTGAGCTGTTCCGCCTCGCTTCTGGCCAAGGTGGCACAGCTGCGCAATGCGGATGAAACCGCGATTGAACGCCTGCTGGGCGAACGCCGGGCGTCACGGTTTGGCCCTGCGTTTCTGGACGTACTGCGCGAGGCGGGGTGATCCCCCCTTGTGGTCTCGTGCCACGGCGTTATCTCTGAACCAATTCAAAATGGGGGACCAAGATGCTGGTTGTGATTTCACCTGCCAAAAAGCTGGACTGGGATGCGCGGGATGTAGAGGTAACGCAGCCTGATTTTCAGGAAGATGCGGTACGGCTGGCGACCACAGCCCGCAATCTGACCCTGGGCAAGCTGAAAGACCTTATGCATCTCAGTGACGATCTGGCGCGGCTGAACCGGGACCGGTTTCAGGCGTTTGAGGCAGAGCCGTCAGCGCAGATCACACGCCCTGCCGCGCTGGCCTTTGCAGGGGATACCTATCAGGGGTTGGAAGCGGGCAGTCTGGATGCGGATGAACTGGCTTGGGCACAGGATCATCTGCGGATTTTGTCGGGTCTTTACGGGGTGTTGCGCCCATTGGACGCGATCCAGCCTTATCGGCTGGAAATGGGCAGCAAGTTAAAGACGCGCCGCGGGGCCAATCTGTATGACTATTGGCGCGATGATCTGTCCAAGGCGCTGAACGCGCAAAGTGCCGCGGTTGGAAGTGATGTATTGATCAACTGCGCCAGTCAGGAATATTTCGGCGCTGTTGCCCCCAAGGCGCTGAAGCTGAAGATCATCACGCCACAATTTATGGAAGACAAACGCGACGGCAAAGGCCCCAAGATCGTCAGCTTTTTCGCCAAAAAGGCGCGTGGTGCCATGGCGCGGTTTATCATCCAGAAACGGCTGACCGATGCCGAGGCGATCAAGGATTTTGACACCGGCGGTTATGCCTATCAGCCGGATATCTCGACGCCGGAGAAACCTGTGTTCCTGCGCGACTATCCGTCATCCTGAGCGGGCAGTAAGGGGGCAAACCTGCCGCCATGCGCGGCCTCTATTTCCTGCATGATCAAGGCTCTGCGCAGGGGTTTTGTCAGGTATTTGTCCAATCCGGCGGCCAAGATGCCCGCATCATCCCCGTCCATCGCATGGGCGGTCAGGGCAATGATCGGCGTGGGTGTCCCGACCTCTGAGGCGCGAATGGCGCTGGTCGCCTCCTTGCCGTCCATCTTGGGCATGGAGATATCCATAAAGACCAGATCGGGTGCAATGTCCTGAAACAGGCGCAATGCCTCTTCGCCATTCCCGGCGAAGGTCAGGTCGACATTCAGATCCTTGATCATCTTGCGAAAAACGAGCTGGTTGGTTTTGTTGTCCTCGGCGGCGAGGATGCGCATGCGCCGCTGCGCTGTCGGGGTCTGCTGCGTTGCCATGGCAGGGGTGGCAAAGGTTAACCCACCCAAAGTGTCAAACAGGTTCTGGCGCGCCGGTGGGTGCAGCAGGATATCGTTCACCCGATCATCAAAAGCCTCGATTGCCTTGCTTGGATGCGGGCTTAGGACGATGACGGGCAGGGTCAGGCCACGCGCTTGCAACACAGACAACAGCGCCGGCGCAGCGTCCTGATGGGCCAGCAACAGGTCGATGGTGTTGCCAAGCGCAGCTTCGGCATCGCTGACCTTGGCGCAGGCCGTGACCTTGAGGCCAAGCTGGGTCAATTGCCGCTGTAAGATCGCGCGGTTCACGTCCACATCATCAACGATCAGCGCATGGCGCAGCCCCTCTGGCGGGTGCCACCGCGGGATCGCCCCTTCGTCGGTCAGGCCCATTTCCACACGAAAGCCGAAGCAGGACCCAACCCCATCTTCCGAGGTTACCCAGATCTCGCCGCCCATCATGGTGACCAGCCGTTGCGAGATGGCAAGCCCGAGCCCGGTGCCGTCAAATTGGCGATTACGTTCGTTTTCGACCTGATTGAACTCCCCAAAAATATGGCCAACCATATCATCCGGTATCCCGATGCCGGTATCTTCAACCACCACATGCAGGGACAGCGTGCCAAGTGCCGGATCGGGCACGCCGGTCACCCGGATCAGCACATGCCCCTTGCTGGTGAACTTGATCGCATTGCCAATCAGGTTGGTCATCACCTGCCGCACCCGACCGGGGTCGCCCACCATCATCGTCGGCAGGAACAGGTCGTAATCCAGCAGCAGTGGAAGTCCTTTGTTCTGTGCCGAGGTTTGCAACAGCATCAACACCTCAATGATGGCCCGTTCCAGATCAAAGGGCTGTGGATGCAGCTCCAGTTTCTGGGCTTCGATCTTGGAATAATCCAGCACGTCATTGATGATCACCAACAAGGCCTCGCCGGAGTTTTTGATGGTCTCGACAAACAGCTGTTGTTCTTCGTCCAGATCACTTTCTGCCAGCAGATCCGCCATGCCGATCACACCGTTCATCGGGGTGCGGATTTCGTGGCTCATGTTGGCAAGGAAGGCGGATTTGGCACGGCTGGCGCTTTCCGCCACAGAACGGGCTTCCTTCAACTGCTCCTCATATTTCACGGTTGCCGTGATATCGAGACCCAGCGAAACCATGTCACCCTCGGGCCCGCGTTGATCCACCAGTTTGACAAAACTGCCATTCCAAAGCTGGATCACAATCGGTTCTGGATCGGGCAGCTGGATGCGGTCCGCCATCATCCGGCGCCAGTCGGCGGTGGACAGATCACCGGTGTTGACGATCCCCTCATCCGTCAACACTTGCAGGATGGTGATGTAATTCACTCCCGGACAGATGACCTCAAGATCCTCGAAAATCGCCAGATAGGCACGGTTTGCCATGATCATTTCATTGTCGGCATTAAAGAAGGCAAAGCCGTCATTGATGGTTTCGATGGAATGCCAGAGGCGTCGCTCGGCAATTGCGATCTTTTCATTGGCGACGTTCAGGTCTGATTTGACCCGCTGGTTTTCCCCCCGGATCGTTGCCACCTGTGCGCGGGTTTCGACGATCTCTTCGCTCAGCTGCTGGGCATGTTTGCCCAATTTCCGGTTGGCGGCAAAGAGTTCCGCCTTTTTCAGCTCAAGCATACGCTCGGCTGCAAGCCGGTTGCGCCGTTCCTCTGTTAATTTGTTGGCAAGGCTCATCCGCGCTCCGATCGGACCCTTCTTTCGGCGTAGATTGGCGCAAACGGGTGAACAACGCCTTAAACCCGGAGGCCAAGACTTGCCCGCGCCCCCATCAGCATGTCAGGCTGAGAGGATTAAAAAGAAGGAGATTTCCGATGCGGATGGTTTGGGCGGCGGGACTGGCGTGGGCGCTTTTGACAATTGGCGCAGTAGCGGCATTGGCCGAGGGGGCCTTGCCCGAACACCGGTATCTGCAAACCCGCGATATGGATTTCTATGGCGAGGATTTGACCAACCTCTTTGACACCACGCAAACGGCTTGCGCCCGGGCCTGTTCTGCCCAAGACGCTTGCGTCGCCTATACGTTTAATACGCGCAACAATGCCTGTTTCCCCAAATCGGCAATCCGTGAACGCCAGCCCTATGCGGGGGCTGTTTCGGCGCAAAAGGTTGCGACGGATCCCGGGGTTCTAGGGGCACAAGCCACGCGACAGGATGATTTGGGATTTCTGGCAGAAGATGATTTTAACGCCGCCCGTGCTTTGGTTGCGTCAAACGTTGCCAGCTACAGCTTTAGCGGTGAAACGCTTGAAGATCTGATGGATGCAATGATCCGTGCCGATCAGGCGGGAGAAACCGCTGCGGCGCACCGCTGGGCGGGCAAGGCCGTGGCCTTATCCGACCGTGCGGATTTATGGACCGCCTATGCGGGCCGGGCGTTGGCGCGGGCCGGGGGCGGGAACAACAACGAACGCCGAAAGCTGCGCCGTGCCGCGTTGCAGGCCGCGATCAACGGGTATCTGCGGGCTGATCAACCGGGGCTGCGTGTCGAGGCGCTGCGGCTGATGGCGCAAGCGCTTGAGGTCAACAACCGTGGCCGCGACATGATACCGGCCTTGCGTCTGGCGCTGGACATCACCCCGCGCGACGATCTGGAAGCCGCGCTTGAGGAGGCCATTGGTAAATACGGGTTCCGCGTCACGGAACACCGCGTTGACAATAATGCTGCCGCCCCGCGCATCTGCGCCGAGTTTTCCGAGCAATTGGTGCAGGCAGGCGTGGATTACGAACCCTTTGTACGAGTCGAGGGGCGCGGTCTGGTAGTGCAAAGTGACGACAGCCAGCTTTGTGTTGACGGTGTTGAACATGGCGCACGCTACACCGTGACCCTGCGCGCGGGATTGCCTGCGGCCAGTGGTGAGGTGCTGCAAAAGGATGTGACCCTGCAACTTTACGTGCGGGATCGCGCCTCTTCTGTCCGATTTGCGGGCCGCGCCTATGTTCTGCCGCGCAGCACAGAGGCGGCTCTGCCAGTCGAGACTGTGAATGCCACCATGCTTGATCTGTCCCTGCGCCGGGTCAGTGACCGCAATCTGGTGCGTGCCATCCGCGAAAGCTATTTCGGTCGTCCGCTAAGCGCTAATGAGGATGAGCGTTTCACGGATGCGTTGGCCAATGAGGTCTGGACCGGTGAAGCCACAGTGCAGAACGAGCTGAATGTTGATATGACCACCCGACTGCCCCTCGCCGAGGCGCTGGCAGGTCAGCCAGCGGGTATCTATACGCTAAGCGCTGCGGTGCCGGGGCAGGATCGTTACGAGAACCCTGCCGCGTTGCAGTGGTTTGTGCTGTCCGATCTGGGTCTTTCGACATGGGCCGGGACGGATGGCATGCACATTGCAGTGCGCCGCCTTGGCGATGCAACTGCGGCGGCGGGGATCAAGATCAGCCTGATCAGCCGCGCCAATGCGGTGTTGGGCACTGTGACAACGGATGCCGAGGGTTTTGCACAATTTCCAGTGGGGCTGACACGCGGCAACGGTGCGGCGCGGCCTGCGCTTTTGATGGCAGAAGAGGGCGACACAGATGTGGCCTTTTTGCCGTTGAGTGATCCGGCGTTTGATCTGTCCGACAGGGGCGTTGAAGGGCACCCGCCCGCCCCGCCGATTGATACTTTCCTCACCACGGATCGCGGGGCCTACCGCGTGGGAGAGGTGATTTATGCCACGGTATTGACCCGCGATGGTCGGGCCCGCGCCTCAGAGGGTTTGCCCGTCACGGCCATTCTGAAACGCCCGGACGGTGTTGAATACAGTCGCCAGCTGAGCCGCGACAGCAAGGCGGGCGGTCATGTTTTTGCCCTGCCACTGGGGGCGGATGTGCCGCGTGGGGCATGGCGGGTGGATATTCACAGTGATCTTGAAGCCCCGGCACTGGCCAGCCAGACCGTGCTGGTTGAGGATTTCCTGCCAGAGCGGATCGACTTTGACATCGGCCTGCCCGATGCACCACTGCGCCTTGATCAAACTCCGCCGCTCAGTGTCGATGTGCGCTATCTGTTTGGTGCACCGGGGGCGAACCTGAAGGTTGAGGGGGATGTGCGGCTTGCGCCCACACGTGAGATTGCCGGTTGGGACGGCTACAGGTTCGGCCGCCACGACACGGGGTTTCGCAGACAGACACAGGTGATTGCCGGTGCCACGACAGATGCGCAGGGGCGCGCCACATTGGCCCTGCGTCTGCCGCAACTGGGCGAGGTGCCACAAACCCCATTGCGGGCCGCAGTAACACTGCGTGTCGCCGAAGGATCAGGCCGTCCGGTTGAGCGCCGGATTGATAAGGCGGTCACACCTGCGTCAGCCATGATCGGGATCAAGCCTGCGTTTGAGGACGTGCTGCCCGAAGCGGCTGAGGCCACTTTCGACCTGATCGCGGTGAACCCCGATGGCACCGCCGCCGACATGCCGGTGCGCTGGACCGTGAACAAGGTCGAGACACGCTATCAATGGTATCAGCTTTACGGCAATTGGGGGTGGGAGCCGGTCACCCGCCGCATCCGTGTTGCAACAGCTGATGTGACATTAGGTGCCGCCGCCACGCGTATCACTGCCCCGACTGAATGGGGCAGTTACGAACTTGTGGTGGAACGTATCGGCGGCCCCTATGCGGCCTCCTCGGTTGAATTTGCCTCTGGCTGGTATGGTGGGGATGGCGGGACGGATACGCCTGACCGGCTGGACCTGTCGCTTGACGCGGAAACCTATGAAACCGGCGATACGGCTACCCTGCGTCTTGTGGCCGAGGGTGAAGGTGTGGCGATGATCAGTGTCTTGTCCAACCGCGTGATTGAACGCCGTGTTGTGCCGGTCACAGCAGGCGAAAATACGGTGGCTTTGACGGTGGGGGCGGATTGGGGCACGGGTGCCTATGTCACCGCTTCTGTGCTGCGCGGTATGGATGTCGCGGCGGGGATGAACCCCAGCCGCCAATTGGGATTGGTTCATGCCGCCGTTGCCCCGGCTGATAAGAAACTGAGCGTCAGTTTCGATGTGCCGGAACAGGTTGACGGGCAGGCGGGCAGGGTGGCGGCCAGCGTGTTGGTCGAAGGCATTGCCGAGGGGCAGACCGCCTATGTAACCCTTGCCGCTGTGGATCTGGGCATTCTGAATCTCACCGGTTTCACCGCGCCAGACCCGAATGATCACTACTTTGGTCAGCGGCGTCTGGGGGTTGAGCTGCGCGATATCTATGGGCGGCTGATCGACGGGATGAACGGGGCCTTGGGCACGGTCCGCTCTGGCGGCGATGCGGCGGTCAGCGTGCAGGTGCAATCGCCGCCACCGACCGAAAAGCTGATGGCGTTTTTCACAGGGCCCGTTGTGGTTGGCGCGGATGGCCGCGCTAAGGTTGAGATCAGCAAACCCGCTTTCAACGGCACGATCCGGCTGATGGCCGTTGCCTGGTCGCCGGATGCCGTGGGCAATGCGGCCGTTGATATTGTCGCCAAGGATCCCGTTGTCGTCACCGCGTCTCTGCCACGTTTCCTTGCGCCGCAAGACAGCAGCCGGTTGTTGCTGGAACTGGTTCATGCGTCGGGCGCAGCGGGCGATGCTGCCCTGCAAATCCATGCGGATGCCGGTGTTGCACTGGGCGATATGCCAGCCACGGTGCGTCTGGATGAGAACGCCAGCGCGCGGTTGGACATACCCGTCACAGCGCGCGAAATTGGTGACCATCTGATCACTGTTGTGTTGACCACGCCGGATGGAACCGAGCTGCGCAAGGTGTTGAACATGCCGGTGCGTGACAATGATCCAGAGGTGGCGCTGACGCGACAATTCTCGCTGGGGGCGGGTGAAAGTTTCACCTTTGACAGCAATGTCTTTGCCGGTCTGCGCGTGGGCACGGGCACGGCGACCCTGACCGCCGGTCCGCTGGCGCGGTTTGACGTGCCGGGTTTGCTGCAACAGCTTGACCGCTACCCCTATGGCTGCACCGAACAACTCACCTCCGGCGCGATGCCTTTGCTGTACCTCAGTTCGGTTGCGCAATCGGCGGGGCTGGGTGAACCGGCGCAGATCAACGACAAGATCACGCAGGCCATTGCGCGGATCCTGACCCGTCAGTCCAGCAACGGGGCCTTTGGATTGTGGCAGGCGGACTCGGGTGAATTCTGGCTGGATGCCTATGTCACCGATTTCCTGTTCCGCGCGCGCGCGCAGGGCCACGCGGTGCCTTACCTTGCCTATACTCTGGCGATGGACAATCTGCGCAACCGGATCAGCTATGCCCCCGATTTTGATCAGGGGGGTGAAGATATCGCCTATGCGCTGCTGGTGCTGGCCCGTGCCGGTGCCGCCAGCATGGGGGATCTGCGGTATTACGCAGATACCAAATCACAGGATTTTGCCACACCACTGGCGCTGGCCCAACTGGGGGCGGCATTGGCCGCTTATGGCGACCCGCTGCGCGCCGATACGATGTTCCGCAAGGCGGGTGTGATGCTGAACGCCCAGACCCCGCACAAGCGCTGGCGCGATGATTTTGGCACCCCCCTGCGTGACACCGCTGCTGTGCTGAAACTCAGCGCCGAAGCGGGCAGTGACGCGCTTGACCCCGTGGCGCTGACCACCAGCTTACATGCTGGCACCAGCCGCCTTTCCACGCAGGAAGCGGCGCAGGTTGTGCTGGCCGCCCATGCGCTAAACGCACCTGATGTGGTGGCGAAGCTCAGGGTGGATGGCGTGGATGCCAGCGGTCCGGTGGTGGAACGGCTGAGCGCGCGCACCGGTGGCAGTTCGCAGATCGAGAACATCAGCGCCACTGCGATGGATGTCACGATGACGGCCTACGGTGTGCCAGAAGTTGCCCCCGATGCGGGTGGGTACGGCTATCAAATCACCCGTCGCAGTTTCACAATGGAAGGGGCGCTGGTTGACGGGGCGGTCCAATCCGGCACGCGGCTGGTTGTTGTGCTGGAAGTCACCCCTTTTGAGGAGGTTGGCGCGCGGCTGATTATTGACGATCCACTGCCGGCAGGCTTTGAGATCGACAACCCCAATCTCTTGCGCAGTGGCGAGATTGGCGCACTTGACTGGCTGCAAACGAAGGAGAGCGAAAACGCCGAATTCCGCAGTGACCGTTTTATCGCGGCAGTGAACCATCGCGAGGCCAAGCCGTTTCAACTGGCCTATGTTGTACGGGCGGTGACACCGGGGGTTTATCATCACCCCGCCGCCACGGTTGAAGACATGTACCGCCCGGAATACCGCGCCAATACCGCAACCGGATCGGTGACTGTCACGCCATGATCCGCCGGCTTGTCCCCTTTGTGCTGGTGTTGGCCCTTTGGGGTGCTGCCGCCCTGCGCGATGGTTTGGATCATTGGGTCGCTGCAACTGTTCTGCCGCCCGTATTGGTCGAAACCTCGGTAGAGGTGCGCGACAGGCATGGCAGTCTGGTGCGGGTGTTCCCGGTTGAGGATGGTCGCGTGCGATTGGCACTGCGGTTGGATCAGGT
Source organism: Sulfitobacter pacificus (assembly GCF_030159975.1). Classification (NCBI taxonomy): domain Bacteria; kingdom Pseudomonadati; phylum Pseudomonadota; class Alphaproteobacteria; order Rhodobacterales; family Roseobacteraceae; genus Sulfitobacter; species Sulfitobacter pacificus. Next base: position 3,352,903 of record NZ_BSNL01000001.1, read on the forward strand.
GGACCCTGCCTATCTGTCGATGCTGATCGCATATGAGGACAAGCGGTTTTACCATCACAGTGGCGTTGACCCGCTGGCACTGCTGCGGGCCACGGGGCAGGCGGTGCTGTCGGGACGTATTGTTTCCGGCGGGTCAACCCTGACCATGCAGGTGGCGCGGCTGCTGGAAAACTCCGGCACCGGACGGTGGACGGGCAAGCTGCGCCAGATCAGGCTGGCGCTGGCATTGGAACAAGAGCTTGGCAAGGATGAAATCCTGACGCTTTACCTTGCCCATGCGCCTTACGGCGGGGCGATGGAAGGGGTGCGGGCGGGCAGTCTGGCATGGTTCGGCAAAGAGCCACGGCGCCTGACCACGCCAGAGGCGGCTTTGTTGGTCGCCCTGCCGCAAGCGCCCGAAGCCCGCAGGCCTGACCGTCATCCACAGGCCGCAGAAACGGCCCGTGCGCGGGTTTTGGCACGGGTCATGGCCCCTGATCAGCTTCGCATGGCGGCAATCCCGCAAAAAATGCGGCCCCTCGTGCGCCTTGCCCCGCATCTGACGGATCATCTGCATGCGCAGAACCCTGTGGCCTTGCGCCATGACCTGACGCTGGATGCGCATTTGCAAGCGCAGATGGAATCCCTTGCCGCCCGCGCGGCACAGGGACAGGCGGCAGGTGTCTCTGCCGCGATTGTTGTGGCGGATCACCGCAGTGGGGAGGTTTTGGCCTCGGTCGGCTCACCTGCTTACGACGGCAGGGGCAGCACCTTGGGCTTTGTCGATATGACACGCGCGCTGCGCTCTCCCGGATCAACCCTGAAACCGTTCATCTATGCCATGGCATTTGATCAGGGGCTGGCGCACCCCGACACATTGATCGACGATTCCCCCGTGGCCTTTGGCCGCTACGCCCCGCAAAATTTTGACGGTGCCTTTCGCGGTGAAGTGACGGTGCGCGAGGCATTGCAACTGTCACTGAACATCCCGCCAGTGCTGTTGACACAGGAGCTGGGGCCAGCGCGGCTGATGGGGATGATGCGCAAAGGTGGGGCGAAACCACAGCTTGCCGGCAAGGCGGGGTTGGCCGTGGCGCTGGGTGGTGTGGGGCTGACCCTGAACGATCTGGTGCAGCTTTATGGCGGGCTGGCGCAGGGCGGTGTGGTACATCCGTTGATCTGGGAACGCGGCGGGACAGAGCCGCCAAAACCCATCTTTTCGCGGGCGGCAGCCTGGCAGGTGTCGCATATCCTAGCCAGTATCGCCCCACCGAAAGGTGCGGCTGATGCACGCAATATTGCCTATAAGACCGGCACATCCTACGGCCATCGTGACGCATGGGCAGTGGGGTTTGACGGGGCGCATGTGATTGGTGTTTGGCTGGGCCGGCCCGATGGCACCCCGGTACCGGGGGCCTTTGGCGGTGCGCTGGCCGCGCCTGTGTTGTTCGAAGCCTTTGGCCGTCTCACCCCGACACCCGCACCCCTGCAAGCACCGCCACCGGAAACCCTGATTGTCAGCACAGCCGCCCTGCCACTGCCCTTGCAACGGTTCCGCCCTCGCGATGCGGTGTTTCGCAAGGCTGCAAACGCGCCCGAGGTGCGTTTCCCCCCTGATGGTGCCGTGTTACGGGCCACGGGCGACAGCCTGCCGCTGAAACTGGCGGCTGGCGTCTTTCCGCTGATGGTTCTTGTTGATGGCGTGCCGGTTCTGACCGGGCTGAACCGCCGCGATGTGCAACTCCCGCCGCTTGTTCAGGGCTATTCACGGATATCGGTGGTTGACGCGCGGGGACAATCGGCAAGTGTTCAGATCAGGATGCAGTGAAGGTGATCTTGTTGACGGCGCTGCAATGCCCTATTTCGGAGACATCATGAGACATGTTCTTGCCTTTGCCTTTACCCTGTTGTCAGCCGCGCCGCTTGCGGCGCATCCGCATATCTTTGTGGATACCGGGCTGGATCTGCAATTTGACGAAACAGGGCGGCTTCGTGAGGTGCGCGTCACCTGGGCTTATGACGAATTCTATTCCCTGCTGATCACCGAGGACCGCGGTCTTGACCCGGATTTCGACGGTGTCCTGACCGAGGCGGAACAGGCTGACCTGCAAGGGTTCGACATGCAGTGGACAGAGGGATTCAACGGTGATCTGGTGATCACTCAGGATGGGCGTAACCTGACGCTATCCGCGCCGATGCAGGCCACCGCTGTCTATGAAAACGCGCGGATCACCACGACCCACGTGCGGCAGGTGATACAGGATCAGGCGGCGGGTGCCCCGATAGAGATCAAACCCTATGATCCGACTTACTACAGCGCCTATGACGTCACCCTGCCTGTGCGGATTGAAGGCAACGCTGCCTGCGCAAAGTCGTTTGACGTCCCCGACGTTCAGGCACAGATACAGAAGCTGAGTGATCAACTGGCCGCGATGGATGAAATGTCTGATGAAAATACCCCCGACATCGGGATCTTGCTGGCGACCACGGTACGGGTGACATGCGATTTATCTTAAGTTTTGCGGCCTGTGCGGTTTTTGTCGCCTTGGGCTGGTTTTGGTATGCGGGCGGTTTTGATCAGCTGGGGTTTTGGGCCGCCAGCCAGCAACGCGAATTTCAAAACGCCATTGCCCGCGCGCTGCGCCTTGTACGCTCTGGCGAAACTGCGGCGGTTATTGGTGTTCTGACAGGATGCTTTGCCTATGGTTTGGCCCATGCGGCGGGGCCGGGGCACGGCAAGGTGTTGATTGGGGGCTATGGTTTTGCCCGTAAGGTGCCAATGCTGCGCCTGTCGCTGATTGCCCTGGCGGCCTCCTTGGGGCAGGCGGTTACTGCGGTGGTGCTGGTCTATGCCGGTGTGCTGGTGTTGAACATCGGTCAGGAAGCGATGGTTAATCTGACCGAGGCGATTATGGCACCGGTCAGCTATGGTGCCATTGCCCTGATCGGGCTTTGGTTGATGTGGCGGGGCCTGCGCAAACTATCGCTGCGGCCCCAAGCTCACGATCATGACCACGACCACCACAGTCACACGCATGATCATACCCATGAAGGTCATGACCACCACTGCGCAAGCTGTGGTCACGTCCATGGCCCCTCGCTGGATCAGGTGGAAAACGTGTCAAACCTGCGCGAGGCTTTGGTGTTGATCGCGGGGATTGCTGTGCGCCCCTGTACCGGCGCGCTGTTTGTTCTGATCATCACATGGCAGATGGGCATCGGGGGTCTTGGTATTGCGGGGGCCTTTGCCATGGCGTTTGGGACTGCGTTGGTCACGATATTGGTCGGCCTTCTGGCCAGCGGATTGAGCGGTGGCATCCTGGCCAGCCTCAGCGGCTCGCCGAAGATGGCCAAAATGGTGGCCGTGCTGGAAGTCCTGGCCGGGCTTGCCGTGGCTTTCCTTGCCGGTGGTTTGTTGCTGCGCGCGCTTTAGCCTGGCCCCTTCCCTTACCGTTGTTTCCAAATGACAGAGCGGCCGTGCCGTCACTGCTTTGGCCTGTCCTGCGCCTAGCGGCGTCCCTCGCGCAGCCATGCGGCAGTGATCAGACCAGCGGACAGCAGTAAAACCAGCCATCCCGGCAGGATCGCCGTCTGGCGAATATCGCGGGTTTCATAGGCCCCGCGCGGGGTGATCCCCAGCCAGCCGCGCCCTGCTGCCGGGCGCCCCGGGCGCACGTTGCGCAATCGGGGCAAGCCTTCTTCAAGCCGCGCCACACCGCCCCGCAGGGAGGTCACCAGCGGTGCCAGCGTCTCACCGCTGGCAATGGTTTCGATGAATTCGCGCGGTGCCGCAGGGCCAAGGCCGATCACCGAGGTCTGATCGCCATTATCAAGCCGGTAAAGCCCCATTTCCGGCCCTTCAAACGCCCCTTCAAATATGCCCGGTGCTGCTTCATCCAAGGGCACCTCAACGGTACGACCATCCGGTGTTGTCACCGTCACGGGCGGCACTGTTTCGCCAAGGGTGCGGCGGGTGATCCGCATGCTTTGCCCCTCGGCGGTGGCAACCAGTGCCTCTTCCTCAAGTTCGGGCTCTTTCATCATCCAATGGGCCAGACGGCGCAGCAATTCCAACTGCGGCCCGCCCCCTTCATAGCCGCGACTCCACAACCATGCATGATCAGAGGCCAGCAGTGCCACGCGCCCTTCATCGACGCGGTTCAGCACCAGTAAGGGGCGCCCGTCGATGCCTTCCATCACCACGTTGCCCTGCGGTTCGGCCACTTCAATCTGGCGCAACCAGCGGCCCCAATCGCCATTGTCCGGCAGATTGGTGGTCACCGGATGCCGCTGGCCCAGATCTGTCACTGTCGGGCTGTAGGGTTCTTCCAGCACGCGTGCGGTAGGTGTGGCCGGAATGACCGACCCCAGCGGGGAGCGGTAGATGCTGTCGGCACTTGCGAAATCGGGTCCGGCTGCGACCAGAACCGCCCCCCCCTGACGCACGTAATTCGCGACATTATCCAGATAAAGCGCGGGCAGGATGCCACGCCGCTGATAGCGGTCAAAGATGATCAGATCGAAATCCTCGATCTTTTCCATGAACAGCTCGCGTGTGGGGAAAGCGATCAGCGACAGTTCTGTCACCGGCACGCCGTCCTGCTTTTCCGGGGGGCGCAGAATGGTGAAATGTACCAGATCGACAGAGCTGTCCGATTTTAACAGGTTGCGCCATGTGCGCCCGCCGGGGTGTGGTTCCCCGCTGACCAGCAGCACGCGCAACCGGTCGCGCACCCCGTTCATCTGGATCAGCGCGGCATTGTTGCGATCGGTCAATTCCCCCTCTGCTTCGGGCAGGGAGAAGCGGATCACATTGCGCCCGCCGTGGGGCAGGGTGACGGGCAGCTCAAGATCCTGACCAATTGGCACACGAAACGTCTGTGCCGGTTCGCCATCGATGGAGATATCCAGCGGGGCAAGCGTCTCACCCGCAGGGGCATTGCCCAGATCGTCAATGCGCAGGGTCAGGGTGACCGGCTCGCCGATGATCGCAAAGGCGGGCGCGTTGCTGACCGTCAAACGCCGGTCCCAGTCGGCGTCTTTGCCTGTCATCAACAGATGCATCGGCGCGGGCAGATCGACGGGCAGATCAGCGTCATGCACACGCCCGTCGCTGATCGCCAGAATGCCGGCGATCCGTGCTTGCGGTTCCTCGGCCAGTGCATCGGTGATGGCCGTCATCACCCGCGTGCCTGCGTCGCCGGTACCATCGGACACCGCAATCCGGCGGATTTCGGTATTTGGGCGCGCCGTGATCTGCGCCGCCAGCGCTTGCGCCGCTTCGGCGGTTTGATCCGCCCGCCCGCCCAATTTCTGACTGGCGCTTTCATCCTCGACCAACAGCACAATATCGCTGAGCGGTGCACGGTCTTCCTGTTGATATGACGGGTTCGCCAAGGCACCCAGAACAACCGCTGCTGCCAGCCCGCGCAAGGCCCAGCCGTTCAGCCCGCGCAGAATCGCAAGGATCAGCCCAATCAGCGCGATGATGGTCACGACAATCAGCAGGGAAACCGGGATCAGTGGATCATATACAAGTGTTGCGGTCATTGGCCCAACCGTTCCAGCAGAGCAGGCACATGCACCTGATCCGACTTATAATTTCCTGTAAGCACATGCATGATCAGGTTCACCCCGAACCGGTTGGCCAGCTCGCGCTGGCGTTCGCCGCCATAGCCGCGCCCGATGGGCACAAGTGGCGCACCGTCGGGGCGCACGGCCCAGGCGGCGGCCCAGTCGTTGCCACCAATCACCACGGGCGTCACACCGTCATTCAGATTGCGAAACGGCATGCCCTCGATCTGTTCGGCATTGGGCGGAGCGGCCTCGACCCAGATGTCGCGGCTGGTGTGGCGGCCGGGAAAATCACGCAACAGATAGAAGGTGCGTGTCAAAACATGATCATCGGGCACGGGTTCCAGCGGTGGAATGTCCAGAGGCGCGGCAAGGTCTTGCAGCTTGCGACCATTCGGGCTGGCGGTGCCGAAACCGGCGATATTGCCGTCACGGGTGTCAAACAGGATCAATCCGCCAGAGCGCAGATAATCGTTCAATTTGACATAGGCCTCGGCAGAGGGGCGCGGTTGATCGGGTGTGACCGGCCAATAGAGGATCGGGAAAAACGCCAGCTCATCGGTTTCCAGATTAACAGAGGTTGCCGGTGCGGGTTCGATGGAGGTGCGGAAGAACAGCGTATCGGACAGCCCTTCCAAACCCGCCGCCGCGATTTCATCAACCTGCGGGTTGCCGGTGATGACATGGGCCAGCGATACCTCGGTGGTGGCGGCAAGGGCGAAACTGTCAGCATCGTTTTGCGCCTGTCCGGGGCTTGCGACACCAAGGAAAGGCAGCGCCAACAGGACAGCCACCGCCGCATTGCTGCGGTTCAACAGCCGCCCCGAGAGGGCAAGAGAGGCAACAATATCGGCCAAAAGTAACAGGATCGACAAGCTTAGAAGCCATCCCGCGATCGGTTGCTCAGGGGCCACGGCAAGACCACGCACCGGCACGTCCAGCGGCCAGCTCGCCGGGATCAGACTGCTGTCGGCAGTAAAGACATTCCGTGCCAGCCGTCTTTCGCCGCTGCTGTAGATGCCGGGGCGCAGGGAAGGACCGGCAGGTGCGCTGACCAGATCACCACCATCCACACCGGGAAGGTTGCCCGCATCCGACAAGGCACCGTACCCGTCCATGACCAGCTGTGGTATCCATGTGCTGCCAGCCAGATCACCGGCTTCCGGCGTGGCCGCAGCAGACGACAGGGCAAGCCGCTCAAGCATCTGCACAAACAAGCCGGACAGCGGCAGCGTCGACCATTCCGCCGTTGCGGTGACATGAAACAGAATGATCTGCCCTTGCCCCAGATTTTTGCGTGTGACCAATGGGGTGCCATCGCTCAGTGACGCAATCACACGTGCGGCCAAGGTTGGATCGGGCTGTGCCACAACCTGCGCTGAGACAACAACATCATCGGGAATGGGCAGGCCAAAGAACGGGGATGTGTCCTTGAAGGTATCCAGTGATTTCGGCTCGCCCCAACTCATCGCGCCGCCCACGCTGCGGCCCCCGGCACGCAGGCGCACAGGCATCAACGGGTCTTCGTCAAACCGGCTGATGTCACTGGCGGCAATTCGCGGACCGGCAAAGCGCACCAGCATACCGCCCTGATCGATCCATTCCAGCAGCGGGGTTGCTTCTGCATCGGCCAAGGTCGCCACATCGGCCAGCACAATCACATCAGGATTGGCAGGCAGCACATCGGCAATGGAACCGTCAATCAGATCCGCGGTCGGGGCCAAGGCCTGTTCGATGTAATGCAGCGGCGACAACAATTGCAGGCCTTCGCGGTCACTGTCACTGCCGATCAGGGCAACCTCTCGGCGGCGCAGGGCGTCATCGACCAGCGTGATTGCCCCAGCCGAGCGTTGTCCGGTAATGGCAAATCCGGTGATCCGCGCGCGCAGCTCTGCGGGCAGGGACAGTTCAGCACGGGCCGTGGTTGCGCCGCTTTCAAACACCGCCTCGGCAGTCGCCAGAATACGCGCATTGCCAGCGGGGTCACGCCCTTCGGCCTGAATTACCGCGGCCCGTTCCGGGCCGGGTATCGCGCGGGCCAGCGAGAGTTTGACCACACTGTCCTCATAGGTTGCAGGTGCAATGGCCAGCACATTGGCAGCCGTCTGATAGACCTCAACCGCGCCCTGTGCCTGCATCGTGTCCAACAGCGCATCACGCCCCTCAAATTCAAGCGAATCGCTGAACCAGAGTGTGTCAAACCCGCCAAGACCTTCCATGATCTCAACAGCTTTGGTGATATCGGCGGAGGAGGGCTGCCATGCAGCAGGGGCCAGACCGGCCAACCGGGAACGCCAGACATCCGCTGATTGGAATGCAGGTGCATCGGGCCGGGTCAGGGTCAGGAAACCAACGGTGCGTTCGGCGCGGCTTGCGCGGATCAGCTGTGCCTCTATCGCGGCGGTTTGTTCGGGCCAGCGCGTTGCCCCTGCCCATGATCCATCCAGCACGATCAGCAAGGGACCGTTCCCGGACGTCTGATCGGCCTGCGGGTTCAGCACCGGTCCGGCCAGTCCCAGAATGATCGCGGCCACGGCCAGCATACGCAGCAGCAACAGCCACCATGGCGTGCGGTCTGACACGGTTTCATCATCATTCAGCCCGAGCAACAGCGCCACGCCAGGAAAGCGGCGGCGGATCGGGGCAGGCGGTACCGCGCGCAGGATCAGCCAGAGGATCGGTAGCGCCAAAAGCGCCAGCAACAGCCACGGCGCGGTAAACCCGATGCTACCCAGAACCGTCACGCGGCCACCCCTGCGCGGGCGTCCAGCGCCCCATATAACCACAAGAGTGCCGATTGCGCAGAGTTATTGGTGTGGTGCAGCCCGTATTGCCAGCCGGTCAGGGTGCAGAGGCGCTGCAACTCTGCCTTGCGGGTCGCCAGACGCTCCAAATACCGCGCTTTGAGGTCATTTGCCTTAAGGGTTTCATGGCGCAAGGTGCCGCCGACACTTTCGAAGATTGTGCGGCCAGTGAAGGGAAACAGCTCTTCCGAAGGGTCAAGCAGGTGATAGATCACCCCGCGCACACCCCTGTCTGCCGCCTTGGTCAGCGCGGTTTGCACCCCGTCAAGATCGCCCATGAAATCGGATATGAAAACCGCGCGGGCATGCGGGATCATGGCGCGATGTTCCGGCGGGCTGTAGTCGGTGTCATCATCCTGACAGAAGATTTCCGCCAGCCGCAGCACCTGCGGATTGCCACTGCGCGGGGGCAGCCGGGTGCCGGTCAGGCCGACCCGTTCGCCACCACGCAAGAGCAGGATGGCCAAGGCCAGGCCCAGCACACGGGCACGATCCGCCTTTTCCGGCAGACCCTTATCAGAGGTATACCGCATGGAGGCCCCCTGATCGACCCAGAGCATCACCGATTGCGCAATCTGCCATTCGCGTTCGCGTACGAATTCCTGATCCCCCATGGCCGAACGGCGATGGTCGATCATCCGCCGGCTATCGCCGTGCTGTGCCGGGCGGTATTGCCAGAAATCATCGCCTACACCTGACCGCCTGCGCCCATGTGCGCCCAGCAGAACCGCCCCAGCCAGATGTTCGGCACGGGCCAGCAGCGCAGGCAGGCGGGCGGCCTGATCCTCGGCGGTGGCGCGAAGAGTGACGGGGGTATTCACGCGGCTGCTTTCGTTCCGGTCAGGCTGATGGCGGTTTCATCAATCAACCCTTGCAGGCTGTCACCCCGGGCGCGCGCGGCAAAGTTCAACGCCATGCGGTGTGACAATACAGGGCGTGCCATGTCCAGCACATCTTCGGCGGAGGGGGCCAGTCGCCCCTGCAACAGGGCGCGTGCGCGGACCGCCAGCATCAGCGCCTGTGCCGCACGTGGGCCGGGGCCCCATGCAACCGTGTTGCGCACCCGCTCGCTGGCCCCGTCTTCTTCGGGGCGGAACGCGCGGACCAGATCAAGGATCAGCTCTACCACAGAGTCACCCACCGGTATGCGCCGCAGCAGGCGCTGCGCGTCCAGCAGCTCCTGCGCGGTGAAGACCTGTGTGGATTGCGCATCGGTGTCACCTGTGGTCGCCAGCAGGATGTCACGTTCTGTATCGCGGTCAGGATAGGCCACGTCGATCTGCACAAGGAAGCGGTCCAATTGCGCCTCTGGCAGGGGGTAGGTGCCTTCCTGCTCAATCGGGTTCTGGGTGGCCAGCACGTGGAACGGAATGCCAAGGGTGCGATCCTGCCCTGCAACGGTCACGGTCTTTTCCTGCATCGCCTGCAACAGGGCCGATTGGGTGCGCGGGCTGGCGCGGTTGATTTCATCGGCCATCAACAGTTGGCAAAACACCGGCCCTTCAATAAACCGAAAGGCGCGGCTGCCGTCGGGGGCAGTATCCAATACTTCTGATCCCAGAATATCAGCAGGCATCAGATCCGGCGTAAACTGAACACGGTTTCCGTCCAAGCCCATCACGGTGCTAAGGGTTTCGACCAAAAGGGTTTTCCCCAGACCGGGCAGGCCGATCAGCAAGCCGTGTCCACCGCATAAAAGCGCGGTCAGCGTCAGGTCGACCACCCGTTCCTGCCCGATAAAGCGGTTGGTGATGGACCGTTTGGCTTCGCCCAGCTTTTCGCCCAATGTTTCAATCTGGGCCACCATGTCGTCGGCTTGGGTCATGACATTTGCTTCCTAAGGATTATATCGGTTTAGTCTAACCTACCTCTTTCACAGGAAATGGCAAAAGCAATGAGCGGACAAAAAACCGTTACCCCGACTGCAAATACACTGGCAGAGGCTGCGCGTGCGGCGAAAACGCGCGGATTGCCGCCGTTGGAGAAATGGAACCCGCCCTTTTGCGGTGATCTGGACATGCAGATCAAGCGCGATGGCACCTGGTTCTATGAGGGCACGCCGATTGGTCGGCCCGAACTGGTGAAGCTTTTCTCTACGATTCTGTGGCGGGAAGGGGACAAGTATTTCCTTGTCACGCCGGTTGAGAAGGTTGGTATCACGGTTGAGGATGCGCCGTTTGTGGCGGTGGATTTTGAGGCGGATGGCGCGGGTGATGCGCAAAAACTTAGCTTTATCAGTAATGTAGGTGATGTTGCGATTGCGGGCCCATCCAACCCGATCCGCGTTGAGCGTGACCCCGAAACCGGAGAGCCCGCCCCCTATGTTCTGATCCGGCGCAATCTGGAGGCGCTGATTGACCGCAAGAGCTTCTATCGTCTGGTTGAATTGGGTGTGCATCATGACGGCTGGTTTGGGCTGTGGTCAGAGGGTGAATTCTTTGGCATCATAGCGTCAGATGAATTGCCGCAAGAGGCCTGAATGTCACTGAAATTTGCCGCCAACCTTAGTCACTTATGGCCCGAGCTGCCTTTTCTGGAGCGTTTCGTGGCCGCCGCCGCAGCGGGGTTTGAAGCGGTTGAAGTGCTGTTTCCCTATGACATTGCAGCCAAGGAAATCCAACGTGCGCTGATTGCCAACGGTCAGCGGCTGGTGCTGATCAACGCGCCGCCGCCGAATTACACCGGTGGCGCTCGCGGATTTGCGGCACAGCCGGAAATGGTGGAGCGTTTTCAATATGATATGAAGCGTGTCTTTCGATATGCTGAGGTATTGAAAGTGCCTTTTGTGCATGTGATGACCGGCGTGGCCGAAGGGGACGCGGCGAAACAGACCTTGATCGACAATCTGAAATGGGCGTCGTCAGAAGCACCCGAGGGGCTGACCCTGACGCTGGAGCCGCTGAACGCGGTGGCGCAGCCGGGGTATTTCCTGAACGATTACGCTCTGGCTGCAGAGGTGCTGGCGGCGGTGGATGCGCCTAATGTGGGGCTGCAATACGACAGCTATCATGCGCAGATGATCCATGGTGATGCGGTGGCGGTGTTTGATCAGTACCTGCCGCTGATCCGGCATATCCAGATCGGGGACTCGCCGGATCGTGGGGCACCGGAAACCGGTGAGGTGGATTTTGACGGGCTGTTTGAACGGATCAGGGCGGCAGAATATGCTGGTTGGATCAGTGGTGAATATTCTCCCAATGGGCCGAGCGAGGAGAGTTTGGGCTGGATGCTCCGCTAACCCGACCACCAAGAGAGAGCCTCAATCTGAAATTGGTTAACGCCCTTGTTTTCAAGGGCGAATCGGCTGTGCCATGTGTACACCCCCCGTGCACCCCCGATACACCCTGCGGTGCACCTTTTGCGGTTTTGGGCAGGGGTTAACCCGGCGTGCGTCGGTGTTGCGTTAACGACATGTCAACGCTCGGTGGTTTATTCCGGGAAATAGAGCGGCGCGTCACCGGATTGCCAAGGAGGGTATTTTGACATGATTTGAGCAAAGGCGGCAGAGTCCAGAAATGCAGTAAGCCAGGCCTGAAGCTTCGGCCATGGCTGCGCGTCAAACCACGGCTTGTCGATAAAGGCGAACTGGCGGATGAAGGGCAAGGTCGCGAAATCGGCAAGCGTTGGTTTGCCGTAGATGTATCCGTCAATTTGTTGGTCCAGCTCGCCTAGGAAACCGGCGGCGATGGCGCGGTGTTCCTGCGGGTCTTCATCGGGGTAGCGTGTGGCATATTTGGTGCGATCAAGGGCGGTTTTGAACTCCCCGTCCACACGGGCGATCAGGGCGTGACCGTCCGGGGGCATGTTCAGCCACCCCTGTGGATCGGCGTGGTTCAGTGCCCACAGCATGATGTCGAGGCTTTCGTCGATGACACGGGCGTCCGTGACCAAGCCGGGTTGCACTGACACGGGCTGCACTGACAAACAAGGGACCGTGCCGCTGGGCGAGGTATCAAGGAAGGCCTGCGGTTTGTCGCGCAACAGGATCTCGCGCAACTCGACCCGAATGCCAGAACTGGCGATGGCCAGACGGGCACGCATTGCATAGGGGCACCGCCGAAAGGAATAGAAAATCGGCAGCATGATGTTTAATGCGCCTCTGCCCAATTGGCCCCTTGTCCTGCGTCAACGGTAAGCTTGACGGCGAGCTTGACCACAGGATCATTGGCGTTTTCCATGACATCACGGGCGGCTGTAATCAGCGCCTCCTCATGTCCCTGATCCACCTCGAACAAGAGTTCGTCGTGGACCTGTAGCAACATCGTGGCGGGCAGATCCTTGATTGCCTCGGGCATGCGGATCATCGCGCGGCGGATGACATCGGCAGCTGTGCCCTGAATCGGCGCGTTGATCGCGGCGCGGGCGGCGAAACCGGCATGTGGTCCCTTGGCGGTGATATTGGGCGTGTGGATTTTGCGCCCGAACAGGGTTTGCACAAAACCATGCTCTTTGGCAAAAGCCTTGGTGTCGTCCATATAGGTACGGATGCCGGGGAAGCGTTCGAAATAACGGTCGATGAACCCTTGGGCTTCGCTGCGCGGAATACGCAGGTTGCGGGCGAGGCCGAAACCGGAAATGCCATAAATCACGCCAAAGTTGATCGCCTTGGCACGGCGGCGAATGTCGGGTGTCATTTCGTCCATCGGCACATCGAACATTTCAGAGGCGGTCATGGCGTGAATGTCATCGCCACGGGCAAAGGCTTCCTTGAGCGCAGGAATGTCGGCGATATGGGCAAGGATGCGCAGCTCAATCTGGGAATAATCCAGGGCAACCAATGTCTTGCCTTCTTCTGCAATAAAGGCCTCGCGAATGCGGCGGCCTTCCTCTGACCGGATCGGGATATTTTGCAGGTTCGGATCGGTTGAGGCAAGGCGTCCGGTAGAGGCTCCCGCAATGGAATAGGAGGTGTGCACGCGACCGGTGTCGGCATTGATATGGGTTTGCAGCGCGTCGGTATAGGTCGATTTCAGCTTGCTGAGCTGGCGCCAGTCCAGCACGCGTGCGGGCAATTCATGTTCGGTGGCTAGGTCCTCAAGGATATCAACGCCGGTGGCATAGGCCCCGGTTTTACCCTTTTTGCCGCCTTCGATCCCCATTTCATCAAACAGGATTTCGCCCAATTGTTTGGGAGAGCCGACATTGAACTTGCGGCCTGCAATCTCGTAAATCTCGTCTTCCAGCCCGGCCATTTTTTGGGCAAAGGCGTTGGACATCCGGCTGAGCGTGTCGCGGTCCACCTTGATTCCGGAACGTTCCATCGCCGCAAGGACAGGCACCAGCGGACGCTCCAGCGTTTCATAGACTTTGGTGACCTGCGCGCTGTGCAGCTGTGGTTTCAGGAATTGCCAGAGGCGCAGGGTGATATCCGCATCCTCCGCCGCATATTGAACCGCCTTGTCCAGCGGCACCTTGTCAAAGGTGATGGCCGATTTGCCTGACCCCAGCAGGGGTTTGATCGGGATCGGTGTGTGGTTCAGATAGCGTTCCGACAGGGTGTCCATGCCGTGGTTATGCAGCCCTGCGTGCTGTGCATAGGACATCAGCATGGTGTCATCAAAGGGCGCAACGGTGATGCCGATTTGGGCAAAAATCTTGGCGTCGTATTTCATGTTCTGGCCGATTTTCAGGATCGTCGGATCCTCCAGCATCGGGGTCAACATGCGCAGCGCGTCTTCGACCTTCATCTGCCCTTCGGCCAGATCGTCAGAGCCGAACAGATCGTCGCTGGCACCGGCCTTATGAATTAACGGGATGTAACAGGCGGTACCGGCTTCGGTGGCCAGTGATATGCCGACAAGCTCGGCGGTCATTTCATTCAGGCCGGTGGTTTCCGTGTCGACGGCGACATAGCCAACCTCGTAAATCGCATCAATCCAGCGCTGAAGGGCGTCGGCATCGCTGACCTGTTCATATTTTTCAGCGTCGAACGGGATATCCGCAACCAGCGGCGCCTCAGGCGCGGCGGGGGCATCGGCGATAACCGGTGCTTCTTTGCCCATCTGGTCGGCAATGCGTTTGGTCAGGGTGCGAAATTCCATCTCGGCAAGAAAACCCAACAGGGTTTCAGGATCGGGGTCGCGCACCTCAAGGTCATCAATGGTGAAATCCAGCGGGGTGTTTTCATCCAGCTGCACCAGACGGCGGGAGAGGCGGATTTGTTCCTCGTTGTCGATCAGGGTTTGGCGGCGTTTGGGTTGTTTGATCTCGCCGGCGCGTTCCAGCAGCCCGTCCAGATCGCCGTATTCATTGATCAAAAGTGCCGCGGTTTTGATGCCGATACCGGGGGCACCGGGCACATTGTCCACCGAATCGCCAGCCAGCGCCTGCACATCAACCACCCGTTCGGGATAGACGCCGAATTTGGCGAATACGCCCTCGCGGTCGATGCGGTTGTTCTTCATCGCGTCCAGCATTTCAACGCCATCGCCGACCAGCTGCATCAGGTCCTTGTCGGATGAAATGATCGTGCAACGCCCCCCGGCGGCGCGGGCCTGAACGGCGAGGGTGGCGATGATATCGTCGGCCTCGAAGCCCTCTTTCTCTTTGCAGGCAATGTTGAAAGCTTCGGTTGCGCTGCGCGTCAGGGGTATCTGCGGGCGCAGATCCTCTGGCATTGCGTCCCGGTTGGCCTTGTACAGATCATACATTTCGTTGCGAAAGGTATGGCTGCCCTTGTCGAAAATCACCGCCACATGGGTGGGGGCATCCGGGCCGGTGTTGCCTTCGACGTAGCGGTGCAACATGTTGCAAAATCCGGCAACCGCGCCGATGGGCAAGCCGTCAGACTTGCGCGTCAGGGGCGGCAGGGCATGATAGGCGCGAAAGATAAATGCAGAACCATCGATCAGATGCAGGTGGTGGCCTTTGCCGAATGTCATGCGCAAATCTCCTCTGGTGCATGTCCCCTAATGCCACGAAGCGACAGGCGCTGCCAGCAAGGTTATCCGCGACCCCCGGCTTCATCTTGCCAATAAACGCATCCGCCGTCGCGCCACCCGCAGGCAGATGAGTTCAGCGCTTAAACTTTGCCTTCAAAATCCGCATGTACGAATTTGCAATCGCAATAGCCGCATTCGACAAACCCGGTGTCTTTGGGGATTTGCAGCCAGACACGGGGATGGCCCAACGCCCCTTCGCTGCCGTCACAGGCGATGCGGTAGGTGTTCACGACCTTGGTTTCTGGCGCGGGCTGGCTCATGGGGATGTCCTTGGCTTAGGCTGTTTCTTGCCCCTCGTTATGCCCAAACAGCGCTGGCGCGGCAAGGGTTGGTTAGCCCCGGTCGATGCGCAACTGATAACAATTGTTCCGGGCAGAGCGGACATGGATGTAGGCGACGCTGGGATCGGTAAAAACAGCTTCGACATAGGTGGGGATATCGGCGGATGGGACGATCTTGCCGGTGCCATAGACGATGCGGTCCTGCGCGCAATATCCCTTGAGCAGATAATCGGGTGAGGTGGTCAGGATCTCGGGCATTGCACCTCCGCCGCCACGGGGGCAATCGGATGCACAGAGGAATATCGGTCCTGTTTCAGCATAGGCATGGTGCCTGTCAAAGGGCCGGTGGGCAAGGATCAGCATGGGGGCACCTTCGGGTATGTTGCACAGGCAGTGGCGGCAGGGATTGCCCGCCCCGTCCGAGATGCTGCGTTCGCAGGGCATGTTATAAGCGTCGGTCGCGTCGCTTTGCAGGGCGCTGACGGTGGCGGTGGGCAGGGCGGTGAATTGCATGTCTGAACTCCTTTAACCCGCTGATTGTTGTACAAGCCGCAGCCCCGGCCAATCCGGTTCTTGCGCAACCTTCGGATAAGCGGTTCACGCCACGCAGCTAAGGGGGTAAAAGGCGCAAGGAAAACGGCTGAGGCGCAAAATAATGAACATCCCTAAACCTGTGGTTCTGTGCATTCTGGACGGGTGGGGTCTGAGCCCTCGGTCCGAGGGCAACGCCCCCTTGCTGGCGCAAACGCCGACAATGGACCGGATCATGCGGGAATGTCCCAATGCGACATTGACCACCTTCGGGCCCGATGTGGGTCTGCCGCGTGGGCAAATGGGCAATTCCGAAGTGGGCCATACCAATATTGGTGCCGGGCGCGTGGTGGCGATGGATCTGGGGCAGATCGACCTTGCGATTGAAGAAGGCACATTTGCGCGGCAGGAAGCCTTGCTTGAGTTTATTGGCAAGATGAAGGCAAGCGGTGGCACGGCCCATTTGATGGGTGTGGTGTCTGATGGCGGGGTGCATGGGCATGTGAGCCATATGATCGCGGCGGCGCGTGCGCTGGATGATGCCGGTGTGCCGCTTGTGATCCATGCGGTGACGGACGGGCGCGATGTGGCCCCGCGATCCGCCAAAGCGTATTTCGAAGCGTTGGAGGCGGCCCTGCCAGCGGGTGTTAAAGTTGTCACGGTCACCGGGCGGTATTTTGCCATGGACCGCGACAACCGCTGGGAGCGGGTGGAAAAAGCGGTGCAGGTGATTTTGCGCGGCGAAGGTTTGCCCGAAAATACGGCGCAGGGGGCGGTGGATCAGGCCTATGCGCGGGGCGAGGATGACGAGTTTATTCAGGCCACTGTGCTGGGCGGATATGGTGGCGCACAGGATGGTGATGGGTTGTTCTGTCTGAACTTCCGTGCCGATCGCGCCCGCGAGATCTTGGCGGCCTTGGGCGATCCTGCCTTTGACAGTTTTGCAGTTGGTGCACGTCCTGAATGGGCGGCGCTGATGGGGATGGCGCAATATTCAACGGCCCATGCGGCCTATATGAGCACGATGTATCACAAGCCCGAGCTGGCCAATACCTTGGGCGATTGGGTGGCTAAACAGGGGTTGCGCCAGTTCCGTCTGGCCGAGACAGAGAAATATCCCCATGTGACGTTTTTCCTGAACGGGGGTGAGGAGGTCGCGTTTGAGGGTGAAGCCCGCCAGATGCCGAAATCACCCAATGTCGCGACTTATGATCTGCAACCCGAGATGTCCTGCGGTGAGGTGAGTGACCATTTGGTCGCGGCGATTGAAGAAGGTTATGATCTGATTGTCGTGAATTATGCCAACCCCGATATGGTCGGGCATACCGGTGATCTGAAAGCAGCGATGGCCGCATGCGCCGCGGTGGATGCGGGGCTGGGGCGTGCGCTGGAGGCGCTGGAAAAGGCGGGGGGCGCGATGATTGTGACCGCGGATCACGGCAATTGCGAAGTGATGATCGACCCTGAAACCGGCGGGCCGCATACGGCGCATACGCTTAATCCCGTGCCGGTTATATTGGTTGGTGGCCCTGACGGCGCGGTTTTGCGGGACGGGCGGTTGGCCGATCTGGCCCCGACCCTGTTGGAATTGATGGGGTTGGAACAGCCAGATGAAATGACGGGTGTGTCCTTGATCAAATGAAGTATCTGGCCCTCCTTCTGACGCTGTTCTGGCCTGCCACGCTGGCGGCGCAATCCATTGAGGAGCAGGCCCGCGCGGCGGTATCCGCATTGGAAGCGGCATCGGGTATGCTGGATCAGGCGGATGGCGCGCGCGACAGGGTGCGGGCCCTGACCCAGACCATACAGGCCTTTGAAACCGGCTTGGGTGCGATGCGGGCCGGGCTGCGTCAAGCGGCGATCAATGAGGCGCAGTTGACCGCCAAACTGGCGTCGCGCGATGGCGAAGTGGCGGATCTGCTGGGAGTATTGCAAAGCATGGGCGGGGTGCCGTCGCCCGTCATCCTGTTGCATCCCGAAGGGCCAACCGGCACCGCCCGGGCGGGCATGTTATTGGCAGAGCTGACACCGGCGTTGAACCGGCGGGCGGATGCCCTGCGCCAGGATCTGGAAAATGTGCAGACCCTGCGGGCCTTGCAGACCGATGCCGCCAAGCGGCTTCAGACCGGGTTGACCGAAGTGCAATCCGCCCGCACTGCGCTTAATCAGGCAATGGCAGAGCGTACCGATTTGCCCAAGCGGTTTACCGCAGACCCGGTGCGCACCGGTATTCTGATCGCCTCGACTGAAACGCTGGACGGGTTTGCCAGCGGCTTGTCCGAAATTGTGACGGATGAGGTTGAACCGGCCCCTGTGACGTTGGACGGGAAAATCGGGGAGCTGCCGTTGCCGGCGCAAGGGTTGGTGTTGCGACGCGCGGGAGAAGCGGATGCGGCAGGTGTCAAACGCCCCGGTCTGATCCTTGCCACGCGTCCGGGCGCCATCGTCACCAGCCCGACCGCCGCGACGATCCGCTATATCGGCGGGTTGCTGGATTTCGGCAATGTGGTGATTCTTGAACCGCAGGCCAATACGCTGTTTGTCATTGCGGGGTTGGATGTGGTTTACGGTGAGGCAGGGCAGGTGATTGCGGGAGGCACACCAATTGGGCTGATGGGGGGTGCAACCGCTGAAATCGGCGAAGAATTGTCACCCCTTCGTGAAGGGTCTGGCACAGAGCGTTCAGAAACGCTCTATATAGAAGTAAGAGAAGAAAACACGCCACAGGATCCAGCATTATGGTTCCGAACGGACGAGGATGGATAGTTAAGATGAAGAAGTTTGTAATGGCGGCCCTTGGGGGCACGGTACTGGGGGTGATTGCCACGACCCAGATTGCGGCCCCGCTGTTGGCGCAGGAAAGTGCCAAGACAGAGAATGTCTATGAGCAGCTGGACCTGTTTGGCGATATTTTTGAACGCATCCGCGCCCAATATGTCGAAGAGACTGATAGCAGCGAGCTGATCGAGGCGGCGATCAACGGCATGTTGACCTCGCTTGATCCGCATTCCAGCTATCTGTCGCCCAAGGACGCGGCCAAGATGCGGGAACAGACGCGTGGCGAGTTCGGCGGTCTGGGTATTGAGGTCACGCAGGAAGAGGGCTTTGTCAAAGTGGTGTCGCCGATTGACGGCACGCCAGCCGATGAAGCGGGCATCGAAGCGGGCGATTTCATCACCCATGTGGATGGCGAGACCCTGTTGGGTCTGGTGCTGGATGATGCGGTTGAATTGATGCGTGGACCGGTGGGGTCTGAAATTGTCATTACCGTGGTGCGTGAGGGCGAAGCCGAGCCGTTTGATGTGACGCTGACCCGCGCCACGATCCAGTTGACCGCGGCGACAGCGCGCACCGTGGGCGAAACGGCGGTGCTGCGTTTGACCACCTTTAACGAACAGACCTATCCGAAGATGAAGGAGGGCCTTGAGGCGCAGGTTGAAGCGGCGGGTGGTATCGAGAATATCAACGGTATCGTGCTGGATCTGCGCAACAATCCCGGTGGGTTGCTGAATCAGGCCATCGCGATTTCGGATGCCTTCCTTGAGGAGGGCGAGATCGTCAGCACCCGTGGCCGCGAGCTGGCGGATGGCGACCGTGTGAACGCAACCCCCGGTGATCTGAGCCAAGGCAAGCCGATTGTGGTTCTGATCAATGGCGGGTCCGCGTCGGCATCTGAGATTGTTGCCGGTGCCTTGCAGGATCATCGTCGCGCGATTGTTGTCGGGACCAAGAGTTTCGGCAAGGGATCTGTTCAGACGGTGATGCCGCTGCGGGGCAACGGCGCGATGCGTTTGACCACGGCGCGGTATTACACGCCGTCAGGCCGGTCGATTCAGGCGCTGGGCGTATCCCCTGACATCGTCGTGGAGCAGCCGCGTTTGAAACCGGAAGCGGATGAAGAGGAAGAAAGCCTTCTGCGCCCGCGCCGCTCTGAGGCGGATTTGCGGGGCAGTCTGAACAATGACAGCCTGACAGAGGATGAGGTCAAACAGATCCTTGAAGACCGTTCCAAGGCCGAGAAAGCGGCGGATCTGCGCGAAGAGGATTATCAACTGGCCTATGCGATTGATATTCTCAAGGGATTGTCCGCATTGGGGCCGAAAGAGTGATCCTTGTGATCTAATACTAAAAACAAAAAAGGCGGCAGGGTGTTACCCTTGCCGCCTTTTTACTTTCTTGCTTGCCCCTAAAATACCGATTGCAGGTTGCTGACAATCATCTGGGTTAACTCCGCATGGATCTCTGCTCGTGAGCGGCCCCCTGCGTCGTCGCACAGGGCGTCCAACTCGCCTTCATCCTCCAAAATTGCAGCGCCCTTGGCTTTGCACTGTGCCAGAAAGCTGAAGTGGACCGCATCGGACACCGCTGCATAACGCGCCTGCGGGATCAGCGCGGCGGCCTCTTTGGCATAAACGCCAAGAGGCACGGTTTCTTCGGCCCCGAGATTGATCACAAACATCGGGGTCTCGATCTGTTGCAGGCTTTCCGGCGTCATGGTTTCGACGATGCCCGGATCGACAATCACAGACGCCTTGATGCGGGGATCGGTCAGGTCCTGTGCGGCAGGTGATAGATCAAATTTGTGCAGATCAATCCCGAAATGCGCAAGGAAGGCGCAATCGGACATGCCGTGATCGGTTTCGTCACAAAAACGCTGTAACAGATCGGGGTTCACCCGCGCGCCGGACAGGGCCATTGCGGTATATCCGCCCGCTGAAAACCCCAAGCTGGCGATGCGGGTTGTGTCGATGAAAGGATAGGCGTCGGGGTGGCCGGTGATTTCATCAAGAACGGCTGATACATCTTTGGGCCGCTCCCAGACCCGTACCGCCGCTTCTGCAGAGGCATTGCCGGTTGTGGTGCCGGGGTGGTTTGGCAGCACCACAACAAATCCCGCCTTGGCCAAGGCCGCCGCGATCCAGCCGAATTGTCCCGCATTGCCACCTGCCCCATGTGACATCACCACCAAGGGATGTTTGCCGCCGGCGTGGGGCGCATCGCGGCCAGCCGGCGTGCCGTGGAACACGCCATTGCCCCCCACGGTGACGGCACGCCCGCCCGGTTGAGCAGGATACCAGATGTGAAAATCCACCTCTGTCTCGCGCACCGGAGCAAAAGCGGCCCCATAGGTAAAACCGGTTGTGCCCGCATAAGGCGGGCGGGTGATTTCATAGCCTCCCCATGCAGCGGCACCCAAAGCGGCAAAGATGGCGGCGGTGCTGGCGAGTGTTTTGACATTGAACATGATCGTGGTCCTTTTGGCGAAAGTGGAAGTGATGCACCGGACCTAGGGAAAGGGGGCGTTGCGGGCGTCCTGAAACGCGTTTCAGGTCGTCCTGCATCACGATCAAGGATATGCAGGGGGTGAAACCCGATGGATGATCCGCTGCCATGCTTTTTGTGCCCTTGCCGTTATTTGCTACTTTTGCATTGTGTTTTGTCCTTGTCCGGCTGTGGGTCACCCGCGACATGACGGTGACGGCGCATCGCTTGTTTGCGCTGGTGGTGGCGTTTTATACGGTGCAGTCGCTGCTGCTTTGCCTGCGTTGGGGGTATGACATTGAAGGTGTCGCGCCGTTGATTGCGCTGCTGGCGCCCTGTTTGCCGGTCTTTGCCTATCTTGCCTATCTGTCGCTGGCGGATACGCTGTCGCGGCGCAACCTGTGGCCGCTGGGGGTGATTGCGGTGAATTGGCTGATCTGGCTGGTGCAGCCGATGCTGGTCGATGTGCCGATCCTGCTGACCTATCTGGGGTTTGGTGTCTTGCTGTTGCGGTTGTCATGGGGCGGTAGTGATGCCCTGCCGCTGTCGCGGATATCGGATGCAACGG
This sequence comes from Sulfitobacter pacificus, assembly GCF_030159975.1. NCBI lineage: Bacteria > Pseudomonadati > Pseudomonadota > Alphaproteobacteria > Rhodobacterales > Roseobacteraceae > Sulfitobacter > Sulfitobacter pacificus. Next base: position 3,374,843 of record NZ_BSNL01000001.1, read on the forward strand.
GGGTGTTATACGCGATGCGGCTGACCGGGCTGGCATTGGTCGCGTCCAGTGTGACCGATATCTATCTGATCTATGATTTTGTGCAGAACGAGGGGCGTCATGCGGCGCTGATTGTCACTTTTGTGCAGACCGGGTTTGTGCTTGTGATTGGCCTCTCCGCCGCCTTTGCTCAGAGTGCGGCGGCAGAGCCCGCGCCAGAGGATGCCCTGCCGGAACCGCCGGTAGCCACAGAGGAAGACAGCGAGATTATTGCCCGCCTGACGGCGCTGTTCGAGCAGGAGGGGCTGCACCGCAACGAAGAGCTGAGCCTGCGCAAACTGTCGCGGCGGCTGGGCTTGCCGGATCGACGGGTGTCGAATGCGGTCAACCGGCTGCGCGGTGTGAACCTGTCGCAATTTGTGAATGATTTCCGGGTGGATGAGGCGCGCAGGCTGTTGCTGGAGACAGATAAAACCGTGCTTGAGGTGTCTCTTGAGGCAGGGTTTGCGACCAAATCGAACTTTAACCGTGAGTTTGCGCGGGTGACCGGCCAGACCCCATCGGGTTGGCGCAAGCAGGCCAAAGCGGCGGCTTAGGTTTGAGGGCTTAGGTGGTTTCGACGCAATGGCGGCGGAAGGCGCTTTTCAGCATGTCCAGCTCCGCCCGCAGCAGGTCCATCTCGGCGCGAATGTCATCGGCCAGCGCCTCGCCCGCGATCAGGGTGATGTGGCCGATTTTCTCATTCGCTTCTACGTCGCGGATGATCAGCGTCTGCACCCCGTCGGCAATCGCCTGTGCCGGGATCGGAACGGACAGCGTCCAGTGATCCGCGCTTTGGTTATGGGTCATCACAAAATCGGTGATCTTGGTGCTTTCATGTGTCACCTCGATGCGCGGTTTGTCCTCGTCCACACCGCCGGTGATGATGCCTTGCCAGACACCTTCTTTCATTTTGGTTTTGGTCAGTTGCAGCTGTGACATGGGGTGCGGCCCTTCCTATAGATGCGCGCGCGGGCGGCGCGAGAAGGTAAGATCCCGCAGGATCACCTGATTCATTTGTGGACCCTCAAAGATCAGATCAATCCACGCCCGTTCAACCCGTTTTTCATTCAGGTTGGAATAGGCCAGATCAAACTCGACCCTGTGGTTTTCTTCGTTCAGCGGCAGTTCGCGTACGATCTGTTCGGTGTTCGGCCCGTGTTTGATGTTGAGGCGGGCAAAGATCTCCAATGGTTTTTCCATTTCGACAATCGCATCCATGCGCAGCAGATGGGTGCGTTTCAATCCGTTGGTGCCATCCTCCGGCAGATCGACAACAAGCGATAAAAACGAGCCGTCGAATTGAAAAACATCCAACCGCAGACCATAGGGTGCCAGGTCCGCCTCTCGCAGGTTGCGCAGCTGGCGCAGGGTCAGTTCCGAAAATTCGCAGTCGTGAAACAGGGTGACCTCATCCCCCAACATTGATTTGGTCTGCACCGCCGAAAGCCCAGGTGTGGGCAGTGGCCCGCGCCATAACTCGGGCCGCCAGGCCCAATCGGTGTTATGCGGTTTGGGAAAGCTGGTGGAGCCGATCATCGGCAGGGCCAGCCGTTCGTCCGCTGTGTGGATCAGCTTGTCCAGATGGGTGCGCAGGGCGCGCGCCCGCGTGCGTTGACGCCGCAGCAACGGCAGCTCTGTCTCGGAGGCCCGCCGCGCGGCTTTGGCCCAACGTTGGAAATTGCGTGAGAAAACCTTGCCGTCCAGAAAACTGAAAGAGATTTTGGACATGTTTGTGCGAGCCTTGGTGGATTGTGTTGTTTTGTAAGGACTCTATCGGGACGACACCGTGCATTCAACAGATTGGCAACAATCCGCGGCAAAAACCACAGGTGTTGCGGATTGCGAAACGATTAGCCGTCCGTAAGGCTGTTGATCACCCGGTTCAGAACGCTGCGCCCTTCGGCACCAACGGCCCGTCCGCCGTTTGGACCATAAAACGCCAGCGCCATCATCTGAGAGCCGACACGGGCGGTGCCGCGCCAATGTGTCTTGCTGAGCCCTTGGGCGGGGGGAGAACCACTGGCGCGAAAGGTCACGCTGTGGTCTTTCGATACCGGGTCGGTGATCGCGTCGAGGCGCAGGGCCGCGGCGGTTTCACCGGGTGTTGGAATCGTTGCGCTGGCGGCGGAAAAGCTGGCGGTCAGGATGCCGAGCGGCGCGCCAGTCCCTGCCGAAGGCGCGCCAAGGCTTTCGCAACGCGCCATCAGCGCAAAATTCTGCTTAAGCGAGCTTTTGTCGATGCAGAAACCTTCTGGTGCAACCAAGGTCACGGTCCCAAAGGCCATTTTGGCTTGAGACAGGGCCACGGGTTTATTGGAGCTATTGCCGTCCAACCCTTGCAGGAACGCTCCGCCCTGACCGTCCTCGCAGGCCGCGAGGCTGATCAGGGCAAGGAGCGCAAAGGCGCCTTTACAGGTCCATGTAGTCATGGGTTTCCGCCTTGCCGCCGGGATGTGTGACCGCACCAAGATAGGTCGGGCCAACCAGCTGAGCGTATTTCCACAAGGCACCGGAGGCATAGTTGGTTTCACGCGGACCGGACCATGCCGCCTTGCGGGCGGCCAGTTCGTCGTCCGACAGATCAACCGAGATTGACCCTTCGATGGCGTTCAGGGTGATCATATCGCCATTTTTCAGCAGACCGATGGGGCCACCCATCGCGGCCTCTGGACCAACGTGGCCAACGCAGAAACCGCGGGTCGCGCCGGAGAAACGACCATCGGTGATCAGCGCCACCTTTTTGCCCATGCCCTGACCGGAGAGCGCCGCCGTGGTCGCCAGCATTTCGCGCATGCCGGGGCCGCCACGTGGGCCTTCGTTGCGGATCACAAAAACATCGCCTTCGGAATAGGTGCGGTTCTGCACCGCTTCAAAGGCATCCTGTTCGCATTCAAACACCAGTGCAGGGCCGGTAAAGACAATGTCGTCCTCTGCCATGCCAGCGATTTTCACGATGGCACCTTCGGGGGCAAGGTTACCCTTCAGACCCACAACGCCGCCGGTTTTGCTGATCGGGTTGTCGATGGCGTGAATGACCTTGCCGTCTGCCTCGCGCTCGATCCGGTCAAGTTCCTCGCCCATGGAATAGCCCGTTGCGGTCAGACAATCGAGGTGGATCAGACCCGCCTTGCGCAGTTCCTTCATCACCACAGGCACACCGCCTGCCTCATAAAGGTCTTTTGCCACGTAGGCACCGCCGGGTTTCATATCGACGAAATGCGGTGTGTCGCGGAAGATTTCGCAGACGTCTTCAAGGAAGAATTCGATGCCAGCCTCATGCGCCATGGCGGGCAGGTGCAGACCTGCGTTGGTAGAGCCGCCGGTGCAGGCGACGATGCGGGCCGCGTTTTCAAAGGCTTCGCGGGTACATATGTCGCGCGCGCGGATGTTCTTTTCGATCAGGTTCATCACCGCAGCACCAGAGGCCACGGCATATTCGTCACGCGATTTGTAAGGTGCAGGTGCGCCGGAGGAGTTGGGCAGCGCAAGGCCGATTGCCTCTGATACGCAGGCCATGGTGTTGGCGGTGAACTGGCCACCACAGGCACCGGCAGAAGGGCAGGCGACGCGCTCAAGGATTTCCAGCTCGGCCTCGGTCATGGTGCCGCCCTGCCAGTTGCCAACCGCTTCGAACATATCTTGCACGGTCAGGTCGCGATCCGCAAAGGCGGCAGGTACATCCGCGCCTTCGGGCGCTTTGCCCGGCAGGATCGAACCACCGTACATGAAAACGGAAGGCACGTTCAGACGGATCATCGCCATCATCATGCCGGGCAGGGATTTGTCACATCCGGCAAGACCGACAAGCGCGTCATAGCAGTGGCCCCGCATGGTCAGTTCAACCGTATCGGCAATCGCCTCGCGCGAGGCCAGCGAAGAGCGCATGCCTTCATGGCCCATCGCGATGCCATCGGTGACGGTGATGGTGGTGAATTCGCGCGGTGATCCCTGTTCCTGTTTCACGCCGACCTTCACGGCCTGTGCCTGACGGTTGAGGGCGATGTTACAGGGGGCGGCCTCGTTCCAGCAGGTGGCCACGCCGACCAGAGGCTGGTGAATCTCTACATCCGTCATGCCCATCGCGTAGTAATACGAGCGGTGCGGCGCGCGTGCGGGCCCTTCGGTGACGTGGCGGCTGGGTAATTTGGATTTGTCAAAACGTTGGTTGGTGGACATGGCCTGGCTCCCTGAAAGTCGTTTTTACCGGAATAGTCGGGTGGCGGCGGTGCTGCAAGACCAAGTGGTCATGTTGTAATGACGCGGCGGCGGGCCTAGTTACTGGAAAGCCCCAGCGAAAGACCCCTTTATGGAACGCAGCATCTTTTCCTTTATCTGGAAGTATTCGCGCCGCGAACAGATGATCCTGCTGGCCTTTACGCTTTTCACCTTTCCGTTTCTTTACGCCACATTGGAACTGCCCAAACGTATCATCAATGATGCTATCGGGGCAGAGTCCGGGATGATCGAGGTTTTTGGCACCCCGGTCAGTCAGGTGCAGTTTCTGATGCTTTTGTGTTTCGGCTATCTGGGTGCGGTGCTGGTGCATGGCGTGCTCAAGATGCGGTTAAACACCATGAAAGGTGTGCTGGCCGAGCGGTTGCTGCGCCGGTTCCGCTATCAGTTGATCAGCCGGATGATGCGGTTTCCGCGCAGTTATTTTCAGAACACCAGCCAAGGGGAATTGGTGTCGATGGTGACCTCTGAGGCCGAGCCGATGGGCGGGCTGATGGGGGATGCGGTGGCACAACCGGTGTTTCAGGCAGGGCAGATGTTGATCATTGTGATGTTCCTGTTCCTGCAATCGGTGTGGTTCGGGCTGGCTGGTGTGGCGCTGATCCCCTTGCAGGCCTGGCTGATCCCGATGCTGCAACGCCAGATCAATCTGCTGAACAAGGAACGTATCAAAGAGGTGCGCCATTTCGCCTCAGAGATCGGCGAGACAGCGGCAGGGATCACGGATCTGCGCACCAATGGTGGGTGGCGGTATCGGCTGGCGGGGTTCACGGATCGTTTGGGGCGGCTGTTCGAGGTCCGCTTCCGGATCTACCAGAAGAAGTTCTTTATGAAGTTTCTCAACAACTTCATCACCCAGCTGACGCCGTTTTTCTTTTATGCTGTGGGTGGTTATCTGGCGATCAAGGGAGAGATCACTGTGGGCGCGTTGGTGGCGGCGCTTGCGGCCTATAAGGACCTCAGCAACCCGTGGAAGGAATTGCTGGCCTATTACAATCAGACACAGGATATGGCCCTGCGTTGGGATGTGGTGAACGAACGTTTTGCCCCGACAAATATGATCGACACAGCCCTGTTCGAAGGCACCCCAGAGGAGATGCCGCATCTGCGCGGGGATATCGAACTGTCCAATGTTTCTGTTCGAAATGACAGCGGTGACATGGTTTTGCGCGATATTACCCTGAAAATTCCGGCGGGCAGCACAGTTGCATTGGAGGTCACCAATCAGACCGAACGGACGCTGCTGTCCGAGGTGCTGACCCGCGAGATCAACCCGTCACGCGGGCAGATTGCCATTGCTGGGCATGACCTGTCCGGTCTGCATCAGGCGGTGGTAGCCGCGCGGATCGGTTATGCGCAGGCGCAGCCCTATTTGTTTCAGGGCGACATTGGCAGCAACCTGTTGATGCCGCTGCGCACCAGTCCCAAGACCATGTTATGGGACCCCGGCCACAAGGATCGCGCCACCGTTGAGGCGCGCCGTTCTGGCAACAGCCCTGACAGCACCCGCGCCAATTGGCTGGACCCCGAGATCGCGGATCTGGACACCCATGAGGATATTTTTGCGTTTTGGTATGAGATCACCGAGGCGCTGGGCACAGCGGATGAAATATTCGAACGGATGCTGGATGCCCGCATGGAGGTGGAGAAACATCCGGAACTGGCCCGCCGTATCGTTGCCTTGCGCGGTGAGGTGCATCGCCGGCTGGTTGCAAAGGGGCTGGACAAGGCAATCCATCGATTTGATCCCGAAAAGTTCAACCCGGCGGTCCCGTTGGGCGGCAACCTGATGTTTGCAGCTCCACGCCGCGACATCAGCCAGGTGGGTCTGGCCGCCGAGCACGGGTTTCTGGCGATGATCATTGATCAGGGGTTGGCCGAACAGGGCATTGCGATTTCGCAGACACTGGTCGAGATGTTGCACCGCACCTTTGGCCGGGATGGCACCGACCATCCACTGTTTGTCGCGCTGGGCATCGAGGAGCAGCTGTATGAACAACTGGTGGATATTGCTCATCGCCGCCGCGACAAGGGGGATCAGGCCCTGTCGACAGAGGAATTTGCGCTGCTGTTGACGGTGCCTTTCGCGCTGACCGCCGAGCAGATCGGGGCCGCCTTTCCCGAAAGTTTCAAACATGAGATTCTGCGCATCCGAAAAGCCAAAGGGGCCCAGCTGCGTGAACAGGCGAAAGAGATGTTTGTGCCGGTCACGCCGGATAACTATCTGCCCCGGCTGACAATTCTGGAGAATCTGATCTATGGCCGGTTCTCCGCCATGGCCGGGTTGCAGGCGGATCTAGTGCGCGATGTGGTGACGGATGTCCTGTCTGAACATGATCTGAAAAGGCTGGTTTCGCAAAACCTGTTTGACGTACCCACGGCGATTGGGGGGGCGAATTTGCCCGCCGTTTTCCAGCAACGTGCGGCCTTTGGTCGGGCTGTGATCAAACGCCCGGATGTGCTGGTTTTGAACCAGTTGCTGGTTGGCAAAGACGCAGAGGCACAGGCCCGCATTCGTGACCGCCTGAGAGTGTTATTGCCAGAAACCACGCAGATTTACATCAACGACACCTTTGCCGCGCCGCAGGATTTCGACATGCATGTCGCGATTAACAATGGCCAGATTGACGGGGTCGAAACCGCAGATCAGCTTGATCAGGCGGATTCAGGGTCGGATGACTTGCGCCGCAAGCTGCGGATCATTTCGCGCAACGATCTGTTTGCCTCGCTTGACCGGCGCAATCAGCGTCTGCTGGCCTTTGCCGCGCAGTGGTACACGGCAGAGGCGGGGCAGCGGATATTCTCTGCCGGGGAACGGGCGGATGCGGTCTATCTGTGTTTGTCGGGGCTGGCCGAATTGGGGAATGTGGATGACGACGGGAAGATGCGCCATGTCTCGGATGTGACGCCGGGACGATTGATCGGTGATCTGGCAGTCATTCTGGACGAGCCGCGCCAATTGGACCTGATCGCCACCCAAGAGGTCAGGTTTTTGCGTATTGGAGCAGAGCAGTTTCGCTCTGTCATCGAAAGCGACAGGGTTGTTCTGCTTAGCCTGTTGCGCACGGTTGCGGGGTATCTGACCGGCGCTGCTGAACTGTTGATTGCCTCAAACATGGAAATACCCCGCGACCTACGCCCGCCGACACCCCCTGCATCGCCACCCGAGGGTCCGTGATGTCTGCCTATCGCCTGCACGAGGGGTTCATTGCCCCCGCACGACGACATCCGGCGTTCTGGCGTTTCGGGGTGGGCCTGATCGTGGCCGGTTTTGTCTATCTCTCGTTGAACCAGATCTATTTTCAGACGGTGCTTGGGCTTGGCTCCAATGACCCACAGTTTCTGACTGACATCATGACCGGATCAACGCCACTAACGATGTATATTCTGCTGTTCGGCTTTGTTTTCATGGCTGTGGGTGTGGGGATCAGTGCGCGCCTGTTACAAGATCGCTCGTTCCTCAGCCTGCTTGGCCCGCTGCCGCTGTTAAGGCGTGATTTCAGGTTGGTATCACTTGCGGTTCTGTCGGTTCTGGCGCTGGTTCTTGTGCTGCCGCCCTGGGACATGGGGGAGCCATATGTGCCCAATATGGCGCTTGGCCGGTGGCTGACCCTGCTGGTGCCTTCGCTGGTTTTTATCCTGCTTCAGGTCAGTGCCGAGGAGATTGTCTTTCGCGGCTATGTCCAGCAACAGCTGGCGGCGCGGTTTCGATCACCATGGGTGTGGATGGTGCTGCCCTCTGTGCTCTTCGCGATTGCACATTATCAGCCTGAGACAGCAGGGGAGAACGCCCTGTTGATTGTGGTCTGGGCCGGTGTCTTCGGCATATTTATGGCGGATCTGACGGCGCGGTCCGGGTCGCTTGGCCCTGCCATCGCTGTGCATCTGTGGAACAATGTGGCGGCTATGGCGGTTCTTTCCCTGCCGGGTGACCTGTCTGGTCTGGCGCTTTACCTTGCGCCCTTCGGCATGGATGACACCGCGGCGCTGCGCGCATGGTTGCCCGTGGATTTTGCAATGATGTTGGTGCTGTGGCTTGCAGCGCGGGTGGCCATCAGGCGTTGATTGCAATATTGTCGCGGCACGCTTATCTGAGTGCAAACCAAGGTATCAGGGACCGCCGCATGAACTGGATCAACAACTATGTCCGCCCACGGATCAACTCGATCTTTTCGCGCCGGGAGACTCCCGACAACCTGTGGACGAAATGTGATGAATGCGGCACCATGCTGTTTCACCGCGAGGTTTCGGACAACCTGAACGTTTGTACCAACTGTGGGCATCACATGCCGATTGGTGCGCGTGAGCGATTTACGTCTTTGTTTGACGGCGGTGTCTTTGTCGAGGTTCCGGTGCCGGCACCCACCCCGGATCCCTTGCATTTTCGCGACCAGAAGAAATATCCCGACCGCCTGAAAGCGGCGCAGAAGGCCACCGGCGAATCCGAAGCGATGCTGGTTGCGACCGGTGACATGGGGCGCACGCCGATTGTTGCGGCCTGTCAGGATTTCTCTTTTATGGCGGGATCGATGGGCATGTATGTTGGCAATGCGATCATTGCCGCAGCTGAAGAGGCGGTAAAACTGAAGCGGCCGTTGATCCTGTTCTCCGCTGCGGGTGGTGCCCGCATGCAGGAAGGCATCCTGTCGCTGATGCAAATGCCGCGAACAACTGTAGCTGTGCAAATGCTGAAAGAGGCGAATCTGCCTTATATCGTGGTGCTGACCCATCCGACCACCGGTGGTGTGACGGCAAGTTACGCGATGCTGGGGGATGTGCATATCGCGGAGCCCAATGCGTTGATCTGTTTTGCCGGGCCACGGGTGATTGAACAGACGATTCGCGAGAAACTGCCTGATGGGTTCCAGCGGGCGGAATATCTGCTGGATCACGGGATGTTGGATCGGGTGACACCGCGCAACGCATTGCGGGATGAATTGATCAACATCACCCGCATGTTGCTGGGTCTGCCACCTGCCGTGCGCGGTGATCTGCCCGCGCCGCAGGAGGGGGGCGAGTTGGATCATGCCCTATCCGATGGCGAAGCGGCCGAAAGTGCCCAGAAGAAATGACGCAGCAAACATCGGATGTCATCCTTGAGCGGATGATGGCCCTGCATCCCAAGGTCATGGATTTGACCCTGGATCGCATGTTTCGCCTGCTTGAAGCTCTGGACAATCCGCAGGAGAAGTTGCCGCCGGTCATTCATCTGGCTGGGACCAATGGCAAGGGGTCGACGCAGGCGATGATCCGCGCCGGGCTGGAGGCGGCAGGCAAGTCGGTGCATGCCTATACCTCGCCACATCTGGCACGGTTTCACGAAAGGATCAGGCTGGCCGGCGATCTGATTGACGAAGAGGCGCTGACGGCATTTCTGGATGAATGTTACGTCGCCAATGACGACAAGATGATCACCTATTTCGAGATCACCACCGCCGCGGCCCTGCTGGCCTTTGCCCGCACCCCGGCTGATTTCACCCTGCTTGAGGTCGGGCTGGGTGGGCGGTTGGATGCGACCAATGTGACCGACAAGGTGGCGCTGAGCGTGATCACGCCTGTGTCACTGGACCATCAGCAATATCTGGGCGAAACGCTGGCAGAGATTGCGGGTGAAAAGGCAGGTATCATCAAACGCGGGGTGCCCTGTGTGGTGGGCCCGCAGGACGAGGCCGGGCTGGAAGTGATCGAAGCCACCGCCGCGCGTAAGGGTGCGCCGCTGCTGGCCTATGGGCAACAGTGGCATGTGGGCATCGAAGCGGGACGCATGGTGTATCAGGATGAACGCGGCCTGCTGGACCTGCCGATGCCCAATCTGCTGGGCGCGCATCAGGTGCAAAATGCCGGTGCTGCATTGGCGGCCCTGCGCCACTTTGACGTAGATGCGGAAGCCTGCGAAGCGGCGGTGACGCAAGCCTATTGGCCCGCGCGGATGCAACGGTTGAAAACCGGACCCCTGGTCGAGATTGCAGGCACGGCGGAGCTTTGGCTGGATGGCGGGCATAACGCGGCGGCGGGTCATGCGCTTGCGGCGGTTCTTGCGCAGGGGGCCGCCCGTGCCACACATCTGATCTGCGGTATGTTGAATACCAAGGATGTCACCGGTTACATGCGCCCGCTGGCGCCGCATGTGCAAAGCCTGCATGCGGTGTCGATTCCGGGTGAAGCGGCGACATTATCGGCCAAGGAAACTGCCGCTGCGGCAGGTGCTGTCGGGATCGAAGCCTTTGAAGCGGAGACAGTTGAGGCGGCCCTACGGGACATTCTGGCCTCTGATCCACAGGCGAAGGTATTGATTTGTGGATCACTTTATCTGGCTGGTGCCGTTTTGCGTCAGAACGGATAATTTTACGCAGTTTCTTTGCACAAAACGGCTGGTTTCGGTTAGGATTCTTGCAATTTCAGGCGCACCAACACGGTGTGACAGCTGATGATCCATGAGGAAGAGCAAGATGGACCAACAGGAAAAGTTTGCCCGAGAACCGTCGGAAACGGCCGATGGCCGCGCTGTGTCGCAGATCGTTTTTGTGCTGATCGGCATGGCGATTATCGTTGGCGGGATCTGGACGTTATATATGGGTAACGCGCCGTATCATCCGCAAGATGAGGTGACCCGCGAGAGTACTCCGTTGATCGGAAGTTGACCGCTCTCGCCCTTTGGCCTTAATCGCCCCAGCCTTCGGCCTGCATTTCACGCAGCCGTGAGGCGGTGCGTTCAAATTCAAAGGTGCCTTCGCCCTCAAGATACAGCATTTCCGGCTGCGCCGCAGCAGAGCAGATCAGCCGCACCTTTGCCTCATAAAGCGCATCAATCAGCGTTACGAACCGTTTGGCCTCGTTGAAATTGCTGCGTCCCAGGGTGGGAATGTCATCCAGCAGCAGCACCCGCACCGCATCAGCCAGCGCCAGATAATCCGCAGGCCCCAAAGCGGTGCCGCAGAGATCGTGAAACCGCGCACGGCCCATGCCATTGTGATAATGTGGAATTTCCACATCGCGTCCTTTGACACGCAGCACCAGTGGCGCCCCCTCCGTGCCAGCGAGGTCGTTCCAGACAGCATCCATCGCGCTGCGCGCCTCGGCGTTCACCGGGGAAAAATAGACCTGCGTGCCTGCCAGACGGTCCTGCCGGTAGTCCTTTGGGCTGGCCAGTTCATGCACGACCATTTTCTCTTTGATCAATTCGATGAAGGGCACAAACAGATCGCGGTTCAATCCATTCTTATAGAGCTCATCCGGCAGGCGGTTTGACGTCGTCACCACTACCACACCGGCGGCGAACAGGGCCTGAAACAACCGGCCCACAATCATCGCATCGGTGATGTCGGTGATCTGCATTTCATCAAAGGCCAACAGGCGCACAGAGGCGGCCACATCTGCGGCAACGGGGGCAATCGCATCGTCCACACCGGTTTTGCGCACCTCATGCATGGCGCTGTGGATTTCCTGCATGAAAGCATGGAAATGCACCCGCCGCGCCGGGATACCCTCCAGATGATCCACAAACATATCCATCAACATGGATTTCCCGCGCCCTACACCACCCCAGAGATACAAGCCTTGCGGCGGCTCGGGGGCCTTGCGGAACAGCCCCTTTTTCGCCGGGACAAGCAGGGCATCGCGGATGCGATCAAACTCGGGCAGCACGGCCTCTTGCGCCGGGTCGGCGTGAAGCGTGCCGGCGGCGATCAAGCTGTCATAGGTCTCGCGCAAGCTGGTCATTCACCCCCCATAGCGCAAATCTGAACGGCTTGGAAAGCGGTTCTCATCACGATGGGTGGTCCTGCCATCACAAGGGTTGATTTGACCGCAGACGGCATTTGTCTAACGTGGCGCGACCAACCCAAGGAAGTGACCATGCCGCAGCGCACCCCAATGTTTACCCCCGTTCTGATTGTCAGCTGCATCATCATCATGGTCAGCTTTGCGGTGCGCGCCTCTTTTGGTGTTTTTCAGATCCCCATTGCCGAGGAATTCAACTGGCTGCGTGCCGAGTTTTCGCTGGCGATTGCGATTCAGAATTTGGCTTGGGGGATTGGCCAGCCGATTTTCGGGGCGATGGCAGAAAAGATCGGAGACAAGCGGGCGATCATCATCGGGGCGGTTGTCTATGCCGTGGGGCTGGTGCTATCGGCCAATTCGACCACGCCGATTGAACATCAGGCCTATGCGTGGCTGGTGGGTTTTGGCATCGCGGGCACGGGGTTTGGCGTTATTTTGGCGGTTGTGGGCCGCGCGGCGAGTGATGAGAACCGTTCGATGACGCTGGCGATTGTGACGGCGGCGGGCAGTGCCGGGCAGGTATTCGGCGCCCCTGTGGCGGAATGGCTGCTGACATTTCTGTCATGGCAAAACACCTTCCTTGTCTTCGCCGCTGTGATTCTGTCGTTGATCCTGACCTTGCCGCTGATGCGGGCACCGGCAATGGCCAGCAAGGCCGAACTGGAAGAGAGCCTTGGCCAGATCTTGACCAAAGCCTTCAAGGATCCGTCTTATACGCTGATCTTTCTGGGGTTCTTTTCCTGCGGCTATCAGCTGGCGTTCATCACCGCGCATTTTCCGGCATTTGTGACCGAGATGTGCGGCCCTATCCTTGCCGGTGGGGTGCTGCATAACATTGGCATCACTACTACATCGGCCCTTGGTGCGGTTGCGATATCCCTGATCGGGCTGGCGAATATCGCGGGAACGCTGGCGGCGGGCTGGGCTGGCAAGCGGTATTCGAAGAAGTATCTGCTGGCGGGGATCTATGCGGCGCGCACGGTTGTTGCGGGGCTGTTTATCCTGCTGCCAATGACGCCGGTGACGGTGATTGTATTCTCTGTCGCCATGGGCTCGCTATGGCTGGCGACGGTGCCGCTGACCTCTGGGTTGATCGCGCATATTTACGGGTTGCGTTATATGGGCACGCTTTATGGCATCATCTTTTTCAGCCACCAGATGGGCAGCTTTCTGGGCGTCTGGCTGGGCGGTCGGATGTATGACGCTTTCGGTAGCTATACGGCGGTCTGGTGGATTGGTGTCGGCATCGGGGCGTTCAGCGCGGTGGTGCATTTGCCTGTGCGTGAACGCCGCCTTGAGGGTCTGCAGACGGCCTGACCTGCTGGATCACCACCGCGCGTTCCAGCGGTCCAGAATGTAGCGCGATGTCATCAGATCAAGATGCGCCCCGCCGCCGTTCTTGAACAGGGTGATTTCGTCATCACTTTGGCGTTTGAAAGCATCCAAGCTGTAGTAATCGGCAATCAGATTGTCGCGCGTGATGACACCGGCCTCCAGCGGGATGTTGATTTCGCCGATATGGCCGATGGTGGTGTCGAAACTGTCGACAAATACGCGGGCGCGTAACAGTGCCGCGTCATCCACTTCGCGCATGTCGGGGCGGTAGGCACCGATCAGATCCACATGCTGACCGGGGCGCAGCCATGCACCTTTGATCAGCGGATCTGTGGACATTGTGGCGCTGGTGATGATGTCGGCCTGTGTCACGGCGGTTTCGAGATCTTCCGCGATGGTGATGCCGGGCAATTCGCTGGCCATCGTTTCGGCATTGGCGCGGCTGCGGTTCCACAGGGTGAATCGGGCCTGCGGAAAGGCCGCGGAATAGGCGGCATGCAGGGCGCGGCCCTGATTGCCCGCACCCACGATCAGTATCTCGCGGCTGTCAGGGCGGGCAAGGCGGCGGGCGGCAAGCAGGCTGTCGCCAGCGGTTTTCCATTTGGTCACAAGGTGGAAATCGACAATGGCCTCAAGCGTGCCGTCGCCGTCGGCATAAAGGTTCAACCCGCCGTTGATCATCGGCACATCCTTGGCCGGATTATCGGGAAAGACAGTGGCGGTTTTGACGGCCATGCCCAACCCGTCAATCCAGGCGGCACGGCTGAGCAGGGTATCCTTGCCCCGGTAAAGGAACGTATCGCCAATTTCTGCCTTCGGCAGGGTGTGGCCATTGGCAAGTGCATCGGTCAGGCCGATCCAGTCCAGAACGGCCTCGCCTTCGGTGAAGGGGATCATGGGAATGCTCATTGTGCGTCGTCCTTGGTGAGCAGGCCCGCTGTAACCAGCCTGTCGGCCCAGCCTTGCGGGTCTGTGAAATGATGGGTTTGCCAGCCACGTTTGGCCGCAGCGGTGATGTTTTCGGCGCGATCATCGGTGAACAGCAGGGCTTGCGGGGGGATGCCGCTGGTCTGTTCAACTGTGGCATAGATGGTGGGATTTGGTTTGATGATGCCCAGATGGCCAGAGATAAAATCGCGGTCGAACTGACGCAGGAACGGATAGCGGGTGGCGGCAAGATCATAGGTCTGGATGCCAAAGTTGGTCAGGGAAAACACCGGCACACCGCGTGATTGCAGCGCGGCCATCAGGCGGACGGAATGGTCAATCGCAGGCGATGCCATATCAAGCCATCGGTCATGCCAGAGCATGATTTCATCGCGCCATTCCGGCGTGGCCTGCGCGGTTTCGGTGATGACATTGCGGAAGGTTTCACCGCTGTCCACACGGTCGTTCATGGCATGAAGGTCGACGGCGGCGAACATGGCACGGCGACGGTCCGCGCCGATGATACCGTCGAAGAAGCGCTCCGGTTGCCATTCGATAAGGACGTTGCCAATGTCGAATACCACGGCTTGGGGTGTCATTTTGTCATCTCCGTATCGGTGCGGAAATTTTCAAAGTTTCCGGCTGTTTTCTTATAAAGAAGACGATCACAATCGCGCTGCTGCGCGCAATTCACGCTCCAGCGCATCCAGAAACCGCGAGCGGTCCGCCTTGGTGAAACTTTTGCCGCCGCCTTGGCGAAATGGGTCAGCGGCCCGCAGGTCCGTCATCAGGTCACGGGTTGCCAGCACGTTGCCGATATTCGCCGCCGTCAGCGCCTCGCCATTGTGCTTCAGTACCTTGGCACCCGCCTCTACACATTTTGCCGCCAGTGGAATGTCGCCGGTCACCACCACATCGCCGGTGCCACAGCGTTCGGCGATCCACATGTCCGCCACATCAGGGCCATCAGGCACAATCACGGTTTCCACAAAGGGGTTCTGTGAGGGCCGCAGCCCGCCGTTTGACACCACAAACATGCGGATCCTGTGGCGGGTGGCGACACGTTCGGCTTCGGCTTTGACCGGACAGGCATCCGCGTCGATGTAGAGCGCAGTCATGGTTCAGCCCCCATAAAGCGCTTCAGCGTGGAAGGCGACGTGGTCTTCCATGAAGGTGGAGACAAAGAAATAGCTGTGGTCATATCCCGGTTGCATACGGAAGGTGCCGTTCTGGCGTTTCGTTGCGAGGGCGGCGGCCAATGCCTCGGGCTTTAGCAAGTCAAGGAATTGGTCAGCGGCCCCTTGATCAATCAGGACAGGCCCGTCAAAGCCGACATCGGCCATCAACAGGCTGGCGTCATGTTTGGCCCATTTGGCGTCATCCTCGCCAAGATATGCGGTCAGCTGTTTGCGGCCCCAATCGCTGCCCGTGGGGTTGGCGATGGGCGCAAAGGCGGAAACCGACAGGAACCGTCCGGGCAGGTTCATCGCCAGCGTCAAGGCACCATGCCCGCCCATGGAGTGGCCGGTAATGCCTTGGCGATCCATATCCAATGCGAAATTTTCACCCAGAAAACCGGGAAGCTCTTCGGCAATGTAATCCCACATCTGGAAGTGCCGCTTCCACGGGTCTTGGGTAGCGTTTACATAGAATCCCGCGCCCTTGCCCAGATCGTAGGCCTCGTCATCGGCCACATCCTCACCGCGCGGCGAGGTGTCGGGGAAGACCACCGCGATGCCATGTTCCGCCGCCCAGGCCTGTGCGCCAGCTTTGTTCATCGCATTCTCATGGGTGCAAGTCAGGCCGGAGAGATACCACAACACCGGCACCGGACCATCGCGGGCTTCGGCGGGCAGGAACAGACCAAATGTCATCTCGCAATTGCAGGTGGTCGAGGCATGGGAATAGACGCCTTGAGTGCCGCCAAAGCTGGCATTTTCGGATATGGTTTTCATCGGATGGTCCTTTGCGGAAATGCGGTTCAGGCGGTGGTGATCCAGCCGATAACAAGGCTGACGGTCAGAATACTGATGGCGGTCGAGACAAGGATGGCGGTTGAAACCCGCACCGGTGCCACACCATAGTGCTGGGCCAGCATATAGACATTGCCGGCAACGGGAAGGGCCGCCACGGCGATGATGACGCCCGCTTTGAAAGGATCAACGCCAAACAGGAACAGGGCGGCAAAACCGACAAACAGCGGGTGCAGCACCAGTTTGCAAAAGGTCAGCCAACCGGCAACAGGCAGTTTGTCAGGGGCGGTGAGGGCCAGCGAGGCCCCGATGGCAAACAGCGCGCCGGGAGTGGCGGCCCCGCCAAGGATCGCAAGGAAATCGTTCATCGGATCCGGGATCGGGATCTGCAGTCCGGACCAGAGAAACCCAAGGGAGATCGCGACGATCATCGGGTTTTTCACCAGTCCCAAGGCGATGTTGCGCAGCATGCGCAGGCTGACCTGCCCGTCCCGTGAGCCGGTGATCAGGATCACAATGAGGCTGGAAAATACAATCAGATCAATGGCCAAGGCCAATAAGACGGGGCCAATTGCTTCTGGACCCAATAGTAAGGTCAACATCGGCACACCCAGAAATCCGGTGTTGCCGATCACCGCACATTGCGCCTCGATGGCGGTGGTGGGAATGTCGAGACCGCGCAGGAACCCCGCGATGGTGGCGATGCCATAAACAAAGGCCGTTCCCCAAAGATAGGCGGCAAACAGGCGTGTGTCCCAAAGCTCGGCCAGGGACAGGTTTGCCGAGAACCGGAACAGCATGGCGGAGAGAGCGAAATAGAACACGAATTTGGTGAGATACGCCGTGGCCTCGGCGCTGAAGAACCGCGTTCGGCCAGCCCAAAACCCCAACCCGATCAAGGCAAAGAACGGCAGGGTTTTCAGAAAGATCGCGAGCATGGGTTAGCAGTAGCCAGCAATCCGCACCCTTGCAAGCCTATCCCGAGCCGATCAGCACCCCGGTGGCAAAGACAAGGGCACCCCCCAGAACAACCTGCAAGGCGGCGCGGAAAAACGGGGTCTCCATGTATTTGTTCTGAATCCAGGCAATTGCCCAGAGTTCGATAAAGACCACGACAAAGGCCA
The DNA here is from genome assembly GCF_030159975.1 of Sulfitobacter pacificus. Lineage (NCBI taxonomy): Bacteria > Pseudomonadati > Pseudomonadota > Alphaproteobacteria > Rhodobacterales > Roseobacteraceae > Sulfitobacter > Sulfitobacter pacificus. The sequence goes on from NZ_BSNL01000001.1 coordinate 3,392,235, forward strand.
CAGTTGTGGCGGTCCAGAAATCCGGGATCAGATAGGGCAGCGCATGGCCCAAACCCCCCAAGGTGGTCATGATGCCGGAGGCAAAGCCGCGTTTCCAGGGAGAGCCACGCCCCGACAGGGACCCGTCATCAGAGGCGGCTTCAGTAAACCCCATCGAAATGCCGGCACCCACGGAGGCGGCCAGCCCGACAAGGAAGGTTGTCCATGTGTCCTGTGTTGCAAATGCGGTAGCAAAGATCGGCGCAAGGGTAGAGACAGAGCCGTCCATCAACCCGGCCAACCCCGGCTGAACCCACGTCAGCAGAAACTGCCGTCGTTCCTGATCATCCTCGGCGACGATGCTATCGGCGTCCAGATGTCGGGCGGAAAGGTCGGTTGCCGTGTTCTGATGGCCAGCTTCTGCGGCGGCCAGATCGCCCAGCAGCTTGCGCGTTTCTGCGTCTTTGGTGCTTGCGGCGGCTGCCAGATAAAACCGTTCTGCGTCGCGCTCCATGGCGGTGGCCTCGGTTCGGATACGTTCCAGCCCAAGGTTTTCGATCAGCCAGACCGGGCGGCGGGCGTAGTACCCCGAGACATGTTCACGCCGGATCAGGGGTATCACCTCGCCAAAGCGCTTTATATGCAGGTCGATCAGCCGTTGACGGTGAATGTCCTCTTCGGCAGCCATGCCGTCAAATACCGCTGCAGAGCTGGGAAACTCGGCCCGCAGAGTTTCGGCATAGCCGCGATAAATACGCGCGTCATCTTCTTCGGAGGAGATCGCAAGGGCGAGGACCTCTTGTTCGCTCAGGTCAGAAAACCGTTTTCTATTAAAGGCAAAACGCATCGGGAGTCCCCTTGTTTAGAATCATTCTAAAGTTAAATTTTCGCTGCTACAAGGGGCTGACGCAGGATTAAGGCTTGGAACTGAACGAAACGGTTTATACGCTGCGTGTTTCACATGTCGGAGAATTCATGACCCCTAACGCCCCCCAGGTCCGCAAAGGCCGCAAGTTTGATCAGGTGCTTGAAGGCGCGCGAACTGTGTTCATGGCGGATGGATTCGAAGGGGCCAGCGTGGATGAAATTGCCCGGGTGGCCTCTGTCTCAAAGGCAACGCTCTACAGCTATTTCCCGGACAAGCGGTTGTTGTTTATGGAAGTTGCAAACGCTGAATGTGGCCGTCAGGCACAGGAAGCTATGGATTATATAGACATGGACGCCGCACCGCGCGAGGTGCTGACGCAAGCGGCACATCATTTCTTGCGGTTCATCACGTCGACCTTCGGATTGCAGATTTTTCGTATCTGCGTGGCCGAATCCGACCGGTTCCCGGAAATCGGCCAGAGTTTTTACAATTCCGGCCCTGCCATGATGCGTCAGGAGATGGCGGAGTATTTCAGAAGCGCCGAAGCGCGGGGCGTTTTGAAAATTGACGACTATGATCTTGCCGCTGATCAGTTCGGGGATTTATGCAAGACTGACATCTGGCCTAGGCTGATCTTTGGTGTCAGCAAATCAGTGACCGAGGCAGAGATCACCCGCGTGGTTGATGGTGCGGTTGATATGTTCATGGCCCGTTACGGGACCTGAAAGAAGGAAAGAACCAATGAAAAAAGTTACTTACGCAGGCCCTTTGATGGCACTTCTCTTGGCGGCAGGATGCACCGGGGCACCGATGTCGAAACCTGCCGGCACAACGCAACCGGCCAGCGGGCCGGACACCTGCAATGCGGCGGCCTATCAGCATCTGGTGGGGCAGGATGCGGTGGTTGACCTGTCCTTGCCAGATCCCAAACGGACCTATCGTCTGGGCGACCCGGTGACATTGGATTTCAACCCCGCACGGCTGAACATCAAACTGGATGACACTGACACTATCATTGCGATTGATTGCGGCTAAGGTCAGCAAGACGCGAAAAGAGAATTGTGAACCGGGACCGGGGAAAGCGACGCAGCAGTTTTGCGGTGCCGGTTTCTTCGTGTAGGATATCGTTGGAGTACATCGCCGCAGTCGAAAAGGGCAACTTGGATGACAAGTTTGATACTCAGTTCAACGAGCAGCAAAAGCTGGGATATTTCACCCGCTGGCAACCTGTCTGGCATCATTCTTGCCGGGCTGTTTATCTATTTGTTTTTCCGTCACTTCCTCTTTTCCCTTATGTTCATGGATATCATCCTCGGATGGCTGCGAAAGTTTAGCTGGTTCCCTACAGAGGGCAAACGAATGAAGACATTTGTCCATTGGATTGTCGCATTGGGATTGTTTGTTGGGTTTCTGGTTCTGGCAGGATCTGTAGGCTGGTTACAGTTCGTGCCCCAATAAACCCAACTTGGCATCCATGGCGGTTAATCCTTCGGACGGTTGTCGACGATCCGCACGGCCTTGCCTTCTGATCGGGCGACGCCGCCCGCATCGGCCACCTCGATTTTGACGCTGATCCCGACAGTTTGCTTGATCAGGGCCGATAAGGTCTTGACCGCTGCCTGACGGTCTTTGTCACTCATGTTGGCATCAGCACATTCGCAGAGCACCTGCATCTGGTCCATCCGGCCCGGGCGCGACAATTCGATCTGGAAATGCGGGGCAAGGCCCTTGGTCGCCATCAGAGCCTCTTCGATCTGGGTGGGAAAGACATTGACGCCGCGCAGGATGATCATGTCGTCGCTGCGCCCCGTCACCTTTTCCATCCGCCGCATGGAACGTGCGGTGCCGGGCAATAGCCGCGTCAGGTCGCGGGTTCGGTAGCGGATGATCGGAAAGGCCTCTTTCGTAAGCGAGGTAAAGACCAGCTCGCCCTGTTCGCCTTCGGCCACGGGTTCACCTGTTTCGGGGTTGATGATCTCGGGGAAAAAGTGATCTTCCCAGATGTGCAGCCCATCTTTGGTCTCGACACATTCCATAGAAACGCCCGGCCCCATGACTTCGGACAGCCCATAGATATCAACGGCATGCATGTCGAATGCCTGCTCAATCTCCTGACGCATGGCGTTGGTCCAGGGCTCCGCTCCGAAGATCCCCACCTCAAGCGAGCAGTCGCGCGGGTCCAGCCCTTGGGCGGCGAATTCATCCAAAATGGATAGGGAATAGGACGGCGTGACAGTGATGCCCTTGGGTTTGAAATCATCAATCAGCCGCACCTGGCGCGGGGTCATGCCGCCGGAAATGGGATAGGTCGACAGGCCAAGCGCGTCCGCCCCCAGATGGATGCCCAACCCACCAGTAAACAGACCATAGCCATAGGCGTTGTGCAGCATGTCGCCGGCTTTCAGACCGGCAGCCCGCAGGGAGCGTGCCACGACGGAGCCCCAGTTATCCAGATCGGTCTGGGTATAGCCCACGACGGTTGGCTGGCCGGTGGTGCCCGAAGAGGCATGGATGCGGGCGACCTGTTCGCGCGGCACGGCGAACATTTTGAACGGGTAGTTGTCGCGCAGATCGGTTTTGACGGTGAAAGGGAACTTTGCCAGATCGGACAGATCGTTCAGATCGTCGGGATGCACACCCGCATCATCAAAACTTTTCTTATAAAACGGCACATTGTCATAGGCGTGGCGCAGAGACCATTTCATGCGCTTCAGTTGCAGGGCTGCAATTTCGTCCCGGCTGGCGATTTCGATGGAATCCAACGTGTTGCGGGCGGGGGTCAGGTCTTTCATGCGGAGGGTCCTTCCTCGTCGAAGTGTTGGCCTTTTACTGTGCGTGACAGGCCGCGAAATAATGCAACGGTTCGTCCGTCCTCGCCGGTGACAGTGACGTCATAGATGCCAGAGCGCCCGCTGCGGGAGGTCTCGGTTGCGCTGGCCGTCAGCATCTCGCCGTCTTGGCCGGGGGCGACATAGGTGATTTGGTTTTGCTGGGCGACAACCAGTTGGTTGTAGCTGTTGCAGGCGAAGGCAAAGGCGCTGTCGGCCAGTGCAAAGATAAAGCCACCATGGCAGATGCGATGCCCGTTCAACATATCGTCGCGCACTTTCATCCGCAGCACCGCCTGTCCGGGTCCAACGGATGCGATTGTCATGCCCAGCCCAGCAGACGCGGAATCGGCGGCAAACATCAGGTCGGCACATTTGCGTGCGCGCTCTTGCGGGGTCATCTGCGGAGGCTTTCATGTTTCATAAAGCGGGACACTTGCATTTTCCTGTAACGCTTTCAACAAATTTGATTAAGGCTTACTCTTGATCTGTTTGGCAAAGGGCGCAACTGTGGAGATATGACAATGCATCTCCCGCCGAATGCCACGCCTTTTGAGCGCCCGCTGGAACAAGTGGCCTTTCACCGGACCGAACTGTCGGTGATCCTGTCGCTTTACGGTCGTATGGTTGCCGCCGGTGAATGGCGTGACTACGGCATTTCCCATCAGCGGGATGTGGCGGTGTTTTCAGTGTTTCGCCGCACCGCCGAGGTGCCGCTCTACCGTATCGAAAAACGTCCCAAACTGCGTAACAAACAGGGCATCTACGCGGTGATCGGGACCGGCGGGCAGGTGCTGAAACGCGGCAGCGAATTGCGTGCTGTGCTGCGTGTGTTGGAGCGCAAGCTGATCCGGGCGGTGGATTTGGATTAGGGTCCCGACCCTGTGCTGTGGGTTCCAAAACGCCAAAGACGGTGCCCGGCCGAGGGTGCGGACAGTATATAAGGCCAAAAAGAGGGGAAAGAGGGTTTAGAGCCTGCGATGTGCCGTGACAGGGCCGTCGCCCTGTGTTGCGATGCGGGCAATGGCGTTTGTGATTGGCTCATAGGTACAGGCCATTGCGCTGGCGTTGGCATGGATCAGGGTGTCGCTGTCAGTCACCAGCGCCACATGGCCTTTCCAGAACAGCAGGTCATTGCGTTGATAGGGGGCCGTGGCCTCCTGTCCGAGGGCCATCTGCATGTCGCTGTCACCGGGGCAAGGGATGGCGCAGGCCAGCAGCGCCGCCTGAACAAGGCCGGAGCAGTCGATGCCATCGCGGCTGTTACCGCCCCAGAGGTACGGCGTGCCAAGGTAGAGGGCGGCGATAGTGGCCGGGTCGTTCCGGAATTGATCTATCGGCATCAGGTGTTGGGCGGGGATAAAGCCAGCGGCGGTCTGCGCGAATTTCCCGTCCTGGCCGATGACGGTGACGCGGGCCCCATGGCTGAGGCGCATCTGGTCGGGGGATTTGAAATCGCCGCCTGTATAGGCATGGGTCGCGGAAGCGCTGACCTTATGGGTCGGGGCGGCAGCGGGGCCGTGGCTGTCTGCAGGGATATAGCCGCAATAGCCGTCTTTTTCCGATTGGACATAGGACCAGCCGGCGGAGGAGTTGAGTAGGCGCAGGGCATCGCCAAACAGCAACTGCCGGTCGCGTGGGTCGGAAGGGGAGCGACAAAGGTCCACCACCGGCAGGGTGATTTGCGCAGGCTGATCCGTTGTGATGATTGACGGATCGGGGGTCAGGCGCGGATCGCTCATGATTTCAGGAGCGCGGGCAGGGCTGCGAGCAGCGCACGGGTGGCCTGACCAGTGCCGCCTTTCGGACGGGCGGGAGCATCGGTGGGTTGCCAGCCGTAAATGTCAAAATGCGCATAAGGGCTTTCGGTCACAAAGCGGCGCAGGAACAGGGCGGCGGTGATGCACCCGGCAAATCCGCCTTTCGGCGCATTGTCCAGATCGGCAATACCCGGTTCGATCATCGCCTCGTAAGGGGTATGGAAAGGCATCCGCCAGACCGGGTCCTGAACCCGCGCAGCAGCCGTTTCCAGGGCTGTGACAAAGGCGGGGTTGTCACTGAAATAAGGGGCGAGGTCGGGGCCTACGGCCACACGGGCGGCCCCGGTGAGCGTGGCCATCGAGACGATCTGATCGGGATCGTCCTCATCCGCGAGGGCCAGTGCGTCGGCCAGCACCAGCCGCCCTTCGGCATCGGTATTGTTGATTTCCACCGTCAGGCCCTTGCGTGAAGTCAGGATGTCTCCGGGGCGGAAGGCATTGCCCGAAACTGCGTTTTCAACCGCCGGGATCAGGACGCGCAGTTGAACCGTGGCCCCGGTTGCCATGATCATATGGGCCAGCCCCAGAACGGCAGCGGCCCCGCCCATGTCCTTTTTCATCAATGCCATGGAGGCACCGGGTTTTAGGTTCAGCCCGCCGGTGTCGAAACAGACCCCTTTACCTACCAGCGTTAGCTTTGGACCCGCATCGCCCCAACGCAGATCGATCAGCCGCGGCGCGCGATCGGCAGCACGGCCCACGGTATGGATCAGTGGAAAATTCTGTGTCAGCAGGTCGTCGCCGGTGATGACAGTGATGTCGGCCCCATGTTGCGCTGCCAGATCACGGGCGGCCTGTTCCAGATCGGGCGGCCCCATATCGTTGGCAGGTGTATTGATCAGATCACGGGCCAGGGCTTCCCCATTGGCCTGTGCCTCGATCCGGGGGGCGTCGATGCCCTGCGGGGCAACCAGCCGTGCCAGCAGCGGGGATTGTTTGCGATAACGGTCGAACCTGTAGCTCGCGAGGAGCCAGCCCAGAGCTTCGGCAGAGAGGGCATCGGCGTCCAGATCGCTGACGAGGTGATAGTCGCCTTCGGGCAGTTTGGGGGCGGCAGCGGCCAGGTGAAACCGGCCACGCTGGCGCGTGGCAGCTGTGCCATAGCCCGCAACAGCCAGCGCGGGCGCACCATCCGGGTCGGCAAGACTGACGGTCTGCCCCAATGCACCGGTAAAACCCTGGGATGTCAGCGCGTTTCGGGTGGCATCGGGCTGTGTATCCAGCCAAGCCTCCAGCTGGTCCTCGGCGAGGATATGCAGGGGAATGGTGGCCGTACCGGAGGGGGCAAAAGAAAGTGGCATGTTGGACCTGTATCTGAAATCAGCTTCGCGTAACCTACGCTTTTTACAGGTCCCCGCAATGGGTCAGGGCGGGATCATCAGATGGTGATATCCTGAATGTCCCAAACCGCCGATAGCGATCCATCGCCAACCCGCATCAGCCGGGACAGGGTGGCGGCGACACCCACACCATTGCCCTGATCAATACAGTCGGTGACAGTGCCCGCGACATCACTGAGCGCCAGCATGCCGATTTGATCAGCGATGGCGATCAGCGAGCGGGTGTTCTTGCGCAATTCCTCCCAATGCCCCTCGCGGTAGAGTTTTTCGCAATGCGACATGCGCAGCGCCAGCTCTTCCAGCGCGCGGCAGACGACATCCTCGGCACCGGCAGCGCCCAGCTGGGAATAAAGCGCGCCCAGCCGATCCTGATCAACGCTTACATTTTCTGTCGGTCTAATTTGCAGAACCTGCATCTATACTCACCCCTAATTCAGCCCCCACGGCTGCTGGGGTTTTGCCCGCAAGTGATGATGAAATGGTTGAGGCGGCCACGTCTTTTCTCTCGAACTTTTAGAAAGTTTGGGATAACCAGTTGCGAACGAACACAAGGATGATGTGAATGCTGGATCGGGTTAAACCGTTACCTAACTATCTGGTGCAACGCTATCACGGTTGGAAAGCAACCGGATATGCCGATAACAAAACTTGGTATCGACGGCTTGCCAGTGATGGGCAGCACCCGCGTGCCATGGTGATTTCCTGCTGTGACAGCCGTGTTCATGTGACGTCAATTTTTGGCGCGGATCAGGGTGAGTTCTTTATTCACCGTAACATCGCGAATCTTGTGCCGCCTTATGAACCGGACGGTGATCACCACGGCACATCCGCAGCGGTGGAATATGCGGTGCGGGTGTTGAAGGTCAGCAACCTGATGATCCTGGGCCATTCCAACTGTGGCGGCATCAAGGGCTGTATCGACATGTGCAAGGGTCATGCGCCCGAGCTGGAGGCCAAGGATAGTTTTGTTGGCCGCTGGATGGACATTCTGCGCCCGCGCTTCGAGGTGGTTGCTGATATGCAAGACACCGAAGAACAAACCCGCGCGTTCGAGAAAGAGGCGGTGGTTACCTCTTTGGAAAATCTGATGACCTTCCCTTGGCTTGCGTCAAAGGTGGAAGAAGGCACGCTTAGCCTGCATGGGTTGTGGACAGATATCGGCGAGGGCGGATTGGAACATTACAACCCCGAAACGGGAAAGTTCCACGTCGTTTAAGGCGGGGTAACGATGGATCAATTGCTTTCATTGGCGGGACAGAATCTGATTTCGCCGATCATCCTGTGTTTCGTGCTGGGGGTTGCGGCGTCATTGGCGCGCTCTGATCTCAGCATCCCTGAAGCGGTGGCCAAGGGGCTGTCGATCTATCTGCTGTTTGCAATCGGTTTTAAAGGCGGCGTCAGCGTGGCGGCCCATGGCATTGACGCGACCCTTGGGTTGGCATTGCTGGCTGGTGTGGTCCTCTCGGCGCTGTTGCCATTGGTTGCTTTTGCGCTGCTGCGGGTGATGACACAGATGAGCCGACTGGATGCGGCCGCGGTCGCGGCCCACTACGGGTCGATTTCAATTGTGACCTTTGTGGCGGCGACCTCGGTTCTGGACAGCCGTGGCGTGGCCTATGAGGGCTATATGGTCGCGGTTGCTGCCGCGATGGAGGCCCCTGCCATCCTTTCAGCGCTGTGGCTGGTCGCAAAAGGTGGCGGTGATGGCACAAAAGGCATGGACAGCGCCCTGCTGCGCGAGATCATGTTGAACGGTTCCATCGTCTTGCTGGTGGGATCGTTTTTCATCGGCTGGGCCACGGGTGAAGACGGGCTGGCGGAAATCTCCAGTTTCATTGTGTCACCGTTTAAAGGTGTATTGTGTCTGTTCCTGCTGGACATGGGGTTGGTCGCAGGGCGGGGCCTGCGTGAAGGCGGCAAGATCTTGCGCCCTGCGGTGCTGGCCTTTGGCGTGCTGATGCCGTTGATTGGATCGGTCATCGGGCTGGGGTTTGCCCTGGCCTTGGGGCTGTCAAACGGCGGCATGGCCCTGATGATGGTGTTATCCGCCTCAGCCTCTTACATCGCGGTGCCTGCGGCCATGCGCGTGGCGCTGCCAGAGGCCAATCCCTCGCTGTATCTGACACTGTCGCTGGGCGTGACTTTCCCGTTTAACCTGACCCTTGGTATTCCGCTTTATGTGGCGGTGTCCCAAGCCATGACCGGAGGCTGAACCATGCAAACCCATCGTGCAAAACGGGTAGAGATTACCATTGAATCGGTGATGCAATCGCGGCTGACCGATGCGTTGAGCAAGGCGGGTGTGACCGGATATACCGTGTTGCCGGTGCTGGGCGGGTCAGGCCGGTCCGGGGCATGGAGCAGATCCGGCCAAGTCAGCCGGGCATCTGGTATGGTGCAGGTGGTTTGCATTATCCGGCCAGAGCGTCTGGATGACCTGCTGGAGGGAGCTTTCGCGGTGGTGGAGCGTCATATCGGTGTGGTTTCGGTCAGTGATTGCGACGTGCTGCGTGCAGAACGGTTTTAACGCGGCATTAACCGATTCGCTTTCAGTCTTTGACGATGAGACTGGAAACCGTAACCCTGAAACTGCCACCCAGACTGCTAAGTGAGGCAGGTGTTGTTGCCGCGGGGCAGGATGTGACCATCGGCCATCTGGTGCGGCAATTGCTGGCCCGTGAAGTTCAGCGCCGCCTTCATCCGAAGATGTCAAACCGGGCGGATGAAACGCTTGTCGTTGCTCTTCAAGCGCTCCTCGCCCGCGATATGGCTGAGGCAACGGGCTGGGATGACCTTGACCGACGGCTGGCCCGGCACGGGTACACGCTGCGTCCAGCGGGCGGTGGCATCGCGCTGCACAAACGATCCTGCGGCACCCGTGTGTGCAAAGGCTCCGAGCTGGGTTTTGCCTATCCCACATTGCTGCGCCGGTTTCGTATGACGATGCCGGATCATCCCCACGGTGATCTGGGCATGTGTTTTGCGGTGGACCCTGTGAAGGGCAAGGTGGCGGATTTTGCGTACAAAGAACGAGAGAAACACCATTTGGCGGTATTGTTTGAAGCGGCACCTGACTGGGCGTCGCTTACGGAAGTCTTGCGAAAACGGGGCTATACCCTGCGCCCGCAGGGTACGGGGCTGGCGATATATGGCGCGAAAGACGGGCGGCACCTCTGCAATACGGCAACGGTTGGGTTTCGATACCGCAAGCTGGTGAAACGGTTTGGCGCGGCGATGCCCGGTCATCGGCACGGCCAGAAGTGGCTTAAAAGGAACCCTGTGATCCAGAACGTGGATACGTCGGAGTGCGACGTGATCGATACCGAATGGCGTCCCTTGCCATCTGAAAAGTAAAACGCCCCCGCGCTGGGCAGGGGCGCCTGGTAAGGCATGATGTTGAAAGGGAAATTACCCTTTCTTGAGAACCTCACGGCCCAGCAATTCGGCGATCTGCACCGCGTTCAATGCCGCACCTTTGCGCAGGTTGTCGGACACGCACCACAGGTTCAGACCGTTGTCGATTGTGCTGTCCTGCCGGATGCGGCTGATGAAGGTCGCAAAATCACCGACGCATTCAACAGGCGTGACATAGCCGCCGTCCTCGCGTTTATCGATCACCATGATGCCGGGCGCTTCGCGCAGGATGTCGCGGGCCTCATCCTCGTCCAGATGATCCTCGAATTCGATGTTGATCGCTTCGGAGTGACCGACGAATACCGGCACGCGTACACAGGTCGCGGTGACCTTGATGTCCTTGTCGACGATCTTTTTCGTCTCGGCGACCATCTTCCACTCTTCTTTGGTGGATCCGTCTTCCATGAACACATCGATATGCGGAATCACGTTAAACGCGATCTGCTTGGTGAATTTTTTCGGCGGCACGTCCGATGTCGGGTTATAGATCGACTTGGTCTGATCCCAGAGTTCATCCGCACCTTCCTTGCCAGAACCGGACACCGATTGATAGGTGCTGACCACCACACGTTTGATCGTGGCGCGGTCGTGCAGGGGCTTCAGCGCCACAACCATCTGCGCGGTTGAACAGTTCGGATTCGCGATGATGTTCTTTTTGGCATAATCATGAACCGCTTGCGGGTTCACCTCAGGTACGATCAACGGCACGTCGGAATCATAGCGGTAAAGCGAGGAGTTATCGATCACCACGCAGCCCGCCTTGGCGGCACCGGGCGCATATTTCTTGGTCGCATCCGAGCCAACCGCGAACAGCGCAATATCCCATCCCGTGAAGTCGAAAGTGTCCAGGTCTTTGCACGTCAACGTCTTTTCGCCAAAGCTTACTTCCGTACCCAGGGAACGACGGCTGGCCAAGGCCACGATCTCGTCCACAGGGAACTGGCGTTCAGCCAGGATGTTCAGCATTTCGCGGCCCACATTGCCAGTGGCGCCCACGACGGCGACGCGATAACCCATCTTATTTCTCCGTTATATAAGGGGTGGTGCGGCGCACATACACCGCTTGCCGACCCGAGGAAAGACCCCTGCTTGGCAGGACTGGCTTGTGTAACGTGGCGCGTGTTATGCTTGTGACGATCAAGAAGGCAGGCCACATGACCCAAAGGGACCCATTTTACGATCAGTTGAGCCGTGTCAGGGAGTTTGACCAGCTGACGCAGACGGATCGGTTTATCCCTCTGCCAGAGGATTGGTTTGTTGGCGTGTCGGACATCGTCAATTCCACAGGATTGGTGCAGGCGGGCCAGTATAAGACCGTAAATATGGTGGGCGCGGCTGTCATTTCTGCGATGATGAATGCGTTGAAAGGGGCGGCATTTCCCTTTGTCTTCGGTGGGGATGGTGCCGGATTTGCGGTACCACCACAGGATGAAGCTGCCGCGCGCGAAGCGCTGGCGCGGGTCGCCGTCTGGGCGCAGGCCGAATTTGGCATCGAAATGCGCGTTGCCTTGGTGCCGGTCACGGATGTACGGGCTGCCGGGCAGGATGTGCGTGTGGCGCGGTTTCAGGTTTCTGACGGTGTTGATTATGCCATGTTCGATGGCGGGGGGGTGAACTGGGCGGAGGCGCAGATGAAGGCGGGGGCATATGCAATTCCCCCTGCGGCACAGGGCAGCCAGCCGGACCTGACCGGGCTGTCATGCCGCTGGTCGCCGATGCCGGCGCGCAATGGCACGATTCTCTCGATCCTTGTTTCACCGGTTGCAGGGGCCAGCGACGAAGTTGTCACACAGGTCTATGACCGCATTGTCACCCTTGCACAGGGGTTGGAACGGGGGGGACACCCGGCACCGGCCAAGGGACCGGGGACCGCCTGGCCGCCCGAGGGGGCGGCGCTTGAGGCGCATGCCACCCATGGCTCCGGGTCGTTGGGCAGTGCGCGGCGCAAGGTTTTGTTTGAGGCTTTTGTGGCTTGGCTGTTGATCCGCACGGGTATCAAACTGGGCGGTTTCGATGCCCGCCGCTATGCCCGTATGGTCGGAGAAAATGCGGATTTTCGCAAACGGGATGACGGTCTGAAAATGACGCTGGATTGTGATCCGGCCACCCAGACGCAGATTGAGGCGGTGTTAAGTGCGGCCAAGGCGCAGGGTCATATCGACTATGGCACCGCCACGCAGGACACGGCGATGATGACCTGTATCGTGCCCTCGATCATGACCGATGATCATGTGCATTTCATTGATGGTGGTGCGGGCGGCTATACGCTGGCCGCTGCCCGCATGAAGGGACGTTCAGTCTGAGTTGTCTTTACTGAACAGATAGACGGTAAAACCGATGGAAAGCGCAATCAGGAACATGGCGAAAACCGCGACATAGGGTGCGGCACTGGTATCCCCGGGCAGGGCTGCACGGTAGACACGGCCGGACAGGAATTGCGCGATTCCCACGCCGCCGATGCTGAACAGGTTCAGCAAGGTCACCCCGCGCCCGATCAGATGACTGGGCAAGAAACTGCGGCCATGAGCCATCAGCACAGGATAGCCCGCCCCGAAAAAGCCAATGGCGCACATCAAAAACACGCTGAAGGAAATGCTGCTGGCAGGCAGAGCGACCAGAGCGGCCCCCGCTGATATAGCCAGTGCGGTGCCCCCTGCGATCATCCATTTGCGCGAGGGGCTGATCTTGTCCACAAAGCCATAGGCCAGCGCGCCCAGCACCATCGCAATCCCCATCAAAAGGCTGGCCTGCCCGATGGTCGCAGTGTCGGTGCCGAACACATCCGCCAGATAGGGCCCGATCCACAGCCCGCGTACCGCACCGGGAAAGGCATAGCTGACCCCGATCAGCAGATAAATCGGCCAAAGCGCCCGGATGCGCAGCAGTTCGGACATGGATCCCTTGACCCCATCGGTGACACGTGGCGGATCCTTGACCCAGACCAAAGTGCCAAGGGCAACCAGACCGGACAGCCCCGCCAACCCCCAAAGTGTGTTGCGCCAGCCCAAAATTTCCGCAGCCAGGGCTGTTGGATAGGCCGCAACCAGGTTGCCCAGACTGCCCGCGCCAACCATGACAGAGGCGAGAATGGCAAAGGTTGCAGGCGGGTATTCCCGCGCAAATATATAGTAGGAGGCCATCAGCACTGGTGCGCAGCCCACCCCGATCAGGGCCATGGCGATGCTGATATGAACGGGCGAACTGGCAAGGGCAAAAACCGTTGCACCGCCCGCACCACCGACCAGCAGCAGCCAGCCCGCGGTGCGCCGTGGCCCGATGCTGTCCAGCGCGGCCCCGATGGGGATTTGGCAGGCGGCGAAGGTCAGGAACCACAGTCCCGACGCAAACGCCAGATCGTCCGGCAGAGCCCCCAGATCACGTTCCAGAATTTCGGAGAGTACCGCAAGAAAGGCGCGGAAAAATTGGCTCAGCACATAGGCCAACCCCAACAAAAAGATACCTGCGTTCATATTATGTAAGGTCTTTCCACTTTGCGCTCAGCGCCTGCGCGGTGCGTGTCAGCAGCAAAACATCCGCCCCCACAGCGACAAATTGTGCACCGGCGGCCAGCGCGGCCTCGGTCATCGGGTCATGGGTCGACAGGATACCGGGGGCCTTGCCCGCCGCACGGATACGCGCCAGCGCCTCCATGATTGTGGCCTGCACCTCGTCGTGCAACGCATTGCCCATATGCCCCATGTCGGCGGCCAGATCTGCAGGACCAATGAACACGCCGTCAATCCCGTCGATTGCAAGGATGTCATCAAGGGCTGCAAGCCCTTTCAGGTTTTCAACCTGCACCAGCAGACAAATCTGCGCATCCGCCGTGGTGCCATAGTCGGTGATTTGCGAAAACCGCGAGGCCCGGCCAAGCGCGTAGCCGACACCGCGATCGCCAAGCGGCGGATAGGTCACATCACGCACCAGCTGGCGCGCCTGATCCGCAGTTTCCACCATCGGAACCAGCACGGTTTGCGCCCCGGCGTCGAGCACCTGTTTCATCATATAGGTTTCACCAACCGGCAGGCGCACAACCGCATGGCTGTTCGAGGCTTCCAGCACCTGTAACTGTGCAAGAATGCTGCGCAGATCATTGGGCGCATGTTCGCCATCAATGACCAACCAATCGAATCCGGTGGTGCCCATCAGCTCTGCGCTGAAAGTATCGGCAAGGCCAAGCCAGCAGCCGAATTGTACCTTCCCTTCGGACAGGGCTTTCTTGAACGGGTTTTGCGGGGCTGGCATCTGACATGTCCTTGATCGGGGTTTGGCGCAGCCTAGACCCGGGCGGGGGAGAATGACCAGAGGCCCTGTGTCAAATCACCTTGATCACATCCTTGTCGATGGCCAGCATATATCCCCGCCGCGCGATGTTCTTGACCAACAGTTCGCTGACGATCTGGTTGCCCAGCGTGTCGCGCAACCGTTTGATGCGTGTCGCCCCCGCCGCTTCGTCACAGTCAGCGGCCAGACGACCCGAAATAACCCCTTCGATTTCAGAGCCGGACATCACATCATCATCCATCCGTGCTTCGGCCAGCACCGACATGGTTTCCATCGCGGCATCAGTCAGCTTGAAACCAAGGTTGTTCAGGTAGACGGTGTTTTCCTCGCGGCTGATCAACAGTGAATTCACCTGAATGCCGACCCGTTCAATCTGGGCCATACGGCGGTTGAAGGTGATCAACATGATCAGAAATACCAGCGCAGCGGCCAGCATTGCCGCAGCGAACACCAGCAGCACAAAGATCACCATGCGGTAACTGGCCAATGTGTCGGAAAACGCGGTGCCTGATTGCGCAAGGATCTCCAGCAGTTTGATTGTGGCACCGCTGGTCAAATCGTCGTTCTCGACAAAAATGCGTTCGACCTGCGCATTGAACAGGTTTGCGTCCGGTAAAGCCCAGAACAACACAATTGCCCCGACGATCAGCAGGGTGACAATTGCGGCAATGCCAAAGCCGACAAAGCGGCGCAGATCAGAAGCGGAGGTAGTTTTGTCCGGCACTGTCTTTCCTTTGATCAAGTCCGTCGTCGCCGAAAGTGGAGATGACATTGAGCAGCGTCCAGCCTTGGGCGGCAAGACGCGGGGTTAGTTCAGCGGCGGCTGAACCGACATCACAGGGCCCGTTGACCTGTGCGACACCGTAATGCAGGCGCAAGGGGTCATCCTGCTTGGCCTTGTAATCAGCATAGCAGCCTGCCGCATGGGCGGGCAGAGCACAGCCGATCAACAGCCCGAGGGCGAGGGGAAGAGAAAACTGTTTCATGCCCCCATCCTTGAGCCTTTGCGCGGCGATATTCAATAACCACGCGCCCTCAGCCCCGTTGTTATCGGATAGCGGGGGGGTGTTATTGCCTGTCTGACAGGCCCCGACCCAATCTGATCCCACAAAAGCACGGGCTGTCCCGCACCGCGCAACAGAGAGGATCACAGTTATGTATCGCAAGTTTATCGCAACCGTAGCCGCCGCATCTATTGCGTTGACCATATTGGGCGCGCTGCCCGCCGCCGCAGGTGACCGCCGCACCGTCAATACAATTGCCGCGATTGTGGGGCTGGCTGTTGTGGGCAAGATCATCCACGACAGGAATGACAAGAAAAAGCAGGCAAGCCACCATCAGTCAAAACCGGAGTATCGCGCGCCAACCTATGACAGGCCGATCCGCCAGAAGCCTACCTACGGTGCGCCCGCCTATCAGCCGCCGCGGTATGGCCAGCCCAAGCCGCGCCCGCTGCCCGACCGTGTGAGCCGCAAGCTTTTGCCGCAGAAATGCCTGCGCCGGGTAAAAACCCATCGTGGCCATGTGCGCATGTTCGCCAGCCGGTGTCTGCAACGCAACTACAGCTACACACACCGTCTGCCGCGCCAGTGCAATTATACCTTTAACACCCGTCGCGGCGACCGCCGTGGATATGAGGCACGCTGCTTGCGTGAACACGGGTTCCGTTTGGCGCGAGGATAACATCGCGCTGTGATCCGGGTGGGTGTCCCTTCACCCGGAAGACTGGGGAGGATGTTCGGGCATCCTCCCTTTTTTATATTGAGCCTTGGGCAGGATTGCGGTCTTGAGGGGGTATGAAACCGGATTTTGAATTTGAACGCGCCGCCATGGCGCAGGGCTACACCCGCATTGCAGGTGTGGATGAGGTGGGCCGTGGCCCTTTGGCAGGACCGGTGACGGCGGCGGCGGTGATTTTAGATCCTGCATGTATCCCCGAGGGGCTGAATGATTCAAAGAAGCTGACCAAGAAAGCCCGTGAACGCCTGTATGAAGAGATTATGGAAGTGGCCGAGGTCAGCATCGCCCATGCCACGGTTGCGGAAATCGACGAGATCAACATCCTGCGCGCCAGCCATCTGGCGATGATGCGCGCGCTTGAGGGGCTCAAGACGCCGGCCGACTATGTTTTGGTGGATGGGAATATGTTGCCCCGTGATCTGATCCTGCCCGCGCAGACCATCATCAAGGGGGACAGCCGTTCGCAGAGCATTTCAGCTGCCTCAATTATGGCCAAAATTTGTCGAGATTGTGTCATGTTGTCCCTTGCGCAACAGCACCCCGGTTATGGCTGGGAAACCAACATGGGATATGGATCAAAAAGACACATAGAGGCGCTTCAAGAACTTGGGGTAACCCCACACCATAGACGTTCGTTCAAACCCGTACACAATATGTTGTAGCAACAATTTTTCTTAACCAATTGATTCAAAAAACAAATTGACCGCGAATCGTCTTTGACTCATCCTGATCTCAACAAACGAGCACAAAATGTGCCGGGGACCAGAGGCAGAAAATTGATGAAGACGATAGAAAAAAGCACCGCGGTGCTTCCTTTGAACACGATCCTTGATGGCGACTGTATCGAGGCGATGAACGCCCTGCCGGAGGCGAGCGTTGATCTGATCTTTGCGGACCCTCCATATAACCTGCAATTGCGTGGCGATCTGATGCGCCCCGACAATTCCAAGGTGGATGCGGTTGACGATGAATGGGATCAATTCGCCAGCTTCAAGGTCTATGATGAATTCACCCGTGCCTGGCTGAAAGCGGCCCGTCGCCTGCTGAAACCAAATGGCGCAATCTGGGTCATTGGCAGCTATCACAATATTTTCCGGGTTGGTGCAGCGCTGCAGGATGCCGGTTTCTGGATCCTGAACGATGTGGTCTGGCGCAAATCCAACCCGATGCCGAACTTTCGCGGCAAGCGCTTTACCAACGCTCATGAGACGATGATCTGGGCCGGTAAGGACGAGAACTCCAAATACACCTTTAACTACGAGGCGTTGAAAGCCCTGAACGAAGGTATCCAGATGCGCAGCGATTGGGTGCTGCCGATCTGCACTGGTCATGAACGGTTAAAGAACGAAGAGGGCGAAAAGGCCCATCCAACACAAAAACCCGAAAGCCTGCTGCACCGTATTCTGGTCGGGTCCAGTAATCCGGGTGACGTGATCCTTGATCCGTTCTTTGGCACAGGCACCACAGGGGCTGTTGCGAAAATGCTGGGCCGCGACTTCATCGGGATTGAACGCGAGGAAGCCTATCGCAAGGTTGCGCTGAAACGTCTGAGCAAAGTGCGCAAGTTTGACCGCGAGGCGCTGCAAACCACGACGTCGAAACGTGCGGAGCCACGGGTGCCCTTTGGTCAGCTGGTTGAGCGTGGCATGCTGCGTCCGGGTGAAGAACTCTATTCCCTTAATGGGCGTCACAAGGCCAAGGTCCGTGCCGACGGCACATTGATCGGATCGGATATCAAAGGATCAATCCATCAGGTTGGCGCTGCTTACGAAAAAGCGCCCAGCTGTAACGGGTGGACCTACTGGTGCTTCAAGAAGGATGGTAAACGTGTGCCGATTGACCTTCTGCGCCAGCAGATAAGGGCCGAAATGGCCAACTGAGAATTGTTGTTTCCGGGAAGCGCTATGCGAAACCTGTCTTGTCGACCCCTTTGGTCGCACGGGCCCTGCAAGGATGCCTTGGCAAAGGGAAACCCGGAAACATCCTAGAACACCGCCGGTGCCTGCGGCCTTCCTTATGAAGGTTGCCTAGATAGGCACTCACCTTAGCCCCGCCCTTGTGGCGGGGCCTTTTTTGTTTGCCGCCCAAGCAGGTTGAACTGCGTAAAAAAGCCACATCGACCCCGTGCAACAACCGCGTGATGGTTGGAAGGTCAGTGGAGCGTCAATCAATGGATTTTAGAACAATAAGCCGTGCAACCGCCGCGATCTTTGGCACGCTTTGCCTCACCCTGATTATGTTCCCCGAATTGATCTATTGGTTGTTTTCGCTGAAGCAAGCGGAGGTTGGCGATATTTTAGCCAAACGTGCTGGCGTGTTGTTTCTGGGATTTTCGGTGCTTTGTTTTATGGCGCGAGATGCCGTGATACCTGACGTGCAACGGGTGGTGGTGGTGACCGTCATGACCGCAATGGGTGCGATGGCCGCGCTTGGGATCTATGAGTTTTGGCGGGGATCCGTCGGCCCGGGTATCTGGATTGCGATTCTGGTTGAGTTGTTGATATCGGGGCTATTCTATCGCGCATGGCGGCAAGGCGCATAGGTGCACCTCAATTTACCAGATCTGACCGGTTCTTTTGCAGGACCGCCTGCACATAGCGCCCGTCAAATTCTGTTTTACTTAACACAAAGGCCACCCCGGCAGAGGATGCTTTTTCCCACATAAAGGGCGAGGGCCAGTCACTGACGATGATCACCGGAATATCCGAAAAATTCGGATCACGGGCCAGTTCAAGAGCGAAATCCGCGCCCAATCCATCCGGCAGATTATTGTCCAGCAGGATCAGGGAGACCGGTCCCTTTTCCATCGCGCGGCGCGCTGATTTCAAGGTTGCCGCCGCTTCGATATGAAAGGGCTGGCGCGATTTATTCATGATCCGTGTCAGTTTCTGGCGGTCGAATTCGCTGTCCTCTACAATCAGACAGGTCTGATGGGGCTGATACTTCGATGATTGATGCGCGCCCGTTTGCATGAATTGACACCTTTCTTTTGTCGCCAAAGAGGTGTCATGGAAGCGTTAAGATACCATGAGCGTCAGCGCGGCATCGGCGTTTGCCGCTTGTTGTACGCGCTCCAGTCAGTGATCTCGGGATAGTAGGTTCGGCGCCACTGGCGCACCCGCGGGTTCATGATGCGCCGCCATAGCGGCGGGAACATCGCGGCCATTGTCATCACCGGATAGCCAAAGGGCAGTTGCGGTGCCTCATCCGCACCGTAATTCTGCAACACGGGAAACCGGCGGTCGGGTTTATAGTGATGATCAGAATGGCGTTGCAGGTTGATCAACAGCCAGTTTGACGCCTTATGCGCCGCGTTCCACGAATGATGCGGTTTGACGTGTTCATATTTGCCATCCCCCAGATGTTCGCGGGTCAGTCCGTAATGTTCGATGTAATTGACCAGCTCCAGCTGCCAGATTGCGACCCCAGCCTGCACCAGAAACAGCAGCACGCCAAGCCAGCCACCAAGGATCAATGCAAGGGCGAGGAAGGTAATTTGCATACCCCAATATTTCCAGAACGGGTTGCTGCGGTTATGCCAAGGAAGGCGTTTGCGGGCCAGCATATCAGCCTCGGCCTTGAAGGCAGAGTGAAAGCTCTGGCGCAAAACGCGCGGATAAAACCGGTGAAACCCTTCGTTATACCGCGCCGTCACCGGGTCGCGGGGCGTGCCGACATAGCGGTGATGCACCAGCAGGTGTTCGGAACGAAAATGCGAATACAGCACCATCGCGAGCAATACATCTGCCAGAAACCGCTCTAGCCGGTTCTTCTGGTGCATTAATTCATGGCTGTAGTTGATGCCGATGGTGCCGGTGATCACGCCAACGCCAAAGAACAGGGCAATGCGTTCAAAAAGGCTCAGATGTTCCGCCTGCGGCACATACCAGATCAGGCCGAAGAGTGTCAGGAATTGCGCCGGGACCCAAATCAGGGTGACCAAACGATACCAGAACAGATCCTCTTCGCTTGCCTCCAGATCGGCATTATCAAGATTCAGCCCCAGCACCGCATCCAACAGTGAAAACAGGCACCAGGTGACCAGTGGCAATAGGGCGATGCTCCAGCCGCCATGCGCCGCGCAGATCCATGTTAGCGGAATAAGACCCAGCGACAGCCAGAACGGCAGGGCGCGGGATAGTCGGCGCAGATCGCGCGGAGGAATCGGGGCGGGTTGTTGTGACATGGCTGGACCTTTGACGGTGTGTCTTGGCTATCTTTATCGCAGATCGCCAAACGGGCAAAGCGGTGACACAGCCCTAGGTCTGCGACAAATCGTATGCCTTGCGCATCACTGTGGGCAGGTCCGAGGGGCGGAACTGCGCGCGCGTGACGAAGCTGCCCGCGGTGTCATTAGGGACTTTCGCCAACTTAACGGTCAGGATCAGGTGGAAATGCGTGAATGTATGGCGCACTTCGCCTGCAAGGGTTTGCCAATCGGCCTTCAGCGGTGGTGTGCCCTCGGGCAAGGGTTCGCTGATATCCAGCCAGTCCGAACCGGGCCAGCCCAACATCCCGCCAAGCAGTCCTTTCTCTGGCCGAGTCTCTAACATCCACGCACCATCATCCCGTTGGGCTAGGTACACTGTGCCGTGGCGCACAGGTTTGGGTTTCTTCGGTGTCTTTTTGGGCAGCAGGTTCTGCGTTCCTGCGTCGCGTGCAGCACAGGGATCGCGCCACGGGCAAATCCCGCAAGCGGGTGATTTCGGCGAACAGATGGTTGCACCCAGATCCATCACCGCCTGAGCATAGTCGCCGGGGCGCTGTGCAGGGGTCAACGCCTGCGCCTGTGCCATCAGCAAAGGTTTTGCTGCAGGCAGGGGGGTGTGAATATCATAAAGCCGCGCCATCACCCGCTCGACATTGCCGTCCAGCACAGTGTGGGGCAGATCAAATGCAATCGAGGAAACGGCGGCAGCGGTATAGGGCCCGATGCCGGGCAATTTCAGCAATGCGTCATGATCTGCCGGGAACACGCCACCATGTTCATCCACAACTGCGCGGGCGCATTTCAGCAGATTGCGGGCACGCGCATAATACCCCAATCCAGCCCATTCGCCCATCACATCGGCATCCTGTGCCGCCGCCAGATCACGCACCGTTGGCCAGCGGGTCACAAACCGCTGGAAATAGTCACGCACGGTTGCAACGGTGGTTTGCTGCAACATGATTTCGCTCATCCAGATGCGATAGGGATCGGGCAAAATCCCGGCCTTGCGTTGGGCAGGCCCCACACGCCAGGGCATTTCGCGGGCATGCACATCGTACCAATGCAGCAAAAGACCGGGCAGGGTGTTTATGTCGGGCGTATCACGCAATGTTTATGACTTCCGATGCTTGCTTTGGTTGGTGCTGGAGCGCTGGCAGACTATTGTATAGATAGGGCCCAAAGGGAACATAGCCATGCCGCCAAGGCGCACCAGTACAAAAGGGTTCAAACGCACCGACAGCCTGTTGTCGGGGCAGATCCGGCGCGCGTCGGAAACGCGTGGTTTTGCCCAATCGCGGCTGTTGACCCAATGGGGCGAAATCGCCGGTCAGGACATTGCCGGCATCGCCCGGCCTGTTGAAATCAGCTATGGCCGGGGCGGTATGGGGGCGACCCTGACTTTGCTGACCAACGGGGCAAATGCGCCCATGCTGGAAATGCAAAAGGAACAGCTGCGCGCCAAGGTGAATGCGGTCTATGGCTATAACGCGATTGCCCGTGTGCGGATCACGCAAACAGCTTCTACCGGGTTTGCCGATGGCAAGGTCGCCTTTAGCCCCAAGAAGCCGGCTGCAAAAGCTGCCCCCGATCCGGCCCTGCGACAAATGGCGGCAGCGGCGGCACAGCCCGTTTCAGATCAAGGTCTGCGCGATGCACTTGCGCGTCTGGGCGAGAACATATTGAACAAAACAAAACGCTGAACAGCAGCAAAGGAACGACATGATGCAACGCAGAAATATGATACTTGGTGGCTTTGCCGTGCTTGGCCTTGGCGGCTGGGCGCTGTCCAACAACATGGGCGGCGGCAGCGGCTCAACAGAGTTGTCAAATCTGGCAGGTGCCGCAAATGCGCAGACAACTTCGGGCGATTTCGATACGTCCAGCATCACCGAGATGGTCGTTGGCAACCCCGATGCGGCAGTGACTGTTGTTGAATATGCCTCCTTCACCTGCCCGCATTGCGCGGCCTTCCATAGCGGCGCATTCAAACAGCTTAAGGCTGATTTCATCGACACTGGTAAGATCAAATTTGTCTACCGCGAAGTCTATTTTGACCGTCCGGGTCTGTGGGCGTCGATGATTGCGCGTTGCGGCGGTCAGGAGAGGTTTTTTGGAATCGTTGATTTGATCTACAAAGGTCAATCCAACTGGGCCCGCGCGGGCGAGCCTGCCGCGATTGTTGACGAGCTGCGCAAGATTGCGCGGCTGGCGGGGATGGACAACGATACCATTGAGGCCTGCCTGCAAGATGCGGAGAAAGCCCAGACATTGGTGGCCTGGTTCGAGGAAAACAAGAACCGTGATGATGTCACCTCTACACCCAGCTTTCTGATCAACGGGAATAAACATTCCAACATGGCGTACGGCGAAATGAAGGAACTGATCGACGCAGAGTTGGGCAGCTGATGGGCAATGGGAACGCGGGCCCTCTTGCCGGTCTGAAGGTCGTTGAGATGGCGCGTGTTCTGGCCGGCCCCTGGGCCGGTCAAACCCTGTCCGATCTGGGCTGCGAAGTGATCAAGGTCGAAAGCCCCGCAGGTGATGATACGCGCCAATGGGGGCCTCCCTTTGTGACACGGGATGAGGATGTTTCGGCGTCTTATTTCCATTCAACAAACCGCGGCAAGGCCAGCGTGACCATCGATTTTCGCACCGACGCAGGTCAGGCGCAGTTGAAAGAGCTGCTGCGCGACGCGGATATCGTGATTGAGAATTTCAAAACCGGCGGACTTGCGAAATACGGGTTGGATTATGAAAGCCTGCGCGAGGAGTTTCCGCAGCTGATCTATTGCTCTATCACTGGATTTGGCCACACTGGCCCTTATGCCCACCGTGCGGGATACGATTTTATCATTCAGGGCATGTCCGGTCTGATGTCGATCACCGGCGAACCGGACCGCCAGCCGCAGAAATCCGGCATGGCGATCACCGATGTGTTTACCGGCATATACGCCACCACTGCCATTCTGGCTGCTGTGCATCAGCGCAGCCAGACCGGGCGTGGCCAACATATCGATATGGCCCTGCTGGATTGCGCGGTGGCAATAATGGGCAATCAGGCGATGAATTATATGACCACGGGGATTGCGCCGACCCGTATGGGCAATGCACACCCCAACCTGACACCCTATGAGGTCTTTGAAACTTCAGACGGGCACATCATCATCGCCACCGGCAATGACGGGCAGTTTCAGCGCCTGTGCCGTTTGCTGGGGCTGGACGATATGGCGACCGCGCCGGAATATGCCAAAAACGCCGACCGCGTGGCGAACCGCCCGGAAATGAACCGCCGGATTGAGGGGGCCACGTCACAACGCACCCGCGATGATTTGCTGGCCGCCTGCGAGGCGCATAATGTGCCAGCCGGTCCGATCAATAATCTGGATGATGTGATGGTTGATCCGCAAGTGGTTGCCCGTGGCATGCAGATCGAATTGGATGGTGTGCCGGGGTTACGCTCGCCCTTCCGGTTCTCTGATGCTGAACTGGCGTTGCACCGCCCGGCCCCGAAACTGGGCGAAGACAACTGAGGCAAACGACCGGAGGCTTTAAAAGTTTCCGCGTTATGCTGGTTTGGGCAGCGCGTCCAACGCCTTGAACAGCGGGTTGTCCTCTGCCAGCGCCAGCCGCACCGGCAGGGTGATCACCTTGCTGCGGAAACTGGCAGGCAGGCGCACGGCATCCTTCTCTGTGGTCACAAGCTGCGCGCCACGTGCCGCCGCATCCGCTTCCAACCGTGCCATCAAGGCCGAGGTGAGTGGCTGGTGATCATCCAGCGCCTCTGCATGGACAATCTGTGCCCCTAGATCGCGTAGGGTGGCAAAGAACTTCTCTGGGTGACCGATACCGGCGAAAGCCAGAACGCGGCTGTCTGACCAATCCATACCGGTTTGCAATGGGGCGAGTTTGGCCCGTGCATGTGGCAGGTCGCTGGGCCGTGCTGTGCGGCTGGCAAAACTGTCCTGTGCGCCATCCTCACCAATGGACAGCAGCAGATCAGCGCGGGCCAGCCCGATTGCCGCCGGTTCGCGCAGCGGCCCTGCGGGCAGGCACAAGCCGTTGCCAAATCCGCGCGCTGCATCCACAACAATCACGGATAGATCATAGGCCAATGCGGGGTTCTGAAACCCGTCATCCAAGACGACCACGCTGGCCCCGGCCGCCTGTGCTGCCCTGGCCCCGGCTGCGCGGTCTTTCGCTACCCATACTTCTGCAAAGGCGGCCAGCAGCAGCGGCTCGTCCCCTACATCGGCTGCCTTGTGGCGCGTGGGGTCAATCTGCACCGGTCCTTCCAAAGTACCGCCATACCCGCGCGAAACGATATGTGGTTCGTGAAACAGCCCGCGTAAATGCTCAACGACGGCCATCACTGTAGGGGTTTTGCCAGTGCCACCTGCATTGATGTTCCCGATGCAGATCACAGGAATATCCAGCTGATGGTGTGGCCCCTGTTTCAGACGTCGGGCTGTGGCGGCAGCATAGATCGCGCCAAGAGGGCGTAACGCGGTTGCACGCCAATCCGGGTCGGACAGGTGCCAGAAGGCGGGAGGGCGGATCATGTGCGACTCAACTCCCTGTCCAGCGCATCCTGTATCAGGTCGATAATGCGGTCGGTCAACTCGGCCCCCTGGCTGATCACATCCCAGCCTGCATGGGCCATGGTTGCGGCCTGATCGGGGGCAATAAGGCGCGATACGGCGGTGCCCAATGCATCCACATCATTGACGATCCGCGCAGCACCGGCAGCGGCAAGACGGGAATAGGAGGGCATGAATTGGCGCAACCGTGGACCATAAAGGATGGCAGAGCCCAAGGCGGCGGCCTCCAACGGATCACACCCGCCGCTGCGTCCCTGTATCAGCGTGCCGCCCAGAAAGGAGACAGAGGCCAGACGGAAAAACAGCCCTCGTTCAGCGGCATCACTGGAGATCAGCAATTGTGTGGTGTCATCGGGAAACTGCCCGTCGTCCCATTGCGCGGTGGTAATGTTACGGCTTGCCGCTTGGCTTAACACCTCGTTTACTTTCTCGGGCACATCCGGTTGCAGGATCAGCAACAACCGGTGCGACAGGCGCAGCGCCTGTTTATGGGCACCAAGGACCATACCGATTTCCCGTTCTGTCACACCCGCGGCAAACCATGTGGGGCGCCCGCCCACGGCGGCGGAAAGATCATTCAGGTCACTGTCGACACAGGGCAACACCTGCCCTCCGGCCAGAAGGGGGCCGGTCTGGTTCAGGGGGGATGAAGGCAAGTCTAGACGGCTAAGTCGTTTGTAATCATTGGCGGATCTTGCAAATACCGCATCGAATTTCGACAGTAATCGGCGCGCCAAGGCGGGCAGCCAGCGGTCACGGCGTCCGTCAAAACCACGGGCATCCGCATCAATCAGGAACATGGGACAGCCCCGATCAGCCGCTTCTAGAACAAGATTGGGCCGCAGGTTTCCCCAGATCCAGATGCAGCTGTCCGGCTGCCAATGGTCGAGGAAGGCACTTACAACCTCGGGGTGTTCGCCGGGCACATTCATCTGAATCAAAGAGGTGTCGGCGCGGGCGGGCAGGGGGCGCTGTGCCCCTGCCTGCTCTGGCAGGGTGATCAGAACATGCAAACCTTCACGCGACGAAATCAACCGCATTGCAAAATCCTGTACCGCCAGAAGATTGCCAGGTTCACCTGCATGTATCCAGACCAGCTCTCCTTTGGGGCGGGCACGCAGCGGCGTGTCCTTGGGCAGCATTGTGGAATGCCGTGTCAACGCACGGTAGGCCGTCAACCCCAAAGACGACCGCGCCATAGGAGTTTAGCCCAGTTCTTCGGTAGAGGATGCCGCAGCCTCTTCATCCCGCAGGCGGTGCAAATGCGCGATGAAATAGCGCATATGCGCATTGTCTACGGTGCGCTGCGCTTCATTTTTCCAAGCATCAAAAGCGCTGGCGTAATTTGGGAAGATGCCGACGACATGAATGTCATCGACGTTCTTAAAGACGTTTTCGCTGGGGTTAACCAGTTCGCCACCAAAGACGAGGTGCAAGCGTTGGGTCATATCAGGATCCTTGTTAATGCGGGCAAGCGTTACAGCTGCGTACCCAGATGAGAGTTCTCACGCAAGTGCGTCGATCAAAGCGGCGCAGGCCGGTGTGCCCCCCGCCACCACACCGTTCAGGCGCGGGTCGGGGTTGTTAAACCGCAAGGATGCACCGGTTCGGTCAAGGGCGATGCCGCCCGCTTCGGCAACGATCAGCGCGCCGGCGGCGATGTCCCATTCCCAGCTTTTGCGCAGGGTGAGCATCGCCTCGAACCGGCCTTCGCCGACAAGGGCAAGACGGTAGGCGAGTGAGGGGCGAAAGCTGCGTTTGAAGTCGGGGCAGATGTTGGTTTTCCAATGATCTCCCTGCATCGCGGGCTTTGCCACCAGCACCGAAGATGTCTCAAGCTGCGCCTTTTCGGATGCCACGATCGGCACCCCGTTACAGGTGGCCCCGCCGCCTTTGGCCGCTGCATAAAGCTTGTTCCTTAGTGGAAGGTAAACAACTGCCGCTGTGATCACCCCGTGTTCCGCCACTGCAATGGAATGCGCCCAGGTGTTGGAGCCTTCGACAAAGCTGCGGGTGCCATCAATTGGGTCCACGATGAACACGCGGTCTTGTGACAGGCGGTCGGCGTTGTCCTCGGTTTCTTCTGACAGCCAGCCATAGTCGGGCCGCGCCAGTCGCAGGGTCGATAAAAGCTGTGCGTTGACTGCCAGATCAGCCTCGGTCACCGGCCCCGCGTCATCGGCCTTGTCCCAACGCTGCGCCGTGGGTCCGGTGAAGCTGGTCGCAACCCGTCCCGCCATGCGCGCGGCGTCGATCAGCAAGGGCAGGTCATGCGCCGGCAAGTGTCATCCCTTCGACCAGCAGCGAGGGCACTACCCGGCTGAGGTGGGTGCGGGCGTCATTGGCAGGGACCATCACCCGCAACATGTCACGCAGATTGCCCGCGATGGTGCATTCGTTGATCGTATGTGTGATTTCGCCGTTCTCGATCCAGAACCCGGCAGCCCCGCGTGAATAATCACCGGTATTGGGGTTGATGGTTGATCCGATCATCGAGGTGACCAGCAGGCCGGTGCCCATCTCGCGGATCAGCTCGGCCCGGGTTTGGCTGCCTTGGGTCAGGGCCACATTCCAGTTCGTCGGGGCCGGCGCAGAGGAGGTGCCACGCGCCGCGTTGCCGGTGGCCTTCAGCCCCAGTTTGCGGGCATTGGCCAGATCAAGTGTCCAGCCTTGCAGCACACCGTTTTCCACTATCAGCCGTTTCTGTGTTGGCAGACCTTCGGCATCAAAGGGCCGCGAGCCGCTGGTGCGCGGACGGTGCGGGTCTTCGATCAGGGACAGGTGGTCGGGCAGTACGGCCTCGCCCATGGCATCCCGCAGAAAGGAGGCGCCCCGCGCCACCGCGCTGCCGTTTACGGCAGAGAGCAAGTGACCGATCAGACTGGAGGAAATGCGTTCGTCAAACAAAACCGGATAGGCACCGGTTGGCGGTTTGCGTGCATCCATCCGCTCCACCGCACGGTTTCCGGCGGATTGCCCGATATCTTCGGCGCTGCGCAGGTCACTTTGAAAGATGCGCCCGTCACCATCATAATCACGCTCCATCCCGGTGCCAGTGCCGGCAATGGCCACACAGGAAAGCCCACGGTCCGTGCGCGAATACCCGCCTTCAAAACCGTTGCTCATGGCGGTGAAAACCTCTTGTGCGCCATAGGCCGCACTGGCGGATTGCACCTGTGTCACCCCTTGGATGCCAAGGGCGGCTGCCTCTGCGCGGGCGGCATCGTCTTGCAAGTCTTCGGGCGACGGTTCGGGCGTGGGGTCATAAAGCTCCAGCGCGTCGATGTCCCAAGTCTGTGCCAGCTGGTCCGGCGTGGCCAACCCGGCATAGGGATCTTCCGGGGCCTCGCGCGCCATGGCAACCGCCCGCACCGCCATCTCTTCAATGGTGCGGCTTGAGGTATCAGAGGCCGACACGGTCGCCGCGCGTTGCCCGACAAAAACCCGCAAGCCGATGTCGACACCTTCCGCGCGTTCCGCCTGCTCCAGCGCACCGCCGCGCACGTCGACAGAAACCGATGTCGCCTGCACCGCCTTGGCTTCTGCGCTGTCGGCACCGGCTTTGGTGGCGGCCTGCAAAAGCGATTTGGTCAGCGCGTCCAGGGGCAGTGACATAAGGGAAAGCTCCGGTTTGGGTCCTGTGCCTAAGGAGGTAACCTGCGCCCCCTCAAAGGACAAGGGAGGCATGTAAAAAGGGCGCAGCCTATGCCGCGCCCCTGTAGCAAATGCAAAGTTTTGCAGCTACCGCGCTGGTTAACGCAGGCGCTGCCCGTTTGCCAGAATTTGACCGTCGGGGGTAAATTCGATCTTGGATTTCAACGTGTCGGGCGCATCACCGGGCACGGTGAACAGCCCCATCATCATCCGCGCACCCATCGCCTGATCCTGCGGCAGCAAGCCCATTGCGACCAGTTTGTCCAGCAAGGTGTTGCCTCCTGCCAGCGCAAGATCCACATCCCCAATGGGATTGCCTGCACCGGGCACCAGACCGCCAGCGGCCCCGTCAAAGGTGATGTCGCCTGCACCTTCCAGTTTCGCACCGGCGGCACTGACCAGCAATGTGCCAAGGTTCACGGCTTTCACCTCACCGGGAGAGCCTGTCATCTGTGCCGCCGCCTCTGGGTTCATCCAATCGACCAGCATTTTTACCTTGCCGGTCAGATCCAATACAACTGTCGCCGGATCGCGCGGCAATTGTGCGGCGGGGTCAAACATGCTCCAGATGATATCGGACATGGTAAAATCGCTGAGGTTCAGACCGAATGCAAAATCCTGTGCCTCGTCGGATTTACTGACGGGCATGGCAAGGTTGAAGCCACTTTCGGCCATTTTGATCTCAAACGGGAAGGGCATCATTTCCATGGTGACCCCAATGTTCACGTCACGCTGGGCCACATCATAGGCCAGCCCGTTTGCGCTCATCTTGAAGCCGAAATCGCCGCCCTGAGATGTGGTGTTCATCACATAGTTGCCATTCTCCGGATCCTTGATGTCAAATTCGGAACTCCCCGATGCATAGCTCAGGCTACCAGTGGCATCAAAACCCCCCGCCATCAGCGTGGACATATCGGCACCTTTGGCCACTTCAAGCGGCAGCTCACCCTGACCCGTGAAGGTGACGCCGCCCATGGTGCCCTTGATTGCGCCTTGGGCATCCGCCTTGTCGGGGTCGTTTACAAACAGATCAAACGCCATGCTTTCAATGCTGCCGTTTTGATCATATCCGCGCATGTCACCGATGGTCATGGAGGTTGTGCTGCTTAGGTTGGTGCCAGAAAAGTTTATCCGTGCGTCGTCACCGGACATTTCTTTGTCACCGACCTTCATCCGGGTCATGTCCATCGCAAAGTTTTGCGCGGTGTAAAGATAAGTCATGTCCTCGGGATCGCCACTGACCGTGATTGCGTGATCATTTTGGGTAAAGTTGACCGTTACCGTAAAAGGTTCACCGCCGTTTGCCGCATCTTCGCCCGTCACGGTGATTGGCACCGTGTCGGGCATGACAATTGCAACCGTGCCGTCGCGGTTCTGGTTAAAGGCGAGGGACCCCAAAGACATCGACATCGCCCCATCGCTTTCAGGGATGGCAAAGCTAAAGCTGAGATCACTGACCGTCAGATCATCACCATTGGCGGTTTCGGTTGCTGTGATCTCATATCCCATGCCTTCCATATAGGCCCGCCAGTCGCCCCAGACTTCCTGCGGTGTCAGGTCCGCCCAAGCGGCTTGTGTGGCAAGGGAAAAGGGCAGCGCGAGGCCAAGTGCAATCGGCGTGAAACGGGACATGGGTAATTCCTTTTGGCAATGTCTGCGCAAAGTCTTTGAAAGGCTGGACAAGGTCAAGCCATGTGGTCGGGGGTGGACCAATCTTCGGCAGAACACTACCACATAGGTCAAGGAAATTGCAAAAAGCTGCACAGGCAATAAAGGAAATACCGCACCATGGATATGCAGAACAAGACCGTCATGATCACTGGCGCAAGCCGGGGCATTGGGGCCGAAGCCGCGCGGATTTTTGCCGAGGCAGGGGCGAATGTGGCCTTGCTGGCCCGCTCCGAAGGGGCGTTGAAAGAATTGACCGCAGAGATCGGCAAAGCCGCCATCGCGATTCCCTGTGACGTGGCCAATTACGCCGATATGGCAGCGGCGGTGGAAAAGACCGTGCAGACCTTTGGCGGTCTGGACGTGCTGATCAACAACGCCGGTGTGATCGAACCTGTGGCGCATCTGGGGGATGCTGACCCTGATGCATGGGGGCAAGTGATCGACATTAACCTCAAGGGCGTGTTCAACGGCATGCATGCCGCCTTGCCGGTGATGAAGGCCAAGGGGGGTGGATCAATCCTGACCATTTCATCCGGTGCCGCGCATGGGCCGGTAGAGGCATGGAGCCATTATTGTGCGTCCAAGGCGGCGGTGCATATGCTGACCAAATGTGTGGATCTGGAAGAGGCCGAAAACGGTATCCGCGCCATCGGCCTGTCACCGGGCACGGTCGCCACCCAGATGCAGCGCGAGATCAAGGCATCGGGCATCAACCCGGTCAGCAAGCTGGCGTGGGAGGATCACGTGCCTGCGGACTGGCCTGCCAAATGCCTGCTGTGGATGTGCAGCCCTGAGGCAGACGGTTTCAAAGGCCAGGAAATCTCGCTGCGCGATGAAGGCATCCGCCGTGCGGTGGGCCTGACGTGATCGAGCTGCATAAGGACGCGGATGTCTGGACGGTAACAATCAATCGGCCCGACAAGGCCAATTCGCTGACCCATGCGATGCTGACCGAACTGGCCGAGATTATGGAAAGTGCCGGATCCGCCCGCGCTGTGATCCTGACCGCTCGCGGTAAGGTATTCAGCGCCGGTGCTGATCTGGAAGAAGCAGTGGCGGGGCTTGCAACCTCTGACGTCTGGGAACGCCTATCCGGGGCCATCGCCGCCTTACCGGGGCTGAGCATCGCCGCGCTGAATGGCACCTTGGCAGGCGGGGCCATGGGCATGGCGCTGGCCTGCGATCTGCGTATCGCTGTGCCGGGTGCAAAGTTCTTTTATCCGGTGATGAAGCTGGGATTTCTGCCGCAGCCCTCTGATCCCAAACGCATGGCGGCGTTGATTGGCCCGGCGCGGACCAAGCTGATCCTGATGGGCGGGCAAAAGATTGAAGCCCCAGAGGCGCTGACCTTTGGGTTGATCGACCGGATTGTTGATGGGGCGGATTTGCTTGCCCATGCACAGGAGATCAGCGCCCTGACCGTTGCGGCCAAACCGGAGATTGCTGCCGAAATTAAACGGATGTGTAACCCCTAGATCAGCGGCACAAATGGCACGTCACAAGCGGCAAGGACCAGCAGGGCGGAAAGGGTCAGGAGAATACGCATCGATTGCCTCTTTTTTGTTTTTCGCCACTCTCTGCTCCGGGGCAAGCCGCGTCAAGACATCGCCGGGCCACAACTTGCGCGGTTTTTCGGGCAAAACCGTCGGTATATCGCAAAAAACTTGAACCTTGGGCCCAAGGCAGGCAAGAGCATTGCGCGACAGGTGCGTAAAACAAGGCGATACCATGCAATTTGATCTCTCCTCCCAACCGGAAATCGTGCAGCAGGCTTATGGCTACGCAGTGCAGGGATGGGAGCTGGCCCTCAGCTGGCTGTTAAGCCCTGCCGCTTGGTCTCAATTCGCGCTGCTGGTGCTGGCATGGTTGCTGGCGGGGGTGATCGCCCGCAAATTGAAACCTGCGTTGCACGCGTTGATTGATCCGGGTGAGGGCGAGAACCTGTTCGCGACGCCCCGCCGGTTTATTCTGCCTTACCTGGCGTTGATCTCGCCGCTGCTGGCTTATGCGCTGACCGGGATTGGCGAAGGCATCGTGCGCTCACTGTTTGATTCCGGTGCGGTTATTGCTTTTGGTAAACGCCTGTTCCTGTTTTTGGCGGCCCGTGCGCTGGTGCGTGACATTATCAAGGATTCGTTTCTCAAACTTTTGGGCCGCTATATCCTGCTGCCGATTATGGCGGTTTATGCGCTGGGTCTGTTGGATGTCGCCAGCGCCGCGCTGACCGAAACCATTGTGGGTGTCGGCAATATCCGTTTCTCGCTGATGACGCTGGTGCGCGGCCTGATTGCAGGGTCGCTGCTGTTCTGGTTGGGACAGTGGTCGAACACCCAAACCACGGCGTTGATTGCCAAAAACGAGGAAATGCGCCCCTCGATCCGGCAATTGCTGATCAAGACCGCAGAGTTTTCGATCTTTGCCATCGCCTTCCTGTTGCTGATGAACATCATGGGCATCAACCTAAGCGCGCTGGCGGTTCTGGGCGGGGCGATTGGTGTTGGCCTTGGGTTTGGCCTGCAAAAGATTGCGTCGAATTTTATCTCCGGTGTGATCCTGCTGGTCGAAGGGCAGGCGACGGTTGGCGATTACGTGGAACTGGACGGTGGCGAGCAGGGCAAGATCGTCAAGATGATGGCCCGCGCCGCGATTCTAGAAACTTTCGATGGCCGCTGGATTGTTGTCCCGAATGAGGATTTCATCACCACACGGGTGGTCAACTATTCCGACAGTGGTTCGGCCAACCGCTACGAGGCCCCGTTTTCCGTCAGCTATGATACCGATATCAACCTTGTCCCGTCGCTGATCGAAGCCGCAGTGGCCAAACATCCCGAAGTGCTGGATCTGCCCTATCCCCCCGATTGCGAGCTGCGTGGATTTGGCGACAATGGGATTGATTTCGCAGTGGAATTCTGGGTCAACGGCTTGGACGACGGGCCGAATAAATACACATCGGACGTGTTGTTCCTGATCTGGAATGCGTTGAAAGACGCGGGCATCGAAATCCCCTATCCTCAGCGGGTTGTCGAGATCAAGGGCGGTTTGCCGAAGGTCGATACATGAAACATGCTGTGGTGATTGGCGCAGGCCCTGCGGGGTTGATGGCGGCCGAAGTCATGGCGCAGGCGGGTTTGCGCGTGACGATCTGCGAGGGGAAACCCTCGGTCGGTCGCAAGTTTCTGATGGCAGGGAAGTCAGGGTTGAACCTGACCAAGGAAGAAGCCTTTGTGCCCTTTATGGAAGTCTTCGCCGAAGCCCGCAGCCCGCTGACACCGATGATCGAAAGTTTCGGATCAGACGCGGTGCAGGATTGGGCGCGTGGTCTGGATCAAGAGGTGTTTACCGGCACAACGGGTCGGGTGTTTCCCAAGGCGATGAAAGCCTCGCCCCTGCTGCGCGCGTGGATGGGGCGGCTGGGCGATCTGGGCGTGACCGTTAACACCCGCTGGCTTTGGCAGGGGTGGGATGGCGCTGCACTGGCGTTCCAGACGCCCGAGGGTGTGCAGACCTTATCCGCCGATGTGACGGTTCTGGCCATGGGCGGTGCCAGCTGGTCACGGCTGGGCGCGACAGGGAAATGGGCGGATATTCTGGCGGAAAAAGGCGTGGCTCTTGCCCCTTTCGCGGGATCGAACGCAGGTGTTCAGGTGCCGTGGTCAGATCATATGACAAAACATCTAGGCACGGCGTTGAAAGGGGTGGCATGGCAAGCGGGCCCTTATCACTCGCGCGGCGAGGCAACCCTATCCGCGCAAGGGCTTGAGGGCGGTGGCATCTATTCCGTGTCGCGCGGTGTGCGCGAGGGGCATGACCTTTTCCTTGACATGCTGCCCGATATGACCGTGCCGCAGGTCACAAGCAAACTGCAAGCGCCGCGTGGCAAGGCAAGCCTGTCCAACCATCTGCGCAAGACATTGCGTCTGACACCGGCGCAAATTGCGGTGGTGCAGGAAATGGCGCGGCCCCTGCCGGACCGGCTGCGGGCCACGGCGCGGCTGCTAAAGGCACTGCCAATCAAAAACGCAGGGCTGCGCCCGATGGACGAGGCGATTTCGACAGCTGGAGGCATATCATTCGCAGCCCTCGATCAGGGGTTGATGCTGCGTGATATCCCCGGCGTGTTTGCTGCGGGCGAAATGCTGGATTGGGAGGCCCCGACGGGCGGCTATCTGATCACGGCCTGCCTTGCGACAGGGCGTTGGGCAGGGCAGCATGCGGCGGAATGGGCCGAAGCGGCGCGGTAACCCCGGCCCTAGGTGGGTTGTTTGGCTTGCGCGGCTTTGAAGGCATCGCGATGGCGCATGGCCGCGGCCCATTGGCCCAATTCGTCATTGACCCGCGGGAATCCCGCGCCAATTGACCAGTTGATGCAATGTACCGCCAGAATATCCGCATGGGTCATCTGATCACCCAGCAGGAACGGCCCCTGAAGATGTCGGGTAAGCAGATCAGCGGCGCGGGTAAATTCGCCCTTCAGGCTGTCCTTGATCGCGGGGACGCGTTGGTCTTCGGGGAAAACAAAGCTGTGTTTTGCTGCCGCCCAAAGGATCGCGTCGAATTCATCGATCAGCCAAAAGGTCATCGCGTCTTGACGTGCGCGGGCGATGGTGCCGGCGGGGGCGGTCAGCTTGCCATGTTTGTCACCAAGATAGGTCATGATCGCAACGCTGTCGGTCAGCACCTCATCCCCGACCAGCAGCGCGGGGATCTTGCCGGTGGGATTAAACTCTTTCGCCTCGGGTGACCGCGGGGCTGCGGCGATCTGGGTATACTCCTCGCTCAGCTCCTCAAGCATCCACATGACGCGAAAGGCGCGGGATTTGGTGGCACCAACAACAGTATACATGGATTTCCCTTTCAACGGTTTCTTTGAGCACCCAGCATCGCAAGGCGGATAAAGGCACGTTCCACCAATGCCAGCGCCGGGGCGTTTTGCCCAGCAGAGCGCAGCGTCAGGTCGGTATCGGTCAGGACAGACAGGGCGGTTTCAAGTTTGGCCGCACCCCAGCTGCTGGACTGGCGTGTCACGCGATCACGGTCGCGCACCCCGTAAACCGGCGCACCGGGGTTGGCGGCGATACGGTAAAGTGTGCGGAAATGGCGGGTCGCCATAATGGTCAGGGTGACGGCGGTGACGCCTTGGGCCTGCAGTTTGCTCATCACCGGGCCGATGTCACGCGCGCGGGCCTCGGCCACCACATGCAGGATGTCATCCACATCCGCTTCGGTTGAGGTGGGGGCGCAGGCGGCAATGTCATCTGCGCCAAGCGGGGTGCTATCGTTCAGTTTGTATAGCGACAGCTTTTCCAGCGTCTGGCGAAAATCGCCCGGATCAATGGCGCGGGCCAGATCAACCAGTGCCGCCATGGCGTCATTGTCCGGCGTCAGCCTGGCCTCGGCCAGCATCCGTTCAATTTCGGCGCGGTCCGGCGGGTTGTCATAAATCGCCAGCGCATAGGCGTTTGGATGCGCCTCAAACGCCTTGCGTATTTTTGACGTTTTCTTGAGGTCGCCGCCGGTTACGACAATCTGTGCGTCGCCCTGCTGCCAGTCTTTCAACGTGTCGAGCAATATCTTGGCGACATTGTCATTTGCGTCTTCCACCAATGCCGCACGCGGTCCGGGGAAAAACCCGATGGCCTTGATCGCATCCAGCAACATCGCAGGCTCACGGCGCAGTTCGGCGGCGGGAATACGGGTCAGGCGCATCTCTTCTTCGGCCTGCGCACCCAACAGGGCCTTTAGGAATTCCTGACGTTTCAGCGCCACACGCATGGCATCACTGCCAAAGATCAACAGGCCGGTTTTATCGGCATCCGGTCGTTTGAAATAGGCGTTAGCATCACGCGGACTGAGCTTCATACGTTTATTTCAGCGGCATAGAGGCGGCTGACAATCTGGTCTGCGATGATTGTCATCAGCCGTTCCTGAGAGTTCTGTTCACCTGCCAGAGTTTCGACTGTGGTGCCGGTTGCAGAATAGCCGACAAAATTCTCGACCTTGCCAGAGGTCAGGATTTGTCCATTTGCCAGACTGCGCAGGCTGTATTGCACATTGGCAATGCGGTTGAACCTGCCAGTGTCGCCCTCGCGGTCAATCGCCAGCTGCGCTTGCGAGGTGTTGATCACCATCGACAGGGCAAAAGCCGGATCGGTGCTGCGGCCCAGACGATTCTCAAGCTCGCGTACCAGAAGATAACTGTCCTGACTGCCCGGCGGATCGACCGCAACGCGGTTTTGCAGGGCGGCCCCGGACCCGCCCGGACCATAGACCGGCTCAAACCCACAGGCCACAAGGGCCAGCGGGGCAAGTAGCATCAGTCTGCGGTTAAGCGACAACATTCACAATCCGTCCGGGCACAACGATCACTTTTTTGGGCGTCGCACCATCAAGGGTTCGAATAACAGCTTCATGGGCGAGGGCGATTTTTTCAACCTCTTCTTTCGACATATCTGCCGGTACGTTGATTTCTGCCCGTCGTTTGCCGTTGATCTGGATCGGCAGGGTGACGGTGTCATCCACCAGCATGTTGTCATCTGCCTGCGGCCATGGGGCCGTGACAATCAGCCCTTCGCCGCCCTGATGCGCCCAGATGTCCTCTGCCAGATGGGGTGTCATCGGCGACATCAGCTGTGCCAGGGTCATCACCGCCTCGCGCTGTGCCGCGTAACCCGCTTTGGATTTCTGCAAGGTTGCGGTGAAAGCATAAAGCTTGGCGATGGCAGCGTTGAACCCAAAGGATTCCACACCCATGGTCACATCATGGATGGTTTTATGCATGGCGCGCAGCAGATCTTCGTCGCCGGACCCTGCCGCATCCTTGTCCATCGCGCCGATCCGGTCACAGATGTTCCAGACCCGGTTCAGGTGTTTGAACGCGGCTTCTGCACCCGAGGCGGTCCATTCGACGTCCCGTTCGGGGGGCGAATCGGACAGCACAAACCAGCGTGCGGTATCCGCGCCGTAGTTTGAAATGATGTTCAGCGGGTCCACGACGTTGTTTTTTGACTTGGACATTTTGGCGGAGGGGATCACCTCCACCTCGCGCCCGTCTTCCTTGAGGAACGCCTTGCCCTCGCGCAGCTCAACCTCTTCGGGGTAGTGGTAGGTCGGGCGTCCGTCCTGCTTGGGGGTTTGATAGATCGCGTGGGTTACCATGCCTTGGGTAAACAGCGCATCAAACGGCTCAATCGCAGATTCCGGCAGATGTCCGGTGATCTGCATCGCACGGGCAAAGAAGCGTGAATACAGCAAATGCAGAATCGCGTGTTCGATGCCACCGATATACTGATCGACATTCATCCAATATTTGGCGTCTTCCATGTTTGTCGGTGTTTCAGCGTCGGGCGCGGTGAAACGGGCGAAGTACCACGACGAGTCGACAAATGTGTCCATCGTATCGGTTTCGCGTTTGGCTGGTTTGCCGCAAGACGGGCAGGCGCAGTCGCGCCATGTTGGATGCCGGTCCAGCGGGTTGCCGGGCGTGTCGAAATTCACGTCATAGGGCAGCTCGATCGGCAGGTTCTCTTTCTTTTCCGGCACCACACCGCAGGCATCACAATGCACAACAGGAATCGGACAGCCCCAATAACGCTGGCGCGACAGGCCCCAGTCGCGCAGACGGAATTTGGTGACACCCTGACCAACACCGTTTTCCTCGCAAAAGCGAATCGCGGCGTCGATGGCCTCATTGCCGGTTTGCCATTGTTCGCCCGCAAAGCCGCGGTTGTAGAACACCTTGTCGGTCTTGGCGGGGACAAAGGCCTCGCTCAGCTCTTCCGCGCTCTCTTCGCTGGGCAGATAGGTCGAGATGATCGGCAATTCATATTTCGTGGCAAATTCAAAGTCGCGCGGATCATGTGCCGGACAGCCGAAAATCGCGCCCGTGCCGTAATCCATCAGAATGAAGTTGGCGATATAGACTGGCAATTCATGTGCGGTGTCAAAGGGGTGGCGCACGGTAATGCCAGTGTCAAAGCCCAGCTTCTCAGCGGTTTCGATCGCTTCTTCCGTGGTGCCCCCTTTGCGACATTCGGCACAGAAGGCTGCAAGCTCGGGATTGTCCTTCTCAAGCTGCTTGGCCAGCGGGTGATCCGGTGAAATACCAACAAAGGATGCGCCCAGCAAGGTGTCGGGGCGGGTCGTGTACACTTCGATCCGGTCATGGCCTTCGGGGGCATCCACCGTGGAGAAAGCAAATTGCAACCCGCGCGATTTACCGATCCAGTTGGCCTGCATCAGTTTGACCTTGGCGGGCCAGTTATCGAGCGAATCAAGTGCGTCAAGCAGCTCTTCGGAATGTTCAGAGATTTTAAAGAACCACTGCGTCAGCTCGCGCCGTTCCACCAAGGCACCAGAGCGCCAGCCGCGCCCTGCCTCGACCTGCTCATTGGCCAGCACGGTCATATCCACCGGATCCCAGTTCACGATGGCGTTCTTGCGATACACAAGGCCTTCGGCAAGGAAATCAATGAACAGCGCCTGCTGCTGGCCGTAGTACTCAGGATCACAGGTGGCAAATTCGCGGGTCCAGTCGATGGACAGGCCCAGCGGTTTCATCTGTTTTTTCATCTCGGCAATATTGCCGTAGGTCCAATCCTTGGGGTGGCCGCCAATCGCCATTGCGGCATTTTCCGCCGGCATGCCAAAGGCGTCCCAGCCCATCGGATGCAGTACGCTATGCCCGGTCGCCAGTTTATAGCGCGCGATCACATCGCCCATCGTATAGTTGCGCACATGGCCCATATGGATGCGGCCAGATGGGTAGGGGAACATCTCAAGCACGTAATACTTTGGCTTGTCGGCAGAGCGAACCGCCTTGAAGATTTCGTCTTTTTCCCAGGCTTGCTGCCAGCGGGCTTCAATCTCGGCAGGGGTGTATCGGGACATCGTTTGGACCTTTACGAATGGGGCTTGCGGCCCTTTAGAATGGAAAACGCCGGGCTGTTTATCGACAGGGCCCGGCGTGAAATAGCGTGAATGAGTATGGGCTCAGAATTTGTTATCCGCGATGCGCAGCTCGCGCGCGCGGCTTAAGATTGCATCTTCGACAGCACGGGCGGTCGCCTTGCTGACGGCGCGGCCGCCACGGGTTTGCAGCGCAACATTCAACGAACGTGCATCCAGTGCGGGATCATCGACCAGCACAGTTGCGCGGTAAGCCCTGCCACCACCGGGCGGTGTGCCATAACCGGTGACGATCACACCG
The DNA here is from genome assembly GCF_030159975.1 of Sulfitobacter pacificus. Lineage (NCBI taxonomy): Bacteria > Pseudomonadati > Pseudomonadota > Alphaproteobacteria > Rhodobacterales > Roseobacteraceae > Sulfitobacter > Sulfitobacter pacificus. The sequence goes on from NZ_BSNL01000001.1 coordinate 3,431,846, forward strand.
GTAAAAGGATCAACCGATTGCACCGGCAGGAACGACAGCACTTCAAGCGACGCGGACCAGAGATATTTGTTTACCGCGATGGTGTTGTCACTGGTCTTGCGATTGAAGATCGACCAGATGGTATTGTCTGTGTTGGTCTCAATATTGCTCGGGATGTTCGGATTGTTCACACTGGCAGAAGGCTCATCTGCACCGCCGCCGAGGCTGCGCAGCGCACCACAGCCGCCAAGTGCCGCCACCAGGGCAGTAATAAGGGCGATTTTGCATATGGTTATACGGGCCATGCCTGCGATCCTTTGCCTGTTTTGCAATGGTCTACCCAAGCTCTGCCGCCTGAGCAAGGCATATGTAGAGGGGCGATTCCCAAGGAAAACCCCTGTCCGGGGCCGATCCGGGGATCCGATGTGCCGGGCCGATGTCAAAACTGTGGCAAAGCTGCACCATTGGGCAGGGCAATGTCTCGAAGCGTTTCTGGCTTCTTGCCAATGAAGGGGCATCGGGGGCAAACACCCTTCATACCCTTTCCGGATTCCCCGGCTTGGGCATGTGAATTATAAACCGAGGGTAAACTCATGAAAAAAGTTCTCTTCGCTACAACAGCTCTGGTTGCGACCGCCGGCGTTGCAGCAGCAGACGTTACTTTCGGCGGCTACGGTCGCTTTGGTATCATCTATAACGACACAGCCGCTGGCGACTCCACAGACGTGACTTCACGTTTCCGCCTGCAGATCGACGCAACAGCAGAATCTGACGCAGGCGTCACATTCGGTGCACGTGCTCGTATCCAGCAGAACAACACAGACAACGCTGGCTCCCCTGCCGGTACAGGCATCAACGGCGTTCGTTTCTTCGCACGTTCCGGTGGTCTGGAAGTCGGTGTTGGTAACATCTTCGGCGCTCTGGAATTCATGCCTGGCATGTACCCAATCGACCTGGGTCTGACCGGTCTGGGCTATGACTACACCGCGTACAACTTCCGCGGCGACGCATACTCCTCCGGCGGCAACGGCGCAGCTGGTTCCAACGGTGTTGAAGTAATGTACTCCGCAGGCGACCTGTCCGTACACGTTTCTGCTTCTGACACATCCGACCGTATCGCAGCACACGTTGCGTACACGTTCTCCGGTTGGACAGTTGCTCTGGGTGCACAGGACTCCGACAACGCAGCGGACACTGAGTTCGCAGCATCTGTTGGCGGTTCCATCGGCCCAGCCAACATCACTCTGGCATACGCAGACAACGGCACAGCAGGCGATCACATCGTTCTGGCCGGTCGTTTTGACGTAGGCGCAGCAACAAACGTAGAAGTTTACGTTGCTGATGCGGACATGGGTTCCGACACAGGCTACGGTGTTGACTTCAACCACGACCTGGGTGGCGGTACATCCATCCGTGGTGGTGTTGCGAAGCGTTTGAACGGCGACACACGCGCCGATCTGGGTGTTCGCTTCAACTTCTAAGTTGAACAACAACCAAACGATTTGGGGTGGGCCTTTGGCCTGCCCCTTTTCTTTTGCGCCATGCCGATGTTATCCCGAACGCAACAACCGAGGATACCACGCATGAGCCTGCACGACATTCAGACCGCCATTGCAAAAGCCGAATCAGATGTGGGCCGCGCTGCCGGTTCTGTCACTCTGATTGCGGTCAGCAAGGTGCAGCCAAACGCGCGGGTAGAGGCGGTTCTGACCGAGGGTCACCGTTGTTTTGGCGAAAACAAAGTGCAGGAAGCTGCAGGCAAATGGCCGGCCTTCCGTGACAGTTTTGGCGCGGTGGATCTGCATTTGATCGGACCCTTGCAAACCAACAAGGCACGGCAGGCCATCGGTCTGTTTGATGCCATCCATTCTCTGGACCGTCCGAAACTCGCCAACACCCTTGCCCGTCTTGCACAGGAAGAGGGGCAATGCCCGGACCTTTTTGTGCAGGTGAATACCGGCGAAGAAGAGCAAAAGGCGGGAATTTTGCCAGCGGATGCAGATGCCTTTATCAAGGAATGTCTGGCGCTGGATTTGCCTGTCAAAGGGCTGATGTGTATCCCGCCGGTGAGCGAAGAGCCAAGCTTGCATTTTGCCCTGCTTGCCAAGATCGCCGCCCGCAACGGGTTGTCCGGGCTGTCGATGGGCATGAGCAGCGATTTTGAACGGGCAATTGCCCTGGGTGCGACCCATGTACGGGTCGGGTCGGCAATCTTTGGTGAACGTGTCACTGGATGAAATGGGGTGGACAGCGATGTGAAGCCCGCCCTACGGGACGATCAACCTTGTGTGCCGGGTGATTCTACACGCGATAGCATATAGATCCACGCGGCGCAGGGCGATGCAGCCTTCGGTGGGATAGCCCGGGCAGCGCCATTGGTGAATGAAAATCGCCGATCCACGCCCTGCCACTGCATCCGGCCAGTTCCAATCGGTCAACAACACGAGATCATAAAGCGGGTCCGCGCGGCGCAATACCTCGTGGCTGTGCGGATAGGGGGCCTGAACCAGCGTGTTATAGGCGTGGTCTTTGGGATCATCCGACCACAGATCACCCGGACCAATTGGAACCGCCCAATCTGTCGGTTGCACGATCCGGTCCGGGCGAAACAACATGCCCACGATCCGGTGAGCACCGCGTGGCGTGGCCCCGTCCCCTTCGCGTTTGTGGCTTGTGATTCCGGCTTTGCCGATGGTGCAGGGGTACATCCGCCCGCCAAAGCGCAAGCCTTTCGGGGTCAATACCATGTCTAGCGCGCCCGCCATGCGCGTCACAAAAGATGCCCGGATTTGGCCGCCTTGATCGCCAGATAACCGGCGTTATGAACATTCTCGCCCACCCGCAGCGGTACACGTTCGGCAACCTTGATTCCGCTGGCCTGCATCATTTCGACCTTGCGCGGATTGTTTGTCAGCAGGCGCACCGTGGAAAACCCCATCGATTTCAAGATGTCAGAGCCGAGACGGAAATCACGTTCGTCATCCTCAAAACCCAGCCGGTGATTGGCCTCCACCGTATCAAACCCCTGATCCTGCAAGGAGTAGGCCCGCATCTTATTGGCCAAGCCGATCCCGCGCCCTTCCTGACTTAGATACAACAGGACACCCTGTCCCTCGGTGCCCATCTGCAATAAGGCGCTGCGCAACTGCGGGCCGCAATCACATTTCAGACTGCCCATCACGTCACCGGTAAAACAGGCGGAATGCAGCCGCGCCAATACCGGCTTGCTGCGGTCAGGGCGACCAATCTCCATCGCGTAATGTTCTTCACCGCCGTTTTCGGGTCGGAAAATATGCAGCTTGCCGGCTTCCGAAACTTCCACAGGCAGGCGGGCCTGAACCACGGGGTGCAGCGGGCTGCGGATCGACAGTTCGGCGGAGGTCCGCGCCAGATCAATCTGGGTCAGGGCATGTGCCCTGCCGAATTCGACCGCGTCGGGCATTTCCAGTACCACAACCGCAGGCAACAACCGCGCCGTTTTGGCCAAAAGCAAAGCCGTGCGATGTAACGCGGCATCCCCGGAACGTAGGCAGGCAAACGGGCCTTTCATGGGGGTGCGCAGATCGTCAGCCGGGTCCGCGATGCTTTGTACCCAGTCCAGCGTGGCGTTCTTTGGCAGGGCGATTCGCGCCAGATCACCGTCATAGACCCGCGCCTTTAGCGTCTCGGCACGACGGGCCGTGATGGCCAGCACCGGGTCCCCGTCGAGCGCAAGGATATCCGCCAGACGTTGCGGTGACAGGGTTTCGGCGGCAATCACAAGCGCCGGTGCAACACCGGTCACCACCACCGGCACACCCATGCGAAGATCAGCGCGGGCGCGGGCAAGTTGTTCGGTGATATCGGGGGCGAGACTCATGAAGGTGTTACAACTTTGCGAATGGATTGAGGGATATCTATGTCAGTGAAGCCGGAAATGAAACATTTCAACCGGTTTTGCACACGCGCCTGTGAAACAGGGTGGTGAAACCTTGTCCTAGGGGCTGTGGAACTACATCTGTAAGACAACGGATAAGGAGCCCGACTATGGCACAGCTCAAGAAGATTCTGCTGGTGGATGATGACGAAGACTTGCGTGAAGCGTTGAGCGAGCAGCTGGTCATGACCGAGGACTTTGATGTATTCGAAGCTGGCAACGGTGCCGATGCCATGGCCCGCGCCAAGGAAGCCCTGTATGATCTTGTGATCCTTGATGTGGGGCTGCCCGATACGGACGGGCGCGAATTATGCCGTTTGATGCGCAAGCAAGGTGTGAAAAGCCCGATCATGATGCTGACCGGGCATGATGGCGATGCTGACACCATCCTTGGTCTTGATGCCGGCGCAAATGATTACGTCTCCAAGCCGTTCAAATTCCCGGTTCTGCTGGCCCGCATCCGCGCACAACTGCGCCAGCATGAACAATCCGAAGATGCGATTTTCCAGCTGGGGCCATATACTTTCAAACCATCAATGAAGATGCTGATCACCGAAGACGACAAAAAGGTGCGGCTGACTGAGAAAGAAACCAACATCCTGAAGTTTCTGTATCGATCAACCGATGGCGTGGTGCCGCGCGACGTATTGCTGCATGAGGTTTGGGGCTACAACGCCGGTGTTACGACCCACACCCTTGAAACCCACATTTATCGACTGCGTCAAAAGATCGAGCCGGATCCCTCAAACGCCCGTCTGCTGGTCACCGAATCGGGTGGCTACAGATTAATGACATAAGTCGGGAACCAATTTCCCGACCCGAGGTTGATCAGTCGGAGCGCTTTTTTCATGAGTTTCCGCTCCGCATTGATCCCGAAGTTTGTGTCCGGGTAATGACACATACCTGCCTGCTAAACTTGGCCGGACCTCAGCGTCCGGCCATTTTTTCTTTATAAAACGGCAAATTTTACCGCGCTTCAGGCATGCCCGCTGGGCAGCCGTGCCTTTCTTCGTGGCGGCGGGGGCGGGCACGCGGTAAGGTTCGCCTAAATCAATTTGCGGAGATCCCCATGCCTTTCACGCTTGCCACCTGGAACATCAATTCGGTTCGCCTGCGCGAGCCGCTTGTCCTGCGGATGCTGGCCGAACATGGGCCGGATGTACTGTGTCTGCAGGAATGTAAAAGCCCAGTTGAGAAAATCCCCCTCGAAGGGTTCAAGGCAGCTGGCTACACTCACATGGTCGCACGTGGGCAAAAGGGCTATAACGGCGTTGCGATCCTGTCGAAATTGCCGCTGCAAGACGTAGGTGACAAGGATTTCGCGCAATTGGGTCATGCCCGCCACATTGCTGCGCAATTGGAAAATGGCACCACGATCCATAACTTCTATGTGCCTGCGGGTGGTGACAAACCCGACCGCGCCATCAATGAAAAGTTTGGTCAGAAAATGGATTACCTCGCCGAAATGCGCGACTGGTTCCATGCAGAGAAACCAGAGAAATCCATCCTTGTTGGCGATCTGAACATCGCCCCGCGTGAAGATGATGTTTGGGATCACAAGAAACTGCTCAAAGTGGTCAGTCACACACCTGTTGAGGTCGAGGCCCTTGGCGCAACGCAGGACGCTGGCAGATGGGTTGATATCACCCGGCAGGACATCCCCGAGGGTAAACTCTATTCCTGGTGGTCTTATCGCGCCCGCGATTGGGATGCGGCTGACAAGGGCCGCCGGCTTGATCATATCTGGGCCACGCCCGACATTTCGAATGCGGCGCACTCCAGTCATATTGGCCGCGCGGTGCGCGGCTGGGAACAACCCAGCGACCACGCGCCGGTCTTTGCCACGTTTGATCTTTGATTGGCCTTTGATTCCGGCAGCAAAGCGCCCATATACCCTCAAACGCGACCAAGCGAGGAATAAGACATGGAACTGAACCTAACCGGTGTGACCGACGACGACCTGATCAAGGACAGCGACGAAGCCAGCTTTATGGCCGATGTGGTGGATGCCTCCCAGCATACCCCGGTCATCGTTGATTTCTGGGCCCCTTGGTGCGGCCCGTGCAAAACGCTTGGCCCACAGTTGGAAGAAGCTGTGAAAGCCGCCAAAGGTGCGGTCAAAATGGTCAAGGTCAACGCCGACGAGGCGCAGATGATCATGGGACAGCTGCAAATCCAGTCCTTGCCAACCGTCTATGCCTTTTTCAAAGGCCAGCCGATTGACGGTTTCCAAGGTGCGGTGCCCCCGTCAGAGATCAAGGATTTCATTGACCGGGTGATCAAAGCCTCTGGCGGTGAAGCGCCTGACGATGGGCTGGACGCTGCGATTGATGCGGCAGAGGAAATGCTGGGCGAAGGTGCGGCTGAAGATGCAGCACAGACCTTTGCTGCCGTGTTGGGCGAAGACCCCAACAATGCCAAAGCCTACGGTGGGCAGGTTCGCGCCCTTATCGCGATGGGGGAGCTGGATCAGGCAGAGGCCCTGTTGAACGGTGCCCCGATTGAGATTTCCAAGGCACCTGAACTGGAAGCGGCCCATGCCCAGTTGCAACTGGCGCGACAGGCGGCGGACGCCGGACCGGTGGCCGACCTGACCGCCGCCGTTGAAGCGGCACCCGACGATCTGCAAGCGCGGTTTGATCTGGCGCAGGCGCTTTATGCCAATGCGGATGCACAGGGCGCGGTTGATCATCTGCTGGAACTGTTTCGGCGGGATCGGGAGTGGAATGACGGGGCGGCGAAGACCCAGTTGTTCACGATCTTTGACGCGCTCAAGCCGGAAGATCCGGCGGTTTTGAACGGTCGGCGCAAGCTTAGCTCTTTGATATTTGCCTGATGTGTGCCCCGCGCTAGATCCTTTGGTATGAACAAGAACACTGACCTACCGGATACCATATCGATCTTCCCGCTGGGCGGTGCATTGTTGCTGCCCCGCGCAAGGTTGCCGCTGCATATCTTTGAGCCGCGCTACCTTCAAATGATCGAAGACGCACTAAAGACCGATGAGCGGTTGATCGGCATGATCCAGCCGAATGAAACTTCAGCGCGCAAGGGAACCGGGTTGCAAACCATCGGCTGTGCCGGTCGCATTACCCAGTTTTCCGAAACGGAAGACGGGCGCTATATGATCACCTTGGGTGGCATGTCGCGGTTTCGTGTTGTGAGTGAAGTCGAAGGGTTCAGCCCTTACCGCAAATGCGACGTCTGCTGGGATGGGTTTGAACGTGATCTTGGCAGTGATGAACAAGATGCCGGTTTCCAACGCGAGGCTTTTCTAGATCTGCTGGGCCGTTATTTCGACGCGCAGGGGCTCTCGGCGGATTGGGACACGATGAAAGAGGCCGACGACGAATTGTTGATCAACTCGCTGTCGATGATGCTGGATCTTGATCAGGAAGGGAAACAGGCGTTGCTTGAGGCCCCTTCGCTTGAGACCCGGCGCGAGACCCTGATCACACTGATTGAATTTTCGCTGCGCGGCGGGCTGGATGAAGGATTTATGCAATGACTGACACAACTGTCAAATTTGATCGTCGCATGTTGGATGCGCTGATTTGCCCGCGCAGCCAGACCACGCTGAGTTACGATGCCGAGCGTCAGGAGCTGGTGTCGAAAACCGCCGGGCTTGCCTATCCGATCCGCAACGGCATTCCCGTGATGCTGATCGACGAAGCGCGGGTGCTGGATTAAAGCGGTCTGCCCTGCATCAGCCGTGGTAGATCGCCGGTCAGCCCTGCCGCCTCCCGGATGAACCTGCGGCGCAGGCCGGGCAGGGCGTTAACCGCGGCCATGCCGATATCACGCGCCATGCGCACCAGCGGGTTATCATTCGAAAACAACCGGTTAAAGCTGTCAGTGGCCAGCGCCAATGTGGTGTTGTCAAACCGCCGCCATTCCTGATAGCGGGCCAGCGCCGCGTCCGACCCGATGTCTTCGCCGCGCCGCGCGGCATCTGCGATGACCTCTGCCAAAGCGGCAATGTCACGCAACCCTGCGTTCAGGCCCTGGCCTGCAATCGGATGCACGCCGTGGGCCGCATCGCCCACCAAAGCAACACGTGGCGCGACCATCTCATGTGCCAGCGACAGACCCAGCGGATAGCAGTAGCGTTTACCGGCCAGCGCCACCTCACCCAGAAAACTTCCGAAACGGGGGCGTAGCACGTCAAGATAGGCGTCATCCGAAAGCGCGTGAATTGCCTTGGCGTTCACATCGGTCTCGCTCCACACGATGGAGGAGCGATTGCCGGTCAAAGGCAGGATCGCCAGCGGCCCCGGCGGCATAAAGAACTGATGCGCAACACCATCATGTGGCAGGCTGTGTTCGATTGCACAGACCAACGCCGTCTGACCATAGCTCCAGCCGATCCGCTTGATCCCGGCGCGTTCACCCGTGCCGGTGTTGCGCCCATCGGCTCCGATCGCCAGCCGTGCCCGCAGTGTTTTGCCGGAGGCCAGCGTCAGCGAGATGCCGGACACATCCGTATCCTGTGACACAACGGTTTCACCATCCAGCAACGTAATCGCCTTGGTCGCTGATACAGCGGCTTGCAGGGCCTGCCGCAAATACCGGTCCTCTATCATGAACCCCATCGGGCCCTCTTCGATTTCGGCGTGGTTGAAATGCATGAACATCGGGGAGGGGCCTTCACCGGCCCGCCCGTCCGTCACCTTGATCTCCAGCATGGGCTGTGCGTTTTGCACCACATCTGCCCAAACGCCAACCGCCTCCAGCAGCCGGGTCGAGGTCAGCGCAAGAGCATAAGACCGCCCGTCAAATTCAGGGTCTTCCCAAACCGTTGCCCGCTGGGCATCGATCAAGCTCACCCGTTGTCCTGCCTGCGCCAAAGCCAAGGCAAGCGTCGTGCCGTTCAGCCCGCCACCGATGATTGCGATATCTGTGTCAAAATCCATACTGCTCAATATGGCGGGCCGCCGGGGATTGTCCATGTGCGCAAGCGTCGCTACCTTCGCGTAAAATCAGGAAAAGGGGACGTGCCGTGCAAGATTGGCTGACAATGACCGCTGCGGATTTGGGACGTGGGATTGGCGCGGGCGAGATTGATCCGGTTGCCCTGACCCAAACCTATCTGGACGCGATTGACGCCCACCCCCTGCGGGACCGTATCTACGCACGGGTCACCGCCGAGCGGGCGTTGGCCGAGGCGGCGGCCTCGGCGGAGCGTGCCGCAACCGGACACCGGCTGTCGCCCTTGGATGGGGTGCCGATTTCGTGGAAAGACCTGTTTGATACGGCTGGCACAGCGACCGAGGCGGGATCGAAACTGCTGGAAGGGCGCGTCCCGGAGCGCGATGCGGTTGTGCTGGCCAATGCCACAGCTGCCGGTCTGGTCTGTCTGGGCAAAACCCACATGAGCGAACTGGCGTTTTCCGGCCTTGGCCATAATCCCAGCACCGCCACACCACCCTGTGTAAATGATGCGGATGCGGTTTCGGGGGGATCCTCCTCAGGCGCGGCGGCTTCGGTGGCGTTTCATCTGGCGGCGGCGGCGATTGGATCAGACACTGGCGGTTCTGTGCGTATACCGGCGGCGTGGAATGATCTGGTGGGGCTGAAAACCACATCCGGGCGTTTGACCCTTGAAGGGGTTGTACCCTTGGCGATGAAGTTCGACACAATTGGCCCGCTGTGCCGCTCGGTCGAGGATGCAGGTCTGTTGCTGGCCGCGCTTGAGGGTACTGCGGCTGCGGATTTGCGCAATGCCGGGCTGGAAGGGCGACGGTTTGCGGTGTTGAAAACCGTTGTGATGGACGATCTGCGTGACGCCCCGCGCGCGGGTTTTGACGCGGCATTGGGCAAGCTGCGTGCGGCAGGGGCAGTGATTGAGGAAATCGAGGTGCCGGAAGTCGCAGAAGCTATGGAGCTTTCCGGTTGCCTATACACAACAGAGGCTTACGGGTTATGGCGCGATGTGATCGAGGCCAACCCGGATGCCATGTACCACGAGATCCTGATGCGTTTTCGTCTGGGCGGGGGGCATTCTGGTGCTGATTACATCGCTGCCTGTGCCAAGTTGGACGCTTTGCGCGCGGGATATGACGCAGCGGTCAGCGGATTTGATGCGGTGCTGTCCCCAACGGCACCGACCCTGCCGCCGAATTTGGCAAGGCTTGAGGAAGATCATGACTATTATCTTTCCGAAAACCTGTTGGCGCTGCGCAACACGCGTGTTGGTAATCTTATGGGGCTTAGCAGCCTTACCCTGCCCACAGACACGGCTTCTTGTGGTTTGATGCTGTCCTGCCCACCAGATATGGAAGAACTGCTGCTCAGATTGGGGGCAGCCGTCGAAGAGGCGCTGTGCTGACTTTGGCCTAAATGCCACAACCCCTTGGGAGCAGTCCGGTTTTTCTGGACGGGGCGCGGGGGCTTCGGTACTTTGGAAGTAACGGGGCGCCAATGATCCCGAACCGAGGCAGTTGTAGATGTTTTACCCAGAGCGGTTTTCGAACCTTCCGGCTCATGTGTGGCCGCGCCTGCGCGCCCTTCTGGACGTGCATAAGGGTGGTGGCCCCCTGATCCAAATGACCATAGGCGAGCCGAAACATGCGTTTCCGGCGTGGATCACTGATGTGATCACTGAAAATGCTGCCGGATTTAACAGCTATCCACCCAATGACGGCTCTCCCGAACTCAAGGCCGCCATCGCCGGTTGGATCAAACAGCGTTATGGCATCGAAATGAGCGGCGACACCGAAGTGATGGCGCTGAACGGCACCCGTGAAGGGTTGTATAACGCAGTTGTTGCGCTGTGCCCTGAAACCAAGAACGGGCAAAAACCGGCGATCCTGATGCCGAACCCGTTTTACCAAGTCTATATGATTGGCGCTATTTCCGGTGCCTCTGATCCGGTGATGGTGAACGCGACCCGTGAAACCGGCCATCTGCCTGATTTCAGCACAGTGCCGGAAGAGACGCTGAAACGCACCACGGCGGCCTATATCTGTTCGCCTGCCAACCCACAGGGCGCGGTGGCGGACCGGGCCTATTGGACGGCGCTGATTGCGCTGGCGGAAAAATACGATTTCAAGATTTTTGCCGACGAATGTTATTCCGAGATTTACCGCGATACACCGCCAGTTGGTGCGATGCAGGTGGCCGATGAACTGGGTGCGGACCGCAACCGGATTGTGATGTTCCATTCGCTGAGCAAACGATCAAACCTGCCGGGGCTGCGGTCAGGCTTTGCCGCCTCTGGCCCGGATACCATGCGCGAGATCAAGCAGCTGCGAAACTATGCGGGTGCGCCTTTGCCGCTGCCCTTGCAGCAGGCTGCTGCTGCCGCATGGAACGATGAGGCACATGTGATTGAGAACCGCGCCCTCTATCAGGAAAAATTCGACATGGCGGATCGCATCTTTGGCAATGTGGCCGGATATGCCAGCCCCGAGGCCGGGTTCTTCCTGTGGTTGCCGGTGGAAAATGACGAAGACGCAGCGGTGAAGCTGTGGCGCGAAACCGGCGTGAAAGTATTGCCGGGAGGCTATCTGGCCCAGGACACGGACGGGGAGAACCCCGGTAACAAGTATATACGGGTGGCGCTTGTGGCCCCCAAGGAAGAGACAGAGCGCGGGCTGCAATTGATCCGCGATTGTCTCTATGCCGATTAAGAACGAGGGACGAAGCATGGCTTATCAGACACGCGGACGCGATCCATTGCTGGACAGCAATATGGCAGAAGCCATCGAAAAACGTGGCAAGGAATTGCTGGGGCTGGTGCTGATCCTGCTGGGCGTCATGGCGGCGATGATGATCCTGAGTTACACGCCGGATGATCCCAACTGGATGGTGTCCACCGATGCGCCGGTGCAAAACTGGATGGGCCGGATGGGTGCTTCCATTGCGGCGCCTTTGTTCATGATTGTGGGTTGGGGCGCTTGGGGCGTGGCGATTGTGCTGTTGTTCTGGGGGGTACGTTTTGCACTGCACCGGGGGCAGGATCGCGCGGTCGGCCGGTTGATCTTTGCCCCGATTGCGGTGGCTCTGGGCGCGATCTATGCGGCAACCCTGGCACCGGGGCCGGAATGGCTGCAAACCCATAGCTTTGGTCTGGGCGGGCTTTTTGGCGATACCGTCATGGGCGCGATCCTGACGATCCTGCCGATTGGATCTTCTTTCACGGTCAAGCTGATGTCGCTGTTGATGGGCGTAGCGATCCTAGCGCTTGGCGCGTTTGTCTTGGGGTTCACCAAGGTTGAATTGCAGCGTCTGGCGCGCTTCCTTTTGGTGGGGGTGATCATGGCCTACGCGATGTTCATGAACCTGATCGGACGCGGTGCCAGCGGTGCCGTTCATGCTGCACAGACCCTACAGGCGCGCCAGTCAGAGCGTCGTGAGCAGCGTCGGCTTGAGGCTGAAGAGCTTGCCGAGTGGCAGGCCAACCAACCGGCATATAACGCGCCGCCTGCGCCAGAAGTATCCCCCGAACCTGTTTTCACTGCCGAAGCGCCAGAGGCCAAAACTGGTTTGCTGGCCCGCATGCCCGGGCTGATCAAACGCCCTGATGCCATGCCGGAACCGGAACTGGTTGAAACCTATAGCGAAGCCGTTGTTGAAGAGGCCCCCGGCGAAGAGCGTATCAAGTCGAAAATCGCCAATGTGATCAAGAACCGCGTGCGCACTGCCACTGCTGTGCATACGCCGGTCACCGCCCCCCTGACCAAAGGGCGCGGGCGCGGCCCGGATGCATTGTTGCTCGACACCACACCACGTAGCCAACTGCCACCGGAACCGCCCCTGACCGCGCCAGCCCCACGGGTTGAGCCGCGTCTGTCGATCAACACTGTGGCCCCGTCAGCCCCAATTCCTGTGGCTCCGATGCCTGTTGCAGCGCCGGCACCGGAAGCGGCCGAACCTGTGGTGGAGCCCTTGCCACTTCAGGAGGCACCGGCACCCGTGGTGCCCCCGATCCCAGTTGCGGAACCGCGTAAGGTTGTGCAGCAACCAACCCGCAAACCAACGCCCCCCTCCAAACAGGCCATCGCAGAGGCACAGCCCGCGCTCAGCTTTGAGGATACCCATCCCGGTTTCGAACTGCCGCCACTAAACTTGCTGGAAAACCCAGAAGATGTGCAGCGCCTGCACCTGTCCGACGAAGCGCTGGAAGAAAATGCACGGATGCTGGAAAGCGTGTTGGATGACTATGGCGTGAAGGGTGAAATCGTCGCCGTGCGGCCCGGCCCTGTGGTCACCATGTACGAACTGGAACCGGCACCGGGTCTTAAGGCCAGTCGCGTGATTGGTCTAGCGGATGATATTGCACGTTCCATGGCGGCGCTCTCTGCGCGTGTTTCTACTGTGCCGGGACGTTCGGTCATTGGCATCGAATTGCCCAATGAAAACCGCGAAAAGGTTGTCCTGCGCGAAATCCTGTCCTCACGTGATTTCGGCGATGGTAACCAACGTCTGCCGCTTGCCTTGGGCAAGGATATCGGCGGTGATCCTGTGGTCGCCAACCTTGCCAAGATGCCCCACCTGCTGATTGCGGGGACCACAGGTTCTGGTAAATCCGTGGCGATCAACACGATGATCCTGAGCCTGCTTTACAAGCTGACGCCGGAAGAATGTCGCCTGATCATGATCGACCCCAAGATGTTGGAACTGTCAGTCTATGACGGCATTCCGCATCTGCTGTCCCCCGTTGTGACGGATCCCAAAAAGGCGGTTGTTGCCTTGAAGTGGACTGTCGGCGAGATGGAAGAGCGTTATCGCAAGATGTCCAAAATGGGTGTGCGCAACATCGAAGGCTATAACGGCCGCGTGCGCGATGCGCTGGCCAAGGGTGAGATGTTCAGCCGTACGGTGCAGACCGGCTTTGACGACGACACTGGGGAGCCGATTTTCGAGACGGAAGAGAACACACCAGAGGCACTGCCCTATATCGTCGTGATTGTTGACGAAATGGCCGACCTGATGATGGTTGCGGGCAAAGAGATCGAAGCCTGCATTCAGCGTCTGGCACAGATGGCGCGAGCCTCGGGCATCCACCTGATCATGGCCACACAGCGTCCGTCGGTAGATGTGATCACCGGTACGATCAAAGCGAACTTCCCCACGCGGATCTCGTTTCAGGTGACCTCTAAAATCGACAGCCGTACCATTCTGGGCGAAATGGGTGCTGAGCAACTGCTGGGCATGGGCGATATGCTCTATATGGCGGGTGGTGCGAAAATCACCCGCTGCCACGGGCCTTTTGTCAGCGACGAAGAGGTTGAGGAAATCGTCAATCACCTAAAGCAATTTGGCGAACCGGATTATGTCGGCGGGGTTGTCGACGGCCCAAGCGATGACAATGAGGCCAACATTGATGCGGTGCTTGGCCTTGGCGGCAACACCGATGGCGAAGATGCGCTGTATGATACTGCCGTTGCGATTGTGATCAAGGATCGCAAGTGTTCGACCTCCTACATCCAGCGCAAGCTGGCAATTGGATATAACAAAGCCGCGCGATTGGTCGAGCAGATGGAGGAACAAGGTCTTGTTTCTCCGGCCAACCACGTGGGCAAACGCGAAATACTGGTGCCGGAACAGGGCTAAGGCTTACCTCCTCTGACCTGTAGATGCACACCGCCACCGCCGGGCCCTCCCTCCCTCCCGGCGGTGTTTTTTCGTCCGGTGGTCACTGTTCAGATCAACAGACGACTGCAAATGTCTGGACCAATCTGTGCAAAATCGGCTAGCGTTTTCACACTGGCTGCTATTTCGCGGGCCGTAGAATCATTTCTTTGAACGCTATTTTGCACAATCTTATTTGTCAGACCCCTGGAGTTTTTTGCGCTTTTAAAGGTTTGGGTGACTTTATTCCTGACACTGCGCAGCACATCCAGGGCCATGCTGGCAGGCTGAAAGGACATTCACATGGCCGATGACCAAGACCCGACCAAAAAGTTTTTGGATGCAACGGAGAAGTTTCAGGAACGACTGCACAAACTTTGGAAAGTCGTTTTCAAAAAAGTATCCTCACATCTGAAATCCATGGTGTCCTTCATCAGGCAGGTTGTGAATGTCGCCAAGGAAATTGCGGCGACCGTTGGAAAATCCGTGGTCGACAAGGTGCTGCGCGCCGGTCAGGTCGTCGAAGCGACGATCACGGCCCTTCCCATCCTTTTGAAAACGACTTTGCTTTTGGGCAAAAGGATCATTGCCGTGATCAAGAAAGCGCTGGACCCGAAAGCGGTTATCGTGGCGCTGAAGAAGCTGTTCGCGCGCTATGTGCGAATGTTGATCCAGATATTCGTCTATATCACAAACCTGATCCAAGAGCTTGATATCCTGGGCACGGTCTTTTCCATCATCGGGACCTTCCAAAGCGTACTGCGCATGATTTTCTCGTGGATCACAGAGGTCACGGGGGCAAAAGCGGGCACAGCAAAGGCGCAGGGCCTGCTGAAGAAGGTGTGGAAAGAGATGAAGAAAGAGGTGAAAGAGGCGCAGCTGTTGCGCAAAGAGGTGATGAAACTGAAGGTTCCGGCCTGAAAATACTGAAAAATCACAGCCTGTTAGCAATAAACCGCCGCATGATATCGCATATCATGGACTGACGCCCTATGTCTGATGCAACACAGACAAACAGGTAACCATCATGCGTATTCTCTCAACCGCCGTTCTGTCCATTGGCTTGGCGCTGGCTCTCCCACTGGCCGCCGCGGCGCAAAAGCTGCCGTTAAATGACATCTCAGCCTATCTGAACAAATTGCAGACCGCCAAGGGTGAATTCACCCAGATCAATGATGACGGGTCGATCAGCACGGGCACCATCTATATCAAACGCCCCGGCAAGGTACGGTTTGAATATAATCCACCCGAAACTGCGCTGGTTGTGGCGGGCAGCAACACGGTTGTGATCTTTGACAAGAAATCAAACCAGCCTGCCGAAAGCTATCCCTTGGCGCGCACGCCGTTGTCGATCATTCTGGCGCGTAACGTCGATCTGGGTAAGGCGAATATGGTCACTGGCCACAGCTTTGATGGCACCGCAACAGTGGTCAAGGCACAGGACCCGGAAAACCCGCAGTATGGTAATATCCAGCTAAAATTCACCGGCAACCCGGTTGAACTGCGCCAATGGGTGATCAACGACGGCAATGGCTCGCAGACCACCGTGGTACTGGGTGATCTGCAAAAGGGCGGCAACCTGCCCAACAGTCTGTTCAACGTGGGCAGCCCCGGCAGCACAGCCAACCGCTAACGCAGGCGGCACCCCGCCAACTGTGCGCGATACATTTGCGAACGGGCATCAACCTTGCCCGCGACGCCCACCAGCCATGATTTACGATTGTAAGTCTGTTTGCGGAAACCGGTGTGGCCCTCGTGATAGGCCAGATACTGGTTGCGCGCATCTGACAAGGACACACCATTGCGATCCCGCGTCTGGTTCATGTACCAGCCCATAAAATCAGTGGCATCATTGATCCGGTTCCGCTTGGCTGAACGGCGGTTCTGATCCGCGCGGTATTCGTCCCATGTAGCATCCAGAGCCTGCGAATAGCCATAAGCGCTGGATTGACGGCCCATCGGAATCACCCCCGCCACATAGCGGAACGGCGTGCGGGCATCTGCGACGAATTTGCTTTCCTGATGGATCGTGGCCATCATCACATGCATCGGGACGCCCCATTTGCGTTCCACCTTTCGGAACGCTTTCAGGTATTGCGGGCGCTCTCTGAGAAGGCTGCAGGCATTGTCCAGATTACGCGGGGCAGAGGATTGTCCACCGCCGCAGGATCCAACCAGCAACACAAGTATCAGGGCGCGAAGGGTTCTGCTCATCTGCCTCTCGCTTTCGTTATTATATTTTGAGGGCAGTTTAGCCTATTTCTCAGCCACGTCACATCACAATTTTTACAACAAAACCGCCAAAAGCAGCGGCAATGCGCCGATCGACATCAGGGTCGACACCACAACAAGCCCCGCAACAGAATCTGCATCCGCCCCGTATTTCGCCGCCAGCATATAGGATGTAACCGCAACCGGGGTGGCGATTTGCAGAACAAGAATGCCAAAGGCGGTCTTTTCCAGCGCAAAGAAGTCGGCGGCGAGCCATGCACAACCTACGCAAATCACCAGTTTGAGGGCGGACAGGATAACTGCGCGGCCAATCCCACTGGGGGACAGGCGCGCCACTGCAACGCCAAGGGTGATCAACATCAGCGGAATCGCCATTTGCCCGATCAACCCCAAGGTATTGTCCAGAAAGGTGGGCAGCCCCCAACCTTGCCACAGAAACAACGCACCACCAGCTGTGGCCCAGACCAGCGGTTCTTTCAGGACTTTGCCAAAAGATCCGGCACCCGCCACCAGCCAGATGCCGAAGGTAAAGGACAGAATCGCCATAACCGCAAAGACAACCACCGCATATTCCAGCCCGACCTCACCAAAGGCGAACAGCGCCAGCGGCAGGCCAAGGTTGCCGGTATTGCCAAAAATCATCGGAGCGGCAAACGTGCGCTGGTTCATCCCCAGCACCCGGATCAGCACCAGCACACCAACCGATACTGCGCCATAGGCCACCAGACTGGCCAGCGTCAGCGTGGTCAGGGCGGCCGGATCAAGCGTGGTGTTGACCAGTGCTGTAAAGATCAGGCAGGGCACCGCCAGCGTCATTGCCAGGCGGGTAACGAATTCCAGCCGGTATTCAAAACCCAGCTTAACCCAACCGAACCCGATACCGGCCAGCAGGAACACAGGCGCGACAATTTCCAGCACAGTGAAAATAAGGGTCAACAGTCTGTTTCCTTTAAATAGTGTGACTTGATTGGACAAAAGCCCCTTGAACCCGTTACTAACGAAAGGTAGGGGCTGCAAGTTATGCTACGCACACGCGCAAAATATCATCTGGGCCAAGTGGTCAGACACAAGAAACATCCCTTTCGGGGGGTGATTTTTGACGTTGACCCTGAATTCGCCAATACAGACGAGTGGTACGAGGCGATTCCAGAGGAAAGCCGCCCGGTCAAGGATCAGCCGTTTTACCATCTTCTGGCTGAAAACGATCAAAGCTATTACGTGGCTTATGTGTCCGAACAGAATCTGGTCGCGGATTACTCCGGCGAACCGGTGGAACACCCCGATATCCCGGATTTATTTGGCCCCTTCACCGATGGTGCCTATCCGCTGCATTTCCAGCTGAACTAGCGCTGCGCAGCTTGCCGCGCCGGGGCTATGACCGTTCGCACCCATCTGACATGCCAAGCCTTTTCTTATCAGGCAGTTCGCGCCCAACGCCCAACCCTTGCGCACCCAACGCTTTCAGGCGTTTGATCCGGTGTATTGCTTAATTTTTGGGGAGGAAGTTCCTTGGCACCGCGCACTGGGTGGGGGCTATTAAACGCGGTACCAAGGGAAGCCATATGCAGCTACAGGCTCCTTCATGCCAGCCGAGCATGGCCGCTTTATGATCTGATCGCGGCGATTTCGGGAAACTTCGGGGCAGCAATGCGGCAGGGACATTTCTTGTCAAAATGTCTCTTTTAACGGTGCGGGCCGCACGCAGGAGCCTGTCGAAATTTGTTGCTGAGCATTTGTTGTCAGCGGCGAAACGCCACCGCAATCCGCAGCTTCAGTCGGTTTTCCCCGTCGAGGCGGGTATATTCCACATCTCTGGACAGGTCCTTGATCAGGAACCAGCCAAAGCCACCTTCCGGCAGGTCGCTGAAATCAACGTCACAGCTATGAAGCTGACCTTTGGGCAGTTTGTGATCCGGCATTGCACGGCCCCGGTCACGCAGTTGCACATGCAGACCATCCTTGCAGTGCCGTATATTGATATGCACCGGCCCGCTGGCATCGGCTGGTGGATAAGCGTGTTCAACGATGTTGTTCAGCGCCTCCGCCAGTACCAATTCAACCGTGCTGGTTTCCTCGACATCCAGGGTCAGCGGGGAAAGCCGGTCAAAAACCAATTCAAGGGCTTTGCGGACGGCCAGCGGACCGCTGGTGACCCTCACATCAAAGGGCTCCAGCATATCGGCCTGTGCAACCTTCAGCGACATCTGGGGTGCCTCACTCACATTGCGCACGCAGGGCATCTTCAAGGGTTAGATGGATCTGGAAAACCGAATCCATCCGCGTCAGGCGAAACACCTTTTCCACCGGCGGGGTCAGCCCGGCCAGAACCAACCGGCGTTCGGGGGCCAGATGTTTCATTGTCGCGACAATCGCGCCCAAACCGCTTGAATCAACAAACCCGACCTGCGTCAGATCCAGTACCACCTCGGCAGGGGCATCCAGCGTGCCCTGACGCACCGCCTCCTTGAAATCCAAGGCAACGGCGGCATCAATCCGGCTTTCGTGGATGCTGACGATACACACGTCGGATTCTGTTTTGATCTGTAGTTCCATAAAAAAATCCCGCATACCTGACCGATAGTACAAGACCTAAGCTCAATTTCTTACCAACTGATGAGCAACTGCACCAAAGGAGAGCGAAATGAAAAACGTCGTTATTGCCGGGGCGGCCCGCACGCCGATGGGGGGCTTTCAGGGCGCGTTTGAGGGGCTTAGCGCCTCCGCGCTTGGTGGCCATGCGATCAAGGCTGCGTTGGACAACGCCAAAACCGAAACGGTGCAAGAGGTCTTGATGGGCTGTGTGTTGCCCGCGGGACAGGGGCAGGCACCGGCACGTCAGGCTGGTTTCGCGGCGGGGCTGGGCGAAGAGGTGCCCGCCACGACGCTGAACAAAATGTGTGGTTCAGGGATGAAGGCGGCGATGATCGGCTTTGACCAGATTGCATTGGGCCATACCGATGTGATGGTTGCCGGTGGCATGGAAAGCATGACCAACGCGCCTTATGTCCTGCCGAAAATGCGCGGCGGGGCACGTCTGGGCCATGGGGCCGTGGTGGATCACATGTTCCTTGACGGGTTGGAAGATGCCTATGACAAGGGCCGCCTGATGGGCACTTTCGCCGAAGATTGCGCCGAGACTTTTCAGTTCACCCGCGAAAAGCAGGATGAATATGCGCTGGCGTCCCTGTCGCGCGCGTTAGAGGCGCAATCAAACGGTGCCTTTGCCGATGAAATTGCCAGCGTCGAAATGAAAACGCGCAAGGGCAGTGTGACAGTTACAACCGATGAACAACCGGCCAATGCCCGGCCTGACAAAATCCCGCAGCTGAAACCGGCCTTCCGCGAGGGTGGCACCGTGACGGCGGCCAATTCATCGTCGATTTCCGACGGGGCCGCGGCCCTTGTCCTTGCTTCGGAAGATGCCGCAAACGCGCAGGGTCTCAACATCCGCGCCCGCATCCTTGGCCATGCCAGCCACGCGCAGGCACCGGGCCTGTTCACGACCGCCCCCGTGCCTGCGGCGCAGAAACTGCTGGCACAAATCGGCTGGAGCAAAGAGGACGTCGACCTTTGGGAAGTGAACGAGGCCTTTGCCGTTGTGCCTATGGCCTTCATGCATGAAATGGGTCTCGACCACGCCATCGTGAACGTCAACGGCGGTGCCTGCGCCTTGGGTCACCCCATCGGTGCATCCGGTGCCCGCATCATGGTCACCCTGCTGAACGCGCTGGAAAAACGCGGTCTGAAACGAGGCATTGCCGCCATCTGCATCGGCGGCGGTGAAGGGACGGCCATCGCGATTGAGCGGGTCTAACCCCTCTTTTTGGCCTTATATACTGTCCGCACTCAGCCACAGGGAGCCTTCTGATGAAAGTGGATTACCCGAGCCTTGCCAAATCCATCGCTGCCCTGACTGATGGCGAAACAGATGCGGTTGCCCTGATGGCAACGGTCGCCTGCGAGGTTCACCATGCTGACGACCGCTTTGACTGGACCGGGTTCTACCGCGTTGTTGCGCCGGAACTGCTGAAGATCGGGCCATATCAGGGCGGCCATGGCTGTCTGGTGATCCCCTTCTCACGCGGGGTCTGTGGTGCGGCGGCGCGCTCCGGTGAGGTGCAGCTGGTTGCCGATGTCGATGCTTTCCCCGGCCATATCGCCTGCGCTTCCTCGACCCGCTCGGAACTGGTGCTGCCGGTTTTCGACGGGGCGGGCAGGCTGATCGGGGTCTTCGACATCGACAGCAACCTACCGGACGCCTTTGACAACACTGATGCCGAGGCGCTGACAGCCATCCTGCAACAGGTCTTCCTGAATACAAAATAGCGGCTTCGTGAAATAATTCTGGATTTTTTCACGAAGCTGTTGTTACGTGAAAATCAGAACTGTTTTTTCACGGAATCGCAATGCAGCACAGTTTGCCCGACACCCCTGATACCCTTGGCGCAGATTTGCGGGCCTTGCGCAAATCCCGCGGCCTGACGCTGGCGGATCTGGCCGATATGCTGGGCCGCTCGGTGGGCTGGCTCAGCCAGGTGGAACGGGATATTTCCGAACCCTCGATCACCGATCTGCGCGAGATTGCGGCCAAACTGGACGTCTCGGTGTCCATGCTGTTTCGCCATGCGGCGGCCCCCGCACATGAGGCCGGATATGTGGTGCGTCAGGACGCGCGCCGCACCATCGGATCGCAGGTCGCCGGATTGGTCGAGGAACTGCTTTCCCCTGACCTGACCGATGATTTTGAAATGGTGCATTCCACCTTTGCGCCGCACAGCCGGATCAAGGATCCGGTGACCCGCCCCACGCAGGAGGTGGGATATGTCCTGTCGGGCCAGCTTGAGATCGAGATTGCCGGTGTGACCCATCTAATCAACGCCGGTGACAGTTTCCGTATTCGTGGCGAGGCCTTTCGCTGGGCCAACCCATTTGCCGAACCGGCCGTGGCGATCTGGGTGATCGCACCGCCGGTGTATTAAATGCCTGCGCAACCAAACTGGGAGGATCTGAGATGATCAAAGGAAGCTGCCTCTGCGGTGGTGTTAACTTCGAACTGACTGGCCCGCTGCGCAATTCGGTTGCCTGCCATTGTGTGCAATGTCGCAAGACCAGCGGGCATTACGTGTCCGCCACCCAAGTCGCGCCGGAACAATTGCGCATCACCAAGGATGAGACCCTACAATGGTACCGTTCCAGCCCGCCAGCCGAACGCGGCTTTTGCAACCGCTGCGGGTCCTCCCTGTTCTGGCGGCATGACGACGACAAGGGGGCCACCTCTGTCATGTCCGGCACGCTGGACGGGGCCACTGGTATCCAGACGGAAAAGCATATCTTCGTCGCTGACAAGGGCGACTATTACGACATCACCGACACCCTGCCACAACACGACCAGTAACGGAGCCTTCCCATGTCAGATTTCCCAACAACGGCCCGCGTGGTCATCATCGGCGGCGGTGTCGTTGGCACCTCGACATTGTATCATCTGGCAAAGGCAGGCTGGAAAGACTGTGTGCTGCTGGAAAAAAACGAACTGACGGCCGGGTCTACATGGCATGCGGCGGGGAACGTGCCGAATTTCGCCGGCTCATGGGCTGTGATGAACATGCAGCGCGATTCCGCTGCGATGTACCGCACGCTGGGTGACGATGTGGGTTATCCGATGAATTACCACGTTACCGGTTCGATCCGTCTGGCCCATTCCAAAGAGCGTATGATGGAATTCGAACGTGTGGCCTCCATGGGCCAATATCAGGGGTTGGAGATGAACATCTGCACCCCTGAAGAGCTTAAGGAAATGCACCCGTTTATGGAAACCCATGACCTTGAAGGGGGGCTTTGGGACCCGCTGGATGGGGATATTGATCCGGCACAGCTGACGCAGGCCCTTGCCAAAGGCGCACGTGATGCCGGCGCGCGGATCGAACGGTTCTGCCCGATCACCGGTCTGGAACAGGACGGCGACGAATGGATTGTGAAAACTGACAAGGGCGACATTCGCTGCGAATATGTGGTCAATTGCGCCGGGTATTATGCGCAACGCGTGGGCGAAATGTTCAAACCTTTCGGCGGGCGCACCGTGCCAATGGTTGTGATGTCCCACCAGTATTTCCTGACAGAGCCGATTGCCGAACTGGAAGCATGGACCAAGGAGAAGGGCCATAAGGTGCCGCTGCTGCGGGACGTCGATACCTCCTATTATCTGCGTCAGGACAAGAACGGGTTGAACCTTGGCCCTTATGAACGCAACTGCAAGGCTGCGTGGGTCACGCCCGATGACCCGATGCCAGAGGACTTTTCATTCCAGCTTTATCCCGACGATCTGGAGCGGCTTGAGTATTACATCGAAGATGCCATGGCGCGTGTCCCGATCCTTGGCACCGCAGGCGTTGGCCGCAACATTAACGGGCCTATTCCCTATGCTCCTGACGGTTTGCCGATGGTAGGCCCGATGCCGGGCGTGAAAAACGCCTTTGAAGGGCATTCCTTTACCTTTGGCATTGCACAGGGCGGTGGCGCGGGCAAGGTGCTGTCGGAATGGATCATGCACGGCGAAACCGAACTGGACATGTGGGCCGTCGATCCGCGCCGCTATACCGATTACACGGATCATGATCATTGTCTGGCCAAGGCGCTGGAAACCTATGGCCACGAATACGCCATGCATTTCCCGCATCACGCATGGCCTGCGGGGCGTGACAAAAAACTTTCGCCGATCCATGACAAGATTCTTGCAGCGGGCGGGCAGATGGCGGCTTTCAACGGCTGGGAGCGCGCAAACTGGTTTGCTCAGGAAGGTGATGACACTTCCGAGGCAGCAACCCAGACATGGGACCGCAACGGCCCATGGGCGATCCGCGTCAAGGAAGAGGTAGAGGCGGTGCGCGACAGCGTTGGCGTGTTGGATCTGCCGGGCTTCTCGCGGTTCAACCTGTCCGGTGAGGGGGCCGCCGAATGGCTGCGCACCCGTATTGCCGGCGCATTGCCCAAGGTGGGACGGATGAACCTTGCCTATTTCCCTGACAGCCGGGGCCGCATCCTGACCGAAATGTCGATTATGCGCCACGATGATGACTTTTTTACCCTGATCACTGCGGCCCTTGCGCAATGGCATGACCTTGAACTCTTGAAGAAAAACCTGCCCGATGGGCTGACCCTGACGGACCATTCCACCGAATACTCCACGCTGATCGTCACCGGCCCCAAGTCGCGCGAAATGTTCGAAACGATGGGTATTGAGGCAGATCTGAACGCCTCCTGGCTTTCAACCCAGCCGGCCAAAGTGGCGGGCAGGGATTGCGCCTTGGCGCGGGTGTCCTTTGCTGGCGAACTTGGCTGGGAAATTCACGCGGCCAATGCGGATATTCCGGCGCTTTATGATGCTGTTATCGGCGCAGGTGCGAAACCATTTGGTATGTTTGCCCTGAACTCCATGCGCATCGAAAAAGGCTACCGCGCGTGGAAGGGCGATCTGTCCACGGATTATTCCCTGCTGGAGGCGGGGCTGGACCGGTTCATCAAATTTGACAAGCCGCAGGATTTCCCCGGCAAGGCGGCCCTGCAAGCAGAAAAGCAAGCGGGCCTCAAGAAACGTTTTGTCACCATGACTGTCGACGCGGGGGATCAGGACGCCCCCTATATGTCGACTGTCTGGCATCAGGGTGAGGTCGTTGGCGAAACCACCAGTGGCGACTGGGGATATCGCATCAATAAATCCGTGGCGCTGGGCACCATCCGGGCTGATCTGGCGGTGCCGGGCACTGAGGTTCAGATCAATATTTTTGGCAAGCTGTGCAAAGCCACGGTGCAGCCTGATCAACCGCTATGGGACCCTGAAAACAAAAGGATACGTGCATGAGCGATATCACCCTTCTCGATGGTGGCATGGGCCAGGAGCTGATCCACCGTGCAGGCGATCGGCCCACGCCGCTGTGGTCCACGCAGGTGATGATCGAACATCCCGGTCTGGTCAGCGAGGTCCACCGTGATTTTACCGAGGCGGGTGCGACTATCGCCACCTCCAACACCTATGCAATCCACCGTGACCGGTTGGTGGATACCGATTTTGAGGATCGTTTTGCCGATCTTCTGACGATGGCCATCGCAGAGGCCCGCACCAGCGGTGCCGCCCGGATCGCTGGTTCTATCGGACCTATTGCGGCGTCCTATCGTCCTGATCTGCATCCTGATGCGGCCACAGGTGCCCCGATCTATGCCGAAATTGCACAGATGATCGCCCCGGCCTGCGATATGCTGCTGTGTGAAACAGTGGTGTCGGTCATCCACGCCGAAAGCGTGCTGCGGGGGGCAGCAGCAGGGGATAAACCTGTCTGGCTGGCCGTCAGTGTCGATGACCGCGATGGTACCAAGCTGCGGTCAGGCGAACCTTTGTCAGCGGTTCTGCCCTATGCCCATGCGGGCGCAGCGGCGGTACTGGTCAATTGCTCTGCCCCCGAAGCGATCCCCGCTGCGCTGGAGATTCTGGCACAGGCGGGTATTCCCTACGGTGCCTATGCAAACGGGTTCGAGCAGATCACAGAGGGGTTTCTGGAAGCCAAACCCACAGTTGACGCATTGACGCGGCGCAAGGATTTCACCCCAACGGCCTATGCCGATCACGCGATGGCTTGGGTCGAACAAGGTGCCACGATCATTGGGGGCTGTTGCGAAGTTTCCCCCGCCCATATCGCTGAAATCGCCCGCCGTCTGAAGGCCGCAGGACATCGTATTGTTTAGCGCCCCAAAAGCGCGACATCGCCTAAAGGATCTGCCTCATGTCTAACGTTCCGTCCCATGCCCGCGTTGTCATCATCGGTGGTGGTGTCATCGGGTGTTCCGTCGCCTATCACCTGACAAAACTCGGGTGGAAAGATGTGGTTCTGCTGGAACGCAAACAACTGACATCCGGCACCACATGGCATGCGGCAGGGCTGATCGCGCAATTGCGTGCAACGGCGAATATGACCAAACTGGCGAAATATTCCCAAGAACTCTATGGCAATCTGGAGGATGAAACAGGTGTCGCCACCGGCTTCAAACGCTGCGGTTCGATCACCGTTGCCCTGACCGATGAGCGCCGCGAAGAGATTTACCGTCAGGCGGCCATGGCCCGTGCTTTTGGCGTTGATGTCGAAGAAATCAGCCCGCAGGACGTGCTGGCGAAATACGAACATCTGAACATCGAAGGGGTGACCGGCGCGGTCTATCTCGACAAGGACGGGCAGGGTGATCCGGCAAACATCGCGCTGGCGCTGGCCAAGGGCGCACGCCAACGCGGGGCACAGGTGATCGAACGCACCAAGGCTACTGGCGTCACCCGCGAGGGGCGGCGCATCACAGGCGTGGACTGGCAAAGCGGTGAGGACACTGGCCACATCACCTGCGATCACGTGGTGAACTGCGGTGGCATGTGGGGGCATCAGGTCGGCCGGATGCTGAACACCAACGTCCCGCTGCAAGCCTGCGAACATTTCTATATTGTGACCGAAGCCATCGCGGGCCTGCAACAATTGCCGGTGCTGCGCGTGCCTGACGAATGCGCCTATTATAAAGAAGACGCAGGCAAGATGCTGCTTGGCGCGTTTGAACCTGTGTCAAAACCATGGGCGCTTGATGGCATTCCCGATGATTTCGAATTTGATCAACTGCCCGAAGATTTTGACCATTTCGAGCCGATCCTCGAAAACGCCTGTGCCCGTATGCCGATGTTGGCCGAGGCCGGTATTCACACCTTCTTTAACGGTCCTGAATCGTTCACCCCCGATGACGCCTACCACCTTGGCCTCGCGCCAGAGATGGACAATGTCTGGGTCGCTGCCGGGTTCAACTCCATCGGTATCCAGTCGGCCGGGGGGGCTGGCATGGCGCTGGCGCAATGGATGGAAGACGGGGCCAAACCCTTTGATCTGGGGGATGTGGACATTGGCCGGATGCAGCCGTTTCAGGGCAATAAAACCTATCTCGCGGAACGCTCCAAGGAAACGCTGGGGCTGCTTTACGCCGACCATTTTCCCTACCGCCAAAAGGCAAGCGCGCGCGGCATCCGGCGCACGCCCTTCCATCATCATCTGATCGAACGCGGCGCTGTGATGGGGGAAATCGCTGGCTGGGAACGCGCCAATTGGTTTGCGCGCGCGGGGCAGGAAAAGGAATACCGCTACAGTTGGCAGCGCCAGAATTTCTTTGACAACATCCGTGACGAACATATGGCGGTACGGGAAAACGTCGGCATGTACGACATGACCTCCTTTGGCAAGATCCGCGTTGAAGGTCCGGACGCCGAAGCTTTCCTGAACCATATCGGCGGTGGTGACTATGCCGTTCCCAATGGCAAAATCGTCTATACCCAGTTCCTTAACAATCGCGGTGGCATCGAGGCGGACGTGACGGTGACCCGGCTGAGTGAAACCGCCTATCTGGTTGTCACCCCTGCAGCCACACGGCTGGCGGATCAGACATGGATGATGCGCCATAAGGGTGATTTCAACGTGGTTATCACCGATGTGACCGCCGGCGAAGGTGTGCTGGCGATCATGGGGCCGCGTAGCCGTGATTTGCTGAACCTGGTCTCCCCCAGTGATTTCTCCAATGCCACAAACCCCTTCGGTACCGCGCAGGAGATCGAGATCGGCATGGCCGTCGCGCGGGCCCACCGCGTCACCTACGTCGGTGAACTGGGGTGGGAGATATATGTCTCTTCGGACATGTCTGGTCATGTCTTTGAAGTGCTCTCAGAGGCCGGACAGGACCTGAACCTCAAACTCTGTGGCATGCATATGATGGATACCTGCCGGATCGAAAAGGGCTTCCGCCACTTCGGCCATGACATCACCGCAGAAGATCACGTGCTGGAAGCGGGTCTTGGCTTTGCCGTGAAAAAGGACAAACCGGATTTTATCGGTCGCGCGGCGGTGCTGGAAAAGCAGGAACAAGGGCTGAACGCCCGTATGGTGCAGTTCAAACTGACCGATCCCGAGCCGTTGCTGTATCACAATGAACCGATTGTCAGGAACGGAGAGATCGTCGGCTACCTGTCCTCGGGCGGCTATGGCCATGCACTGGGCGGGGCGATGGGGCTTGGTTATGTGCCGTGCAAAGGTGAAACGGCGGCGGATCTGCTGGCCTCGACCTATGAAATCGACGTCGCCGGCAAGCGGGTCAAAGCCGAGGTGTCGCTGAAACCGATGTATGATCCGAAATCCGAACGGGTGAAAGTGTAACGGGTACAATCTAGCTCTTTCGGGGGGCACCGCTTTGTCCTACCCCTTGGGCAGAACGGAGACCACAGATGCGCAATCCCGACAGCCTGCAACCCAAAGCAAATGTAGACACCCCGCAAGGGCTGGCTTTTGCGCTGACCGCCTATGTGCTGTGGGGGTTTTTGCCGCTTTATATGAAGCTGCTGTCCCATATTTCGCCCGCTGAGGTGGTGGCGCATCGCGTCCTGTGGTCCATACCAATTGCGGCTGTGGTGCTGATCGTCCTGCGCCGCACCGACTCCCTGCGCGAGGCGCTGCGCAATCCCCGTATGCTTGGCATGGCCTGCGTCACCGCCGCGCTGATTTCCATCAATTGGGGCATCTACGTCTATGCCATCGCCACGGGCAACGCATTGGCCGCCTCGCTGGGCTATTACATCAACCCCTTGTTCAGTGTGTTTCTGGCGGCGGTCGTGCTGGGCGAACGCCCCAGCCGTGCTCAGATGGTTGCAATTGCTCTGGCTGCACTTGCGGTTCTGGTGATCGCCATCGACGCAGGGCAGGTCCCCTGGGTTGCACTGACGCTGACCGTGTCCTGGGGTTTTTATGCATTGGCCAAGAAAAGCCTGCCCATTGGTCCCAATCAGGGTTTCCTGCTTGAGGTTCTGATCTTGCTGATCCCGGCACTGGGCTATCTTGCCTATCTGAGCGCCACCGGCCAATCCCATTTCTCGCTCAGCCTTGATCGTGACAGCTGGCTTCTGGTCGGCTGTGGCCTTGTCACCGCCGTGCCGCTGATGATCTACGCCAATGGCGCGAAATTGCTGCGCCTGTCGACCATCGGGGTGTTGCAATACATCGCACCGACGATGATCTTTCTGGTGGCGGTCTTTGTCTTTGACGAACCCTTTGACCGTGCCCGCATGATCGCCTTCCCGATGATCTGGCTGGCGTTGATCATCTATTCCACCTCAATGCTGCGCCAGATGCGCAAACCCAAGACCGAAACCACCTCAACCTAGGGCCCAGTCCCTAAGACAGTGCCTCGCGGAATTTGATGAAACGGGCATCGGTTTTGACCCGTTCATTCATCGCCTCACGCAGTGCGCCAATGGTTTTATGGGGCCGCATCACAACCTCAAACGCCTGCATCTCGCCAGCTTCGTTTAGGGTGATCAGATCAACGCCCACGCAATCAAGCCCTTCGACTTTGCACTGAAACTCCAGCGCCCAATCATTGCCCGCGCCCATGACCCGCCGGTATTTGAAGTCCGTGAACACCTCGTTCACATGGCCCAGCACGGCGGCGACCGCCTCGCGGCCTGTCCATGTGGCCCAATACGTTGGCGGGCTGAACCGGATGTCAGCAGCCATAAGCTCTGCAACACCTTCATGGGTGTTTGCCAGCACAAGGTCATGGAATTTCTGGATGGTCGGGTGCATGTCACTCTCCTGTTTTGCATCAAGACTTGCATGCGATGGGTTGAAATCCCACCCTACATCTGGAAGCAGGGGCCCTATGGACGCAACGTACTCTCCCCCCCAGGACCCGCTGGTTATCCTGCATGAAGATGCAGAGGTTCTGCTGGTCGATAAACCGGCTGGCCTGCTCAGCGTGCCGGGCAAGGGGCCAGCGCTGGCCGATTGCCTGATGAGCCGCATTCAGGCCGCCTTTCCTCAGGCGTTGCTGGTGCACCGGCTGGATCGTGACACCTCTGGGGTGATGATCTTTGCGATGACACCCTATGCGCAACGTCACCTTGGCTTGCAGTTTGAGAAACGCATGACACGCAAGACCTATGTGGCCCGTGTCTGGGGTGTGCCAGAGGAAAAATCCGGCGAGATCGATCTGCCGCTGATTGTGGACTGGCCGAACCGCCCGCTGCAAATGGTCTGCCATGAAACTGGCAAACCCGCGCAAACCGAATGGAAGCGGATCAAGGATGACGGCACTACCGCGCGCATCCGCCTGCATCCCCGAACCGGCCGCAGCCATCAGTTGCGGGTACATATGCTGGCCATCGGGCACCCGATCCTGGGTGATCCCTTCTACGCCAAAGGTCCTGCCTTGGATTTCCCCCGGCTGATGCTGCATTCCGAAGAGCTGCGCTTTAACCATCCGCAAGGTGGCCGCTCCGTGAAAATTCGGGCCAAAGCGCCGTTTTGACAGGTCGGATTTGAGTTTATTGGCAAGATGAAGCTGGGGGGGCACCCTGCCTCGCACGTATAGGCACGAGGACAGGGCTTCACCTTGCACGCGGGATCGCTCTCCAGCTATCCGCGCGGATCAACTTTTACCAAAAATGGTAAAGAAAAGATGAAGCGAGACCGATCCCGTTCATCTTGCCAATAAACTCAAATCCGACCTCTCCGCAGGTGCCATCGCCGGACATGAAAAAGGGCCACCCGAAAGCAGCCCTTCTGACATTCACATGCAGCAAATGTTACTCAGCCGCCCAACCGGACACGGCCTTAACCTCAAGGAATTCCTCCAGACCAAAAACACCGCCTTCACGGCCATTGCCGGACTGCTTGTAGCCGCCAAATGGCGAACCCTGTGCAAAGCCGACACCGTTGGTTTCAACCATGCCAGAGCGCAGACGGCGTGCGACGCGGCGGCGCAGCTCGTCATCTTCGGTCTGAACATAGTTGGTCAAACCGTATGGCGTGTCATTGGCAATCGCCACGGCCTCTTCCTCGGTCTCGAAGGGGATGATCGACAGCACAGGGCCAAAGACCTCTTCCTGCGCGATGGTCATATCGTTGCTGACATCGGCAAAGACGGTTGGTTTCACATAGTAGCCGCGGTTCAGCCCATCCGGGCGGCCCAGACCACCGGCGACCAGTCGCGCCTCGGCCATGCCTTTTTCGATCAGGCCCTGGATCTTGTTGAACTGCACTTCCGACACAACCGGTCCGATGTGTTTGCCTTCTTCAGATGCAGGGCCAACATGGGTGCTATTGGCCACATCCGCCGCCATTTCGACCGCTTCGTCATAGCGCGATTTATGCACCAGCATGCGGGTCGGTGCGTTGCACGACTGGCCGGAGTTGCGGAAGCAACGGATCGCCCCGGCCTTTGCCGCCTTGGGGTGGGCATCTTCAAAGATGATGTTGGCCCCTTTGCCGCCCAGTTCCAGGCTCACACGTTTCAGTGTATCTGCCGCCGCCTTGGAGATCGCGATACCGGCACGGGTCGAGCCGGTAAAGCTGACCATGTCCACATCGGGGTGGCTGGACAGTTGCGAACCGACACCGGGGCCATCGCCGTTCAGCATGTTGAACACGCCCGCAGGGAAGCCCGCCTCATGCATGAATTCGGCAAACAGATGACCGGACAGCGGGGCCACTTCGGAAGGTTTCAGCACCACGGTACAGCCCGTGGCGATTGCCGGAATTGCCTTGAGGATGATCTGGTTCATCGGCCAGTTCCAAGGCGTGATCAGGGCGCAGACGCCAATCGGCTCAAGCAGTGTTTTTTCGGTGCTGGTGAAATCTTTCTCAAAGGAGAAGTCCTTGAACGCCTTAAGGAAACCGCCAATGTGCCAGCTACCGGCACCGACCTGCTGCGCGCGGCTCAAGTCAATCGGGGCACCCATTTCCATCGACATGGCCTGCGCCATCTCTTCCTGACGGGCGTCATAAACCGCGGCGAGTTTTTCCAGCAGCGCCATGCGCTCTTCGCGTGAGGTTTGTGACCAGCTGTCAAATGCGGCGCGGGCAGCAGCTACGGCGGCATCCGTGTCCGCCTGATCACCCAAAGAGATCACTGCGCATTGTTCTTCGGTTGATGGGTCAATGACGGCAAAGTCATTTGCCTTGGCGGGTGAAACCCACGCGCCATTGATATAGAAATCACGTTTTTCCAACATGGTTGAACTCCTCCTTAGGTGGGGCATATCGATTGGAGATGCCCATTTTCGCGCCACTGTGTCACCCCGCCGCAGCCGCCGCAAGGGGCTGGTGTGCAAGAAATTAATGACTACATAGAAGTCAGATATTCACATTCCCACAGGAGGAAACCATGGGCTTGCGCATCAACGACACGATTCCGGATTTGAAGGTGGAAACGGATAAGGGCACGCTGTCGCTGCATGAATTTGTGGGCGACAATTGGGCCATTCTGTTTTCCCACCCGAAAGACTTCACGCCTGTATGCACCACAGAATTTGGTGCGGTGGCCCAATTGGCAGATGAATGGGAGAAACGCGGCACCAAGGTGATTGGCGTCAGCGTTGACGGCGTTGAGGACCACAAGAAATGGAAAGGCGACATTGAGAAAGTGGCAGGCACCACCGCCGGTTTCCCAATCATCGCGGATACTGGTCTTGAGGTGTCCAAAGCCTTCGATATGCTGCCCGCGGAGGCTTATCTGCCCGATGGCCGCACGCCCGCGGACAGTGCCACGGTGCGCTCTGTGTTTATCATCGGGCCAGACAAGCAGTTGAAGCTGTCGATGACCTATCCCATGACTGTCGGGCGCAACTTTGCCGAGGTGCTGCGTGCGCTGGACGGGTTGCAGATGTCCACCGGCAAGGGGGTGGCCACACCGGCGAACTGGAATGTGGGCGATGACGTGATTATCCCTGCAACCCTGTCAGATGAAGACGCCAAGGCAAAATTTGGTGAATTCGAAACCGTGCTGCCCTATCTGCGCAAGACCAAAGCGCCCGGTTGAATGAGGCATGATCGCGCCCCGGTGTCAGGCCCGGGCGCGCTCTACCGCTCCTCAAACTCAAGTGGGACGGTCGACAGCAGCAACATCGGATAGTTGCGTTCTACCGCATTGCTGACAGCACGGAACCGGGCCCTGCCACCGCGCCGCATGGCGTACATATGGGTATATCCCAACTCGAGCGCTGCCGCCAACGCGGGGCTGCTGCCCCCATTCACAGAGCGACGGTCGACCTCCATCCCAATGACGGGCCGATGCGTGGTCAAAGTCTGTGCCGCGCCTCTGATCACCTCTGCCTCAAAACCCTCTACATCGATTTTGACGAAGGAAATCGCCCGTCCACCCAGCGCCAAATCAACCCCATCCAGCGGCACAAGCGGCAGCTCGACCCGTTGATCACTGGCGCTGCCTGACGCGCTTGCGCCGGTGCCGCCAAGGTTGCCCTCGGGTTGCACCGCGCTCAGCGTGTGACGGTGATCGGACAGCCCCACCGAATGAACCGTGATGTTGGGACGCAGGCGGGCGTTTATCTCCAACAGGTCCAATGCCTTGCGGTTCGGCTCAAAGGCGTGAACATGATGGAAATGATCGGCAAAGTTTACTGCGTGGTTGCCAATGTTCGCCCCGATATCCAGACAGACCGTATCGGCAGCCAGTTTTGGGAAAAGCTGGTGTTCCAGCGCGTCCAGCTCGCGATAGGCAAAACGCCCGTCGATATGCATCTTTAGCGTGATGTGATCAAAGGCATATCCTGCCAAAGCTGGCCGACCGGCCAATCGATGCGACCGTGCTGCTGACTGCATCAGCTGTTTGAACAAGGCGCGATAAATCAGACGCATAGCGACTGACTAAGCAGCGCAAAAGCTCTTGGCAAGTCTCAAGACGGGCAGGCGGTTCGGATCAGGACAGATTTGCCCTTACTGTGCTGTATCAAAGCAGAATAAACACATTTGCGGCATTAAAGCATGAACAGGAGTTACCGGCGTTGCACCATGCATTGGAGATTGGCCCTAAACGCAAAAGGCCCCGACAATCTGTCGGGGCCTCCTGATGGGTTGAAAACTACAGAAAGCAATCAGTCGTCCGCTTTGTCTTCCTTAACTTCTTCGCCGGTTTCCTGATCGACAACTTTCATCGACAGGCGCACCTTACCGCGATCGTCAAAGCCCAGCAGCTTAACCTTAACTTCCTGACCTTCTTTCAGAACATCGGAAGGATGGTTCAACCGGCGGTTTTCGATTTGGGACACGTGCACCAGACCGTCACGTTTGCCAAAGAAGTTCACGAAAGCACCGAAGTCGACGATTTTCACAACCGTACCGGTGTAGATCATGCCTTCTTCCGGCTCCGCCACAATCGAGTGGATCATGTCATAGGCTTTCTTGATCGCTTCACCATTTGGCGATGCAATCTTGATGATGCCTTCGTCGTTGATGTCGACCTTCGCGCCGGACACTTCAACGATCTCGCGAATGACTTTACCGCCAGAACCGATCACTTCGCGGATTTTATCCGTTGGGATCTGCATGGTCTCGATGCGTGGGGCGTGCTCTGAGAATTCAGCGGCACCGGACAGTGCTTTGTTCATCTCACCAAGGATATGGATCCGGCCCGCTTTGGCCTGCGCCAAGGCTTTCTCCATGATCTCTGGTGTGATGCCCGCGATCTTGATGTCCATCTGCAGGGACGTGATGCCCGCTTCAGTACCGGCCACTTTAAAGTCCATGTCGCCAAGGTGGTCTTCGTCACCAAGGATGTCGGACAGGATCGCATATGACCCGTCTTCTTCCATGATCAGACCCATGGCAACACCGGCCACGGCCGCTTTCAACGGCACACCAGCGTCCATCATGGACAAGGAGCCACCACAGACGGAGGCCATCGACGATGAACCGTTGGATTCAGTGATCTCGGATACAACGCGCACGGTGTATGGGAAATCAGTTGGTGCTGGCAGAACCGCCTGAAGCGCACGCCATGCCAGCTTACCATGACCGATTTCACGACGGCCTGGAGGGCCCACGCGACCCACTTCACCAACCGAGTAGGGAGGGAAGTTATAGTGCAGCAGGAAGTTGGATTTGAAGTTGCCATGCAACGCGTCGATGAACTGTTCGTCATCGCCGGTGCCCAGCGTGGTCACAACCAGACCCTGTGTTTCACCACGGGTGAACAGCGCCGAACCGTGGGTCCGTGGCAGAACGCCCGTCTCAGAGACGATATCGCGGATCTCATCCGTCTTACGCCCGTCGATACGTTTGCCGGTCTTCACAACGTCGCCGCGCAGAATAGAGGCCTCAAGACCTTTCATCGCGGAACCGAGGTTTGAATCTTCCAATTCTTCCTCGGACAGCTTGGACTTGATCAACTCACGTGCTTCGGCCACTGCTGTTGTGCGCTCTTGCTTGTCTGCAATTGCAAAGGCTGCGCGCATCTCTTTCTCGCCGGCTTTCTTCACGGCTGCGGAGAGCGCGGAATAGTCAACAGGTTGGAAATCAAACGGCTCTTTCGCGGCGTCTTCGGCCAGATCAACGATCAGGTCGATCACTGGCTGAATGCTGTCATGGGCAAACTTGACCGCGCCCAGCATTTCTTCCTCGCTCAGCTCGTAAGCTTCGGATTCAACCATCATCACGGCGTCTTTGGTGCCGGCAACAACCAGATCCAAACGCTGATCAGGGTTCATGCGCAGGTTCTGCATGTCGTCGATTTCAGGGTTCAGGATGTATTCGCCATCCTCGAAACCAACGCGACAGGCCGCAATCGGACCCATGAACGGCGCGCCGGAAATGGTCAGCGCGGCAGAGGCTGCGATCATCGCAACCATGTCGGGATCGTTGACCAGATCATGTGACAGAACCGTACACATCACCAGAACTTCGTTTTTGAAGCCGGGAACGAACAGCGGGCGGATCGGACGGTCGATCAGACGGCTGGTCAGCGTCTCTTTCTCGGTCGGACGCGCCTCGCGCTTGAAGAAGCCACCGGGAATTTTACCCGCAGCATAGTATTTCTCGTTGTAGTGCACGGTCAGGGGAAAGAAATCCTGACCCGGCTTTTGTGCCCGTGCAAAAGTGACGTTTGCCATGACGCTGGTTTCGCCCAGTGTCGCAATGACAGAGCCGTCCGCTTGACGCGCCACTTTGCCGGTTTCGAGTGTCAGCGTCTCTTCGCCCCACTCCATCGATTTTTTAGTTACGTTAAACATCTACGTTTCCTGTGTTGGCCAGATGGCCATTGCATAGAGGCCGAATTGCCTCTGACTCCGATATCTTATTTGGTCGGCGCTGGAGTCCGGGCGCCGGCTTTCAGATGTCGCGCGTGTACATGAGATTGCGAAGGAGGGAAAGAGTTGTGGTATTGTGAGCTTCATCGGGTACTTTTGTGATCGGTGACGGCAAGAACCATGCGCTTTAGACATGAAACATATGACAACAATGATTGGTTAACCTGTGATCACTGAAGCAAAGCACTATGCAGCGAAGACTGCCATGGAGAAGGCTGAATTGGTGTTTCGGATTGTGTCAGCGTCACTGGTCGTAGTCACAATTCACTACATCGGTTTTTTTTCGAGGCTAACGAATGATTACTACACTGTAATGTTTCCATCGCTAGTAAAGCGGATTGCTTGGGAGCTGGTTTCTACTTTGGCTTTCACATCGATGATTGTGGCCGCTTTACTTTTGGTTGGGGGCTTGTTGAAAGGCGCACTAGCTGGGGTTCTGCAATTTTCAGATGTCGAAATCCCCGAAAAACTTGATCAAGGGTATCCAATAGATCTAGAGCGGATTGGGGGGATGTATGGTATGGTACTCGCGGTAGCTTACTTCCCATCGGATACTTCTGTCAGCGCGCGATTAATATTCTTTGTAACTTGCTTGGTGACGGCCGCGGCCTTTTATTTGATCTTTTTTGCGAAAGCCGAAGGTAGCACAAAATGGTCCCGGTTTTTTGAACCTTTCCGGGACAAGGGGTTAGCGGTAAGAGCATTAATAGCGTCGGCACTGTTCGCCTCTTACTTTGCAGGGCAAGGCCTCGCATCATCACTTCTAGAAGCCGATCCGGTTCGAATCGTAATGGATAGAGGCGATATGGACGCAGTTATTCTGGCTACTTCAGAAACCACAATGATAGTCAAAAACGACGAAGGTTTGGTACTATTGCCAATTCATGAAATCAATAAGGTTGTGTTTTCAGTGGACTAAGATCGCAGGCTATATTTCAAATCTCACATCCCCGACCTGTGGTTAAATGCGACCAAGGGTTAAAGCCTCGGAAGGGTCACATCGAATGATTGCTTACGTCACTGTCGGCGCGGATGATATCGTCCGGGCGAAAGGGTTCTATTCCGCGTTCCTGCCCGCTCTTGGCTATGACCTGAAAGAAGGGCCAGAGGGGCTGAGTTATGCATTGCCTGTTGCGCCGGGGCAGACACCGGTATTTGCGGATTTCTATGTCAAACCCACCTTTAACGGTCACCCGGCCACGGCGGGGAATGGCGCGATGATCGCGTTTGAGGCCAGCAGCCAGCAACAGGTTCGCGACCTGCATGCCGCCGCCCTGGCTGCGGGCGGCGTGGATGAGGGCCAGCCGGGTTTTCGCGCCTCATATGGGCCGACATTCTACGTCAGCTATCTGCGCGACCCGCAAGGCAACAAAATCGCCCTGTTCTCCAGCAACCCGGCGGAACCTGGACGCGACGGGTAGGCCGGGCGCGCAAACAGCGTGAGTGCGTCAGTTTCGCCTGTCCTGCGGGTCCAGATGCAGCACTGCGCGCCTGTGATTTATACATTTTTGCAGCCGACAAATCGCCTGAAAGCAACAAATGGCCGATCCTCTCACTTAAACCATTCATTAACCCTTTTGGGGCGACAAAGTGCTACCATTAAGGGAATCGCAACTGGGAGGATGCCACGATGAATATCCACGATCTGGAACACCAGATGGAGCAGTTGGAGCGGGCCTTTGATGCGGCCCCTGCGGATGAACGTCTTAAGCTTGCACCACGTGTCCAGCGGATCACCAACACGCTTGATGCGCGCCAGCAACCCATTCCGCGCCGATTGCAGCGGATCCAGAAAACACTGGAACAAGACGCATTTGACGACATGTTCGACAACATGCCTGTCTAGGGGTCTACATAACAAGGTTTCAGGACATTGCCGTTTTGTCAGCGGGATGGGCGACGTATTCAATCTCCCGGCCGTTGGCCTCAAACATGCCGCGCTGATCTTCGGGCTGGGGCCGCAGGGGATTGTTCAGGATCAGATCGGGGGGGCACCGATATGAATCGGGTCGGGATCACCGGAGAAACTCTTCCTACGAACATGGTGATCAGGGAAGTGACGGCGCGGCCCGCAATCACATGTTTCCTTAGATCCCATTCATTCCAGCTGTTCACCACTGCCTTTTGCATTTGCACCCTCTCAAACGCCTGATTTTCAAAAAGCGCAAATGCAAACATCCACCTGTGCAAGCCTGCGGGTTCATGCCAGTCTGACGTGAAACGGAGGGGCCCATGGAACTGTTCGAACAAAGCGCAACTGAAATCGTAAAACATGTCACTGCGGGCAAGGTTACCGCGCGGGAGGTCACAGAATCGGTTCTGGCCCGAATGGATGCGGTGAACCCCACGCTGAACGCCGTTGTAGCGCGCAATGACGAAGAGGCGTTGCAAACGGCGGATGCAGTGGACCGCGCCCGCGCGGCGGGCGATCCCCTTGGCCCGATGGCTGGTGTGCCGGTGACGACCAAGGAAAATGTTGATCAAACCGGTTTTGCCACCACCAACGGTCTGCGCCTCCAGAAAGACCTGATTGCCACCAGTGACAACCCTGTGGTCGCCAACCTGCGTCGGGCAGGGGCGGTGATTGTTGGACGCACCAATACGCCGGCATTTTCCCTGCGCTGGTTCACCCGCAACTCTCTGCATGGACATACAAAAAACCCGCATAATGCGGCCATTACCCCGGGAGGGTCCTCTGGCGGGGCGGCCTCTGCCACGGCGGCGGGCATCGGGGCGATGGGGCATGGCACAGATATTGGCGGATCAATCCGCTATCCGGCCTATGCCTGTGGCTTGCAGGGCATCCGCCCAACCCTTGGCCGCGTTGCCGCCCGCAACGCCAGCGCGGCGGACCGTCACATCGGCGCACAGCTGATGGCGGTGTCCGGCCCTCATGCACGTTCCGTGGCGGATCTGCGCCTGTCCTTGGCTGTGATGGCGCAGCCGGATCTGCAAGATCCCTGGCATATGCCCGCCCCGATGAAAGGTGCTGCCTATCCCCGCCGCGCCGCGCTTTGTGTCGCCCCCGAGGGGTTGAACACACATCCTTTGGTGGAACAGTCGCTGCGCGATGCGGCCGCCCGGCTGAGAGATGCAGGGTGGGAGGTCACCGAGGTGGACAGCCCGCCGTTTCGCGCCCCCGCCCGTTTGCAGGCACAGTTATGGCTTGCGGAAATGGAGCGTGGTGCCAAGGCGATGTTTGCGCAGGAAGCAGACGCGGACGCGCTATATGTGCTGGCTGAGATGCACAAGATCACCGCAGTGCCCGACCTGAATGAAGTCTTGGATGCGCTTCAGGCCCGCGTTGGGTTCTTGCGAGAGTGGGAGGCGTTTCTGGCCAGTTACCCGTTACTGATCTGCCCGGTATCGGCTGAACCGCCCTTTCCTGATCTGCTTGACCTCACGGATTTTCCCCGCTGTCTGGAGGCCCAGCTGACACAGGTTGGCCTGCCGTTAATGGGGTTGCCGGGGATGTCTGTATTTACCGGCTTTGCCGAAGGTGAGGCGGGTTATACCCCGCTGGGGGCTCAGTTAATCAGCGGGCGCTACCGCGAGGATATCATGCTGGACGCCGCTGAAGCGATTGAACAGCGCAGCCCGCAAATCGCCGTGGTCACCCCGGCCTAAAGCATCTTCGAAGCCTGCTTTAGCACACCAAAAAACCGCGCCTGAAACAGACGCGG
This sequence comes from Sulfitobacter pacificus, assembly GCF_030159975.1. Classification (NCBI taxonomy): domain Bacteria; kingdom Pseudomonadati; phylum Pseudomonadota; class Alphaproteobacteria; order Rhodobacterales; family Roseobacteraceae; genus Sulfitobacter; species Sulfitobacter pacificus. The sequence goes on from NZ_BSNL01000001.1 coordinate 3,471,387, forward strand.
TTTTCTGTAACCTTACGATGGGGCTGGCGCTTAGCGGCGCAGGCCCAGACGTTTGATCAGGTCCTGATAGCGTGCTTCGTCTTTGCTCTTGGTGTAATCCAGCAGCTTACGACGTGTCGCAACCATCTTAAGCAGACCACGGCGGCCGTGGTTGTCTTTTTTGTGGGTCTTGAAGTGCTCTGTCAGCGTCGCAATACGCGAGCTCAGAACAGCAACCTGCACCTCGGGGGAACCGGTGTCGCCCTCTTTGGTGGCGAATTCCTTCATGATGCGTGCTTTTTCTTCAGCTGTAATCGACATCGGGGTCTCCTTTCAGAGTTTAGGGTTATGGCGCAGGCCGGGATGTCGTCCAGCACAGGCCCATGGAGGTGTGGCCCGTTGAAGGAATCAACAGGCGACGCTGGCGTATAGGAAAGATTGGCGCAGATGGCAAAGCCTATTTGCAAGACGCTGCGGCGCTTACGTGCCCGTCAGGTTCATCATCTGGGCAGAGCTGAGCGGGATCAGCGCAATATCCGCTGCGGTCAAATCGTTCTGGCCGCTGACCTGTGCCACCACCTGATCCCCCATCCAGACCTGTAACTGGCCGGCATGTTCGGGGTCAGGCTGTACGGTGACATCCGGCACGTCGACATCCGCCTCGCCATCATCCCAGATAAACAAAAGGGAATCGTCTTGCGGTTCGAAATCGATGATATCGGCGGGTGCGCCCTCACTGGCCCAATCGCCCAGCACAAACAGGTCACTGCCCGCACCACCGTGCAGCATATCACCCTGACCGGCGATGATCATATCATCACCGCCTCCGCCATTCAGAAAATCCATGCTATCGGCATCTTGCTGGCTGCCACTGTCAGGGGCACCGGCCACACCGCTTAGCGTGTCATTGCCCGCACCGCCAAACAGGGTGTCCTCGCCGCCGTCCCCGCGCAGCAGGTCGTTGCCCAAGCCGCCCGATATTGCATCATCCCCCGCGCCACCGGACAGCTGGTCGTCACCGCCAGATCCGTTCAGCGCATCATTACCGTCACCGCCAGACAGAACATCATCGTCATCCTGCCCGACCAGCGTATCATCCAGAGAACCCCCATAAAGGTCGTCATTCCCCGCTGCGCCAATCAGGCTGTCGTCGCCGACATCACCGATCAGCGTGTCATTGCCATCATCGCCGCGCAACTCGTCATCGCCGTTCCCACCGGTGACAAGGTCCTCTCCACCACCCGCGCTGATGCGGTCGTCATCGTCACTGCCGGTGATGCTTTCCGCCTGTTCAGAGCCAAGGATCAGGTTCGCCCGTTCGGTGTTGTCTTCGGGTTCGGGATGCGGGCCTTCGCCCTCGCCCTCGCCCTCGCCGTCGTCACCAATATCGACAAACGCGGCGGCACTGACTGCCATCAGACCCATCAAACCAGCCAACCACAACATGACAACACCCTAACCAATCTGCAAAACGGCACTGTGCCGCGGGCCGATACAAGCCACATCGCTGCCTTTGCGTCAAAAGGTAAGGCGTTAACTGGTTAAGAATTTCTATTCTTTTACAGGGCCTTAACGCCATTCCACCGGCTGCTGCGCATAGGGCAGATACAAGGGGTGTTTGGGGTGCCCGTCCTTTGACAACCCCAGATGAAACAGCGGTCGCTCCAATCCTCGCAGCAGTTTTGCCACCTCTGGCCCGCGCCCGCGATGCGCCCCATGCACGCCCCACGCCGCGATGATCTGATCCGCCCATGCGGTGCCATCCTGCAAGGTCGCGTCATTCTCTGGCCCCACCGGATCATCGGCGGCGCGCATATCGCGCGGATCGGTGGCGCGCCAAGCAAAGATATTGGTGACGCGAAACCCGCCAAACCCCAGATGCCGCGCCCGCCGTTCACAGCGCTCAACCGTCGGGTCGTTCTGCACCTCCGTTGCGGTCGAAGGGTTCAGCATCACAAACAGCACCTTGGGCTGGGCCGCATCCCACACCCGCGTCAGGCTGTAACGATACCTCTCGCAATCCGAATAAACCGCGGTCGAGGGCGCATCGCCTTTGGTATGGCTGCGTGTGATCATAGGCTTAGGTGTTGAACACCCGGTTGGGGTGCAACTCTCCCGCCTTGAAGCGGCCCACGGCCACCGCAACCCCGTCGAAGGAGGCCCAGCATTCATCGCCATATTCAACGTCATGGGCAATCACCATGCCGGGGTTGCCATTGCGCAGCTTCACCGCACCTTCGGCGGTGGCTTTCACCTCAGGCAAGTCCACCAACCCCTGTTCAAGCGGCAGCAGATGCGCGTCCAGCGCAGGGGTACGCGCCATCTCTTCGATCTGATCGATCGTCAGCCCGTCACCCGCATCAAACGGCCCCGACCAGACCCGGCGCAATTCGCGCACATGGCCATAACAACCCAAAGCCGCCCCCAGATCCCGCGCGATAGAACGGACATAGCCACCCTTGCCACAGACCATCTCAAGCGTCACATGATCCGCGTCTGGTCGGTCTGTCAGCAGCAGGCTCTCGACAAATAGCGGGCGGGCCGCCAGCTCCATTTCCTCGCCGTCGCGGGCGCGTTTGTAGGCGCGTTCCCCGTCAATCTTCACGGCGGAAAACTGTGGCGGCACCTGTTCGATGTCACCGATAAAACCCGCCAGCGCCTCTTTGATCGCCGCATCATCGGGGCGCAGGTCCGAGGTGTTCAACACCTCGCCTTCCGCATCATCGGTGTTGGTTGATACCCCAAGGCGCACGATGAACTCATAGGCTTTCAGCGCGTCGGTAATATAGGGAACCGTTTTGGTTGCCTCGCCCAGCGCAATTGCCAGAACACCCGTTGCATCAGGATCAAGCGTGCCTGCATGGCCCGCCTTTTTCGCTTCAAGCGCCCAGCGCACCTTGTTGACCACCGCTGTTGACGTAGGCCCCGCAGGTTTATCCACCACCAGCCAGCCCGAAATATCGCGTCCCTTGCGTGTGCGTCCCATGATGCCCTCTTTGTTCAAATCAGGCCCGCGCTATACTGTGCGGGCGCGCAACTTCCCAGAGGGAATTCTATTCTGCTGGTTTCACAACGCCAATGATTGGTCCCAGCGTGGTAAACCCCGTGCCACTGCGCCCCAGATCAGGGGCCCGCATCCGCGAAATATTGCCGTCGAAATACAACGCATTGGGCAGCTTCAGATGATCGCGAAATAACAAGCCGAATTCGTGAAATGTCACCACATTGTCCGAAATCACAAACACCGCGCGTTTGCCGTCTTGCGTGGTGCCCACCCCATTGCGGATATAGCGTGAAGTGCTGTCGGGCAGGAACCGCGGATGCAATGCCCCGTCAATGACCAGCATCGGCCCCGATTGTGTGGCCGAGCGGCAGGCGGGGGCCTGCTCGATAAACTTCAAGGTTTCAATCACATCAGCGCGCCCGTCGCGCAGACACAGCACCCCGTTGGGCAGCAGCCCGAAATTCCCCGGACCGGCATTCGGGATCACCCGCTGTAATTCAATCCGGTTTTCTACATAATGCCCCACGGGACGGCGATCTTCGTGGTACATGCCCGCGTTGGTGGCAAAACCCAGTGACAGTCCCTGTTCTTTCAACGCCGCATCCAGCGTGCCGAAATGGCCATAAACCGCGCCAGTGTCATCGGCCAGAAACAGCTCAAGCCGTTCTGTGCGCAGATCAACCTCGCAGATGACATAGGCGTTGTTGTGATAGGTCTCGCTGCGGCAGTCAGCAGCCGCTGCGGGCAGGGCCAGCAGCATCAGCCACAAAAGCCATGCCGCCAGCGGTTTCATCCTTCTGACGCCGGATCAGGAACATCATCAGGTGCATCCGCATCGCGCCGCACCTTGGCATCCGACAGCATCCGGCGGGTTTCGTCCATCTGATCAAAGGTCTGATCCAGCTGGAACCGCAGGTCGGGCGAAAATTTCAACGTCAGTTTCTTGGAAACCTGCTTGCGGATTTCGTGTTTGTTGCGCGCCAGCAGTTTCAACACCTCGTCCTGACCTTCGCCGCCCAGAGGCAGCACATAGGCCGTTGCCACCTTGAGGTCAGAGGAGGAACGCACCTCGCCCACCGTGATCGACATGCGGTTCAGTTCCGGGTCATGGACATCGCCCCGCGCCAGAACCTCGGACAGCGCCCGCCGGATCGTTTCACCGACCCGCAGCTGACGTTGTGTCGGGCCGCGGCCCTCATATGTGTTGTTCTTACCCATAGGCCCTACCTAAGCGCTCCCATTGCCTTTGCCAAGCGGCTGCGGTCACGCTAAACGGGGCGGGATTTGCAAGCAGGAGCGCAGAACATGACCCAGACCCTTTCCGTGGCGATCACTGGTGCCTCTGGCCGTATGGGACAGACCCTGATCGGATTGATCAACGCCTCTGACAAAATGACGTTAAGCGGCGCAATTGAACGCGCCGGACATGCTTGGGTCGGGCAGGATGTGGGCGAAATGATGGGCGGCACCGCGCAGGGTGTGATTGTCACTGATGACGCTGCGGCGGCTTTGGCAACCGCAGATGCCGTGATTGATTTCACCGCACCGCAGGCGACAATCGCTTTTGCGGCTTTGGCAGCACAGGCAGGCATTGTGCATGTCATCGGCACTACCGGCATGACCGAGGATGAAATCGCTGCCCTTGCCCCCTATGCCGACAAGGCCACCATCATCCGCGCCGGCAATATGAGCCTTGGTGTCAACCTGCTGACCCAGCTGACTAAACGTGTTGCTGCTGCGCTTGATACGGATTACGACATTGAAATCATCGAGGCCCATCACAATCAAAAGGTCGATGCGCCTTCCGGCACCGCCCTGATGCTGGGCGAGGCCGCCGCCGCGGGGCGCGGTGTGGCATTGTCCGATGTATCTGACCGCGGCCGCGACGGGATCACCGGTGCGCGCAAACCCGGCGACATCGGCTTTACCGCAATTCGCGGTGGCGACATCATTGGCGAACATGACGTGATGTTTGCCGCCGCCGGTGAACGCATCATCCTGCGCCACGTTGCCTCTGACCGCAGCGTCTTTGCCCGTGGTGCGCTCAAGGCGGCGCTCTGGGGGCATGGCCGCGCGCCAGGGCAATATGACATGCTCGATGTACTGGGCCTGTCGGATTAAATCATAAGACAGATGAAACCTTTTCAGGGGTATCTGCGTTTCTTCTAGGACCACCATCCGATGGAGATCCCGATGAAGGCTTTTGCCCTGACAGTTTGCGCCGCTTTGGCCGGTTTTGCCTCACCTGCATTGGCCGACCTTCAAAAAGTCACCTCGCGTGACGCCTTTGTTGCGCTTGTCGATGGCAAAACACTGACGCGCCCCTTGGTCCGGCTTCAGGTTCTGTCGAACGGACAGATCACCGGCAAAGGCGCAACCTGGGAGATCAGCGGCGAATGGGCGTGGAAAGGCGGCTATCTCTGCCGCAGCCTGATCTGGGGCGGCGACGATTTGGGGTATAACTGTCAGGAAATCAAATCCGACGGCAGCCGCATGCGCTTTACCTCGGATCGCGGCAGTGGCGATTCCGCAGAATTCAGCCTGCGCTGATCAAGCGTCGCGCCGTCAAAAATCGACCGCCAGCCCTTTTTTCTCCCAATCCCCATAGCGCACCGGCTCTGGTCCCTCGCGCCCGCCCAATTCCGGCGGCAGCGCCAGTTCCGCCGCTTTCTTGCGCCGTTCCTCTGCTTCTGCCAGTGCCCGCTGGGCGGCTGGAGGGATTGGTTCGGGGGCAGGTGTCGGGTTCGGACCGGGTGGTAAATCCGGCCCCGGTGTGGGTGTCGGGGGAACCGGGTTGTCCGGGATCGGACGTGGGGCAGGGTCACCGCCCTGTGCATTCTGTGTCAAAGGGTCTGTCATATCATCCTCTTGAGGCAAGCTTGCCTTTGATATACGTCGCAAATCATTGCGGACAAGCTTGATCGGCCAGATAGGCCGGAGAGCAAAGAGGTTCGGATAGGTCAGAACAGCCCGATAGGAACCATGCTGATGTCAAACACCGGAGTCCAAGCCCGCCGCAGCGCCGTCTATCTGCTGGACCAGATCCTTGGCGAAGAACCCCGCTTGATGTCGGAACTACTGGCCAGCGGTGTGCTTGATAAACTCTCGCCCGATGACCGCGCCCGTGCGCAACGTCTGGCCACGGAAACCCTGCGCGGCTTGGAACGTGCGGACCGCTTGTTGCAAAAACATCTGAAGAAACCGCCAGTGCTGACAATCCAGAATGTGCTGCGCGTCGGCACCGTGGAGCTTTGTCAGGGCGGCGCGGCCCATGGTGTGGTGAATGCCATGGTCAATCTGGTTGGGCAGCACAATAAGCTGAGCCACCTCAAGGGGTTGACCAATGCGGTCCTGCGAAAAATCGCCGCCGAAGGCCCTGCTGCATGGGATGCTCTGCGCGCGCCCCGCTTGCCCAAATGGCTGCGTGGCCCCCTGTCAGAGGCATGGGGATCAGACGCAATGGCCGCAATGGAAATCGCCCATTTTGCCGGTGCGCCGCTGGATCTGACCGCAAAAACCGATGCCGCCGCCGTTGCCGAGGCGACAGGTGGTACGCTCCTGCCCACCGGTTCGGTGCGCATCACCAACCCCGGTCAGGTCTCTACCATGGCGGGGTTTGCCACGGGTGACTGGTGGGTGCAGGACGCCGCCGCCGCCATCCCCGTGCAGGTCCTGAAACCGCAGGCGGGCGAGGCGATCCTTGATCTATGTGCCGCACCGGGCGGGAAAACCATGCAAATCGCTGCTTCGGGTGCCGATGTCACAGCCGTCGACGATTCGTCCCCCCGTATGCAGCGGGTCAGCGAAAATCTGGCCCGTGTCGGCCTGAAAGCCAAAACCCTGACGAAAGATGTACGTGCGATCAAAGGCACATTTGATGCGATTCTGCTGGACGCCCCCTGTTCCGCCACCGGCACCATCCGCCGTCACGCGGACCTGCCCTATGCCAAGGATGGTTCTGACTTTGGTGACCTGATTGAACTTCAGAGCGCATTCATTGACCACGCTTGGTCGCTGCTGAAACCCGGCGGACGGATGGTGTTCTGCACCTGTAGCCTGCTGCCTGACGAAGGCGAGGTGCAGGTGGATGAGGCGCTGGAACGCCATGATGACATGAGTGTGGACACGGAGGCGCTGATGGTGCCCGGTGTCCAACTCGAGTGGATCACCACTGAAGGCGGGCTGCGTCTGCGCCCTGACTATTGGTCCGAACTGGGCGGTATGGACGGGTTTTACATCGTCAGCCTGCGCAAGGCGGGCTAGGCCTAATCCGGCGGGTTTTCAACCGCCAGATAGGCCGCGCGGGGAATGGCGATGATCCCCTTAAGATCAAGTGCCGCGCGGTGTTCGGCATCCAGCCTCTCAATGGCCTCGCCCACTGCGTCAAACATCACTGGCCCATCCGATCCAACGGCGGTGATATATGGTAAACCGGGTGTCGGAGTGGTCTGGTCAAGAACGCGCAAACCCTTGGCAAAACTGTCAAATCTCTGAATAAGCCGCCATGTCTGCGCATCCAGAACCGCAATGTCGCCGGTGCCTTCGGCCACCATCAATGCCGATTGCGCATGCCCGCCGCTGGCCTGACGGTTGTTGAACCAGAACCCGTGATCGCGCGCCCATAGGTAGGCCGCTGCAAACCCCGATTGAGAACAGGCCTGATTGAACACAAACCGCGCATCCGCAAATGCCTCCGCCCTGTCGCGCGGATCATCCGCGCGTACCACAACAACGCTGTTGTAATACCCCGCCGGACACCCCTCCAACCCGAAATCCGGGGTGCCGATCAATGTCACATGATCCGCCAGCCGAGTCCGAAACGGCATGCCGCAGGTCTGGCTGAACACCAGATCAGGCGAGAGCCACAGATCATAGGCATCCCGCGCATTGTCCAACTCTGCCGGTGTGTCGATCCCTCTTGCACTCAATGCTTCGCGCAGCGCCGCCCAATAGGCGTTGTTTGCCACCTCCAGTTCCGGGCGGGCATACATCATCAGGCTGGCAATCATCGCGCACTCCATTCTTGCATATTACTTTCCTAGCGCAGGGCCCGCCGTGGTGACAGGCGCAAACTGCCCCAACCCGCCGATTGACGCGGCTTGACCAAAAAACGGTGACACCCTCTTGTTGCCGGTCTATGCTGCGCCCAAACGCCAGCAGAGCGTCAAGGGCAGTCGAAATATGTTCAACCTAACCTCACTGAAAGCGCGTCAGGCGCGGCTGTTGAATGCCGTACACGCCGCTTTGGCCACGCGCACAACCGCAAGCGTCAAGGGCTTCGTCTCTTCGCCCGAGCCGCGCACAATCGGATCATTTGCACGGGGCCGCCAGTTGGTCGCGGGCAATTATCTGTTTGCCGGGACATTGATCAATGCGCCGGGTCATTCGCTTTGGGAGGTCACGCCGCCAGATGCAAATTACGCGGCGGATCTGCACGGATTCTCTTGGCTTGATGATCTGGCTGCGGTTGGTGACATGGCGGCGCGTGATGCGGCGCAGTCTTGGCTGTGGGGCTGGATCGACAGGTTTGGCAAGGGGCGCGGGCCCGGCTGGACCCCTGACCTGACCGGCCGCCGCCTGATCCGCTGGATCAACCACGCGCTGTTTGTTCTGCGCGGACAGGAATCAGAGAAAAGCCGCGCTTTCTACCGTTCTCTTGTCCAGCAAACCCAGTTTCTATCCCGCCGCTGGCGCGGTGCCGCGCCCGGCCTGCCGCGTTTCGAGGCGCTGACCGGTTTGATCTATGCGGGCCTCGCACTTGAGGGGCAGGAGGACTTGGCCGATCCGGCGATCAAGGCGCTGGCGCGTGAATGTGCCACACAGATCGACGATCAGGGCGGCCTGCCCACCCGCAACCCCGAAGAGCTGCTGGCGGTGTTCACCCTGCTGACATGGGCGGCTGCCGCGCTTGGTGATGTGGGCCGCAGCTGTCCCAAGGAACATTTGGCCGCGATTGAACGCATCGCGCCGACCCTGCGGTCCCTGCGCCATACCGATGGCGGGCTGGCGCGGTTTCATGGTGGCGGGCGCGGTGCCGAAGGGTGGCTGGATCACGCCCTTGCCGCCAGCCGGGTCAAAACGGCGCAGCCGGACGGGCTGGCCATGGGGTATGCCCGCTTGTCCGCCGGGCGCACCAGTATCGTGATTGACGCGGCCACTCCGCCGAAAGGGGCGGCCAGCCATAACGCTCATGCCTCAACCCTCGGGTTTGAACTGACCTCGGGGCGCCGCCCGCTGGTGGTCAGCTGCGGGTCTGGCGCGTCTTTTGGTTTGGACTGGCGCCGGGCAGGGCGGGCCACACCGTCACATTCCACCTTATGTCTTGGGGGCTATTCCAGCGCCCGTTTGGCGGATCCCGACGCGGCAACCGGTGTTGAGGCGCTGATCAACGGGCCGACTTATGTGCCTGTCGAATTGTCCCCGCAATCGGATGGTATCAAGTTTCAGGGTGGGCATGACGGCTATGTCGCCTCGCACGGGTTGACCCATGCGCGCACCCTTGAATTAACCTTCGACGGGCGTGGCCTTGCCGGTGAGGATATGCTGCTTGCATTGGAAGATGCCGAAAAACGACGTTTTGACGCAGCTCTTGATGCAGGAAAATTGAAGGGGCTGCGGTTTGACATCCGGTTCCATCTGCACCCCGATGTGGATGCGACACTGGACCTTGGCGGTGCAGCCATTTCTATGGCGCTAAAGAGCGGGGAAATATGGGTTTTCCGCCATGACGGCACGCATAACCTATCGCTTGAACCGGGGGCCTATCTGGAAACCACACGGCTGAAACCTCGCGCGGCACAACAAATTGTGCTCTCCGGCAGTGCGTTTACCTATGCCACACGTGTCCGCTGGTCCTTGTCCAAAGCGCAGGAAACTGCGATTGGCGTGCGAGACTTGTCGATGGACGAGCCGTATCTGAACGAAAACTGACCAAAGGACCCTCCCATGACCGATCTGTACCCCGTCAAACGCGCCCTGCTTTCTGTATCCGACAAGACCGGACTGGTCGATCTGGGCAAGGCATTGGCGGCGCATGGGGTTGAACTGCTGTCCACCGGTGGCACCGCAAAGGCGCTGCGCGAGGCGGGGCTGGATGTGAAAGACGTGGCCGAGGTTACAGGGTTCCCCGAAATGATGGACGGTCGGGTGAAAACCTTGCACCCGGTGGTGCATGGCGGTTTGCTGGCGCTGCGCGACAATGACGAACATGTCGCGGCAATGGATGCCCATTACATCGGCGGCATCGATCTGGTGGTGGTGAACCTTTATCCGTTTGAGGAAACCGTCGCCAAAGGCGCGGAATACGCCGAGGTGATCGAAAATATCGACATCGGCGGCCCCGCGATGATCCGCTCTGCCGCCAAGAACCACGGCTTTGTGAATGTCATCGTGGATACCGAAGATTACGCCGCGGTGATCGCGGAGCTGGAGGCCAACAAGGGGGCCACCACCTATGCGCTGCGCCAGCGTCTGGCCCAGACTGCCTATGCCCGCACTGCGGCCTATGACACCGCCGTCAGCACATGGATGGCCGCGCAAGTTGGCGAAACCCCGCGCCGCCGCACCTTTGGCGGCACATTGGCGCAAACCCTGCGCTATGGCGAAAACCCGCATCAGCAGGCGGCATTCTATACCGATGGTTCAAACCGCCCCGGCGTGGCAACGGCCAAACAGCATCAGGGCAAGGAACTGTCCTATAACAACATCAACGACACCGACGCAGCCTTTGAGCTGGTCAGCGAATTTGATCCCGCACAGGGTCCGGCCTGCGCCATCATCAAACATGCCAACCCTTGTGGCGTTGGCACTGGTGAGACGATGATCGAAGCCTATACCCGCGCCTTTGACTGCGACCGCACCAGCGCCTTCGGGGGCATCATCGCCCTGAACCAGACGCTGGACGGTGCCACCGCCGAAGCGATCAGCGGCATCTTTACCGAGGTAGTCATTGCACCGGATGCAGACGCCGATGCGCTGGCAATTTTTGCCAAGAAAAAGAATCTGCGCCTGCTGACCACCAATGGTCTGGCCACCCCAGACACCGCGCAGCTGACCGCGCGTCAGGTCTCCGGCGGTTGGCTGGTGCAGGACAAGGATGTGGGCCGGATCACCCGCGATGATCTGAAGGTCGTGACCAAACGCGCGCCAAGTGAACAGGAACTCAGCGATCTGTTGTTCGCCTGGACCGTAGCCAAACATGTGAAATCCAACGCGATTATCTATGTTAAAGACGGTGCAACCGTCGGCGTGGGTGCCGGCCAGATGAGCCGCGTTGACTCAACCCGTATCGCCGCGCGCAAAGCACAGGATATGGCAGAGGCCATGGGCCTACCCGCCCCGCTGACCCAAGGATCGGTTGTGGCGTCGGATGCGTTCTTCCCCTTTGCGGATGGTCTGATCACCGCCGCTGAAGCCGGGGCAACCGCGCTGATCCAGCCAGGCGGTTCTATGCGCGACGACGAAGTGATTGCGGCAGCGGATGAGGCGGGGCTTGCTATGGTCTTCACCAACATGCGCCATTTCCGGCACTAAGGCAGGGCGGGCAGCAGATGCGCATTCTCTTTTGGTCAGCCTTCACGGCATTCCTGATAGATCAGGCCAGTAAATATCTGGTGGTCCATATGTGGGAACTGTGGCGGGTGCGCGAGATTGATGTGCTGCCGCCCTACCTGAATTTCCGTTACGGTGAAAACCGGGGCATTAACTTCGGCCTTTTCGGGGATGGATCGGACGCCAGCCGCTATATCCTCATCGGTCTTGCCCTTGTGATCTGTGCGGGGGTTCTGTTCTGGATTGGGCGGGGAAAATTCGGCGTCAAGGAACGCGTCAGCGCCGGATTGCTGATTGGCGGGGCGCTGGCCAATGTGGTGGATCGGCTGGTCTATGGCTATGTGCTGGACTTCCTGAACAACTCCCTGCCGGGCTGGAACAACCCCTTTGTTTACAACATCGCGGATGTCTTTATCTTTGCCGGTGCCATCGGGCTGATCCTGTTTGCTGATGATGGCCGCAAGACTGGTAAAAAGAACGCAAAAACGACCGCGAAAAAACCCAAGTGACATTGCCCGCCCGACCAAGGTATGAACAGGGCACCCGTTAGGAGACGACACATGCGCCGTATCGCTTTACTTGTCCTGATCCCGCTGGCCCTTGGGGCCTGCGCCAACAAGGGATTGCGCGATCTTCAGAATGTGTCGGACGGGCCGAATGAATTTATGCTGCAACCGGCCAAACCGCTGGAAGCGCCTGCCAACTATCGCGATCTGCCGCCGCCCACACCGGGGCAGGCGAACCTGACCGACCGTTCCGCGCTGAACGAGGGTATTACCGCCTTTGGTGGTCGCCCCGAAGCGGCCAATGCCGGTATTCCGGCCAGTGACGGCGCGCTTGTTCAACATGCCTCACGATTGGGTGTTGCCCCGAATATCCGGGGGGATCTGGCCGAAACGGACGCGCAGTTCCGCAAACGCAAGGCGCGGTTTACCCAGTTCCGCATCGTCAAGGTTGACCGCTACAATCAGGCCTATCGCCGCGAAACGCTGGATGCCAAAAACGAGGCCGCCCGCTGGCGCCGCGCCGGTGCGCGTACCCCCTCCTACGCACCTGACGAATAACCCCGCCGGGGTAACCGTTACAAAGCTTACAAATTTGTCATCTGCCTTGAATCTCTGCCTCAGGCGCGTAGGTGTGCGGTAGATGATTTTTTCAAAGGATCCGTGATGTTCCGACTGCCGACGCTTGCAGCCCTTTTCGCATTTGCATTGCCCCCGCTCATGGCGCAGGCCGCCGAAAACGAGGCGGTGACATTTTTCAGCCTTGATAATGGCATGGATGTTGTCGTCGTCGAAGATCACCGCGCCCCCGCCGTTCAGCAAATGGTCTGGTATCGTGCGGGCTCTGCGGATGAACCCAAAGGCTCCTCCGGGGTTGCGCATTTCCTTGAACACCTGCTGTTCAAGGCAACCGACAAAATGGAATCAGGCGAGTTTTCTGCAACCGTTGCCGCCAATGGCGGGCGCGACAATGCGTTTACCAGCTATGATTACACCGCCTATTTCCAACGCATCGCTGCCGACCGTCTGGAACTGATGATGCAGATGGAAAGCGACCGGATGAAAAACATCCGCCTGACGCCGGAAAATATCCGCACGGAGCGCGACGTGATTCTGGAAGAGCGCAACCAGCGCACCGACAGCAACCCCGGCGCATTGTTCAATGAACAGATGAACGCCGCACAATATCTGAACCATCGCTATGGCACACCTGTGATCGGCTGGCGTCATGAGATGGAAACGCTCGATCTGGATGATGCGCTGGCATTTTACGAACTCTACTATTCCCCGAATAACGCGATCCTTGTGGTGTCGGGTGATGTCGATCCCGATAATGTGCGCGCGCTGGCAGAGAAATATTATGGCGTGATCCCCGCCAATCCTGACCTGCCCGAACGGCTGCGCACGCAAGAACCGCCGCAAACCGCCGAACGGCGACTGATTTTCCGTGATGGCCGTGTGGCACAACCCTACATCAGCCGCGCCTATCTTGCGCCGGAACGTGATCCGGGTGCACAGGAAGAGGCGGCAGCATTGACCATTCTGGCGGAAATCCTTGGCGGCGGGACCACATCGGTTCTAGCCGAAAAGCTGCAGTTTGACGAACAGATCGCCACTTATACCGGGGCGTTCTATCGTGGCGCAACGCTGGATGACACGGCCTTTGATCTGGTGGTGGTGCCCGCCGCCGGCGTGACCTTGCAAGAGGCCGAAGATGCAATGGATGCGGCCTTGGCCAGCTTTATGGAAACCGGTGTGGACGCTGCACAGCTTGACCGGATCAAGCTGCAAATCCGCGCCGAGCAAATCTATGCCCGTGACAATGCCGAAGGGGTGGCCAATCGCTATGGATCGGCGCTGGCCATCGGCTTGACCGTTGAGGATGTGCAGAACTGGCCTGATGTACTGGATGCGGTCACGGCGGATGACATCATGCAGGCGGCAGAAAAACTATTCGACCGGCGGGCATCCGTCACCGGCTGGCTTATGAAAGAGGAGGCCGCGCAATGAGGCTGATTTACGCTCTTGCCCTGACGCTGATCGCGGCCTTGCCCGCCCGCGCAGAGGTTGACATCAAATCCGTCACCAGCCCCGGTGGCATCACCGCATGGCTGGTCGAAGAACCCTCCATCCCCTTTGTTGCGCTGGAAATCCGTTTCCGTGGCGGTGCATCGCTGGACGACCCCGAAAAACGCGGGGCGATCAACCTGATGACCGGCCTGCTGGAAGAGGGGGCGGGCGATATGGATGCCCGCGATTTCAGCCGCGCACAGGAAGAGCTGGCGACCAGCCTTGGCTTTGAGGTCTCGCGCGATTCCGTTGCGATTTCGGCCCGCTTTCTGACCGAAAATCGCGAAGCCTCTGTTGCTTTGCTGCGCGCGGCCATTCACACGCCGCGTTTTGATCAGGATGCAATTGACCGGGTGCGCGGGCAGGTGCTGTCGATCATCGAATCCGACAAGAAAGATCCCGACGACATCGCAAGCCGGACATTTGCGGAAATCGCCTATGGGGATCACCCCTATGCGCATCCGGTGAACGGTACGACCGAAAGTGTTACCGCCTTGACCCGGGACGATATTCTGGCGGCGCATAAAGCGGTGTTTGCACTGGATCAGATCTATGTCGGTGCAGTGGGGGACATCACGCCGGAAACCCTGGGTGCGTTGCTGGATGAGCTCTTGGGCGGGCTGCCACAAACCGGGGCATCCGCACCGACCCGCGCTGTTGTAGACATTCCTGCCGGTATCACGGTTGTTGATTTTCCGACACCGCAATCGGTTGCGGTTTTTGGTCACGATGGCATTTCCCAAAGCGATCCCGACTTTTTCGCGGCGCTGATCCTCAATCAGGTGCTGGGCGGCGGATCGTTTGAAAGCCGCCTGATGAATGAGGTACGCGAAAAGCGCGGGCTGACCTATGGTGTCTATTCCTACCTCGCCACGCGCGATCTGGCGGATGTCTATATGGGCTCGGTCAGTTCATCGAACGACCGCATTGCCGAAGCCATTGACGTGATCCGAGACGAATGGACAAAGGCCGCTGAAAACGGCGTGACACAGGAAGAGCTGGACGCGGCCAAGACCTATGTCACCGGTGCCTATCCGCTGCGGTTTGATGGCAACGGGCCAATTGCTAACATCCTTGTGGGTATGCAGATGCTGGGCCTGCCGATTGACTACATCCCGACCCGCAATGACAAGGTCGAGGCGGTGACGCTGGCGGATGTGAAACGCGTGGCCGGTGAATTGCTGGACCCGGAGAACCTGCATTTTGTGGTGGTGGGACAGCCCGAAGGTTTGCAGACCACAACCAGTGAATAAGAGGTAAACGGGTCAGCTATCCGTTTGGGATGGCATGAGAAACACGGGCTGTCCCCATAGGGATGGCCCGTTTTTATGTGTGGTGCCTGCGTTGCGGGGTAACATCCTTCAAAGGATTTAGTCAGCATTTTCAAAAATGCGGCACCCCCGCCGCTGGCGTTATTCCCCGTAAGGCACCCAGACGTTTTTGACTTCGGTGGCGGCTTGCAGGAAGGCGCGCCCTTCACCCGCGGCACCCATCCAGTCACGCGCCATGCCGTTGTTCACCCATGTGCGCTTCAGGTTTCCGGCTGAGGTCTGTTCAACCACATGCCCCAGCGCCGCCGCGCCAAAGCTCCAGACAGCGTCCACATCTAGATGGCGTGCCAGAGGTTCGACCAGATCCGCTTGCGGCCCGGTCAATATGTTCACCACACCCGCTGGCACATCGGAGGTTTCCAACACCTGCACAAAGTCAGTCG
Organism: Sulfitobacter pacificus; assembly: GCF_030159975.1. Lineage (NCBI taxonomy): Bacteria > Pseudomonadati > Pseudomonadota > Alphaproteobacteria > Rhodobacterales > Roseobacteraceae > Sulfitobacter > Sulfitobacter pacificus. Next base: position 3,487,207 of record NZ_BSNL01000001.1, read on the forward strand.
CTGCCAGGGGAAATGGTTCGGAGGCGGAAAGGATGACCCGGTTGCCCATGGCAATCGCCGGTGCCATGCAGGAGATCAGCCCCAGCAACGGTGCCTCGGCAGGGCAGAGCGCCCCGATCACACCAACCGGTTCATTCATCGCCAAAGCGACGCCGCGAATGGGTACGCCGTGGACCTGCCCGTCATATTTGTCGGCCCAAGCGGCATAGGTGAACAGACGCTTTATACTGGCCGCGACCTCTTTCGCGCCGCCCTTGCCGCCTTGCATCGCGTCCAGTCGTGCGGCAAATTCTTCTGCCCGCGCGTCCAGATTTTCCGCGATGTAATATAATATCTGTGCCCGCAGGTGGCCGGTTGTCTTGGACCATCCTTTGGCGGCCTGCGCGGCCTCAACCGCGTTACGGATATCTTTGCGGTTCGCGATACTGGCATGGCCCAGCAGCTTGCCCGATTTGCCATAGACCGGCGCGGAATAGCCGCCATCAGGACGTGCCTGTTTTCCGCCGATATAAAGTTTCGCGGTGCGGTCCACACCATCAACAGGACCACCTTCGCCGGAAAAGGCGCTGATCGTTTTCAACGGTTTGGTTTTGCCCTTGGGCTTTGTGTATCCGGCCAGCCCTTCCCAGCCGCCTTCACGGCCAAAGCCGCTTTCGCGCACACCGCCGAAGCCCGCCGCAGCATCCATCAAATTGGTGCCGTTGACCCAGACAATGCCCGCCGCCAGTTTCGGCGCGATATCCAGCGCGAGGTTGATGTTTTCGGACCACACCGTCGCGGCCAGACCGTAACGCGTGTTATTGGTCAGCTGCACGGCCTCTGCGGGTGTGCGGAAAGTGGTCGAGACCAGCACAGGGCCAAAGATTTCGTCCTGCATCAGAGGATCGGCGGGGTTCAGGCCGGTGACCAGCGTCGGCGGGTAAAAACAGCCCTGATCAGGCACCGCGCCCGCCGCTACATGTGTTTCGCCGCTGGTGTTTGCATCGACCATTGCAGTGACCCGCTGCAATTGCACGGGATCGACCAGCGCACCCACATCAATGGATTTATCCAAGGGCGACCCGATACGCAGCTTGTCCATCCGTGCCCGCAATTTGGCGTAGAACAGATCAGCCACCGGTTCATGCACCAACAGCCGCGAGCCTGCGCAACAGACCTGACCCTGATTGAACCAGATCGCATCGACCAACCCTTCAACCGCGCTATCAAGATCGGCGTCATCAAAGACGATATAGGGGGATTTGCCACCCAGTTCCAAACTCAACGCCTTGCCGCTGCCCGCTGTGGCCTCGCGGATGCGGCGGCCCACGGCGGTCGAACCGGTAAAGGCGATTTTGTCGACCTCTGCCGCGACAATCATTTCGCCCACGGCACCGTCACCGGTGACAATGTTCACAACGCCCTTGGGCAGACCCGCCTGCCGACAGATATCGGCAAACAGCAATGCGGTCAGGGAAGTATATTCCGCAGGTTTCAGCACAACGGTATTGCCCATCGCCAATGCGGGTGCGATTTTCCAAGCGAGCATCAGCAGCGGGAAGTTCCACGGAATGATCTGTCCGCAAACGCCCAAGGCTTCGGCGTCGGGCAGTTCGCTTTCCATCAGCTGCGCCATGCCTGCGTGAAAATAGAAATGCCGCTGCGCCAAGGGCACGTCGATGTCTCGCGCTTCGCGGATCGGTTTGCCATTGTCCAGCACCTCAAGCACCGCAAAAAGCCGCGCGTGTTTCTGCAACAAACGTGCCAAAGCATAAAGGTACTTTGCCCGGCCATGCCCGCCCAGATTGGCCCAGCCATTTTGCGCCTTGCGGGCCGCTTTGACGGCGGCATCGACATCGGCCTGGGTTGCCTGACTGAGGGTCGCCAGCACCTCGCCGGTGGCGGGGTTCTTGCTGTCGAACCCGTCAGCGGGGGTGGTGAAATCACCGTCGATAAAATGGCCAAAACGGCTGCCTTGATCGACCAGCCACGCCAGCGCTTCGGCGGCGGATTCAGGGGCGGTGCCATATTCCATGGTTTCGAAAATCTCCGAGACGCTCATCGTTTCACCCTTAACTTGTCGCATGACGGTAGCCCGCCGAATAATTGCCCGTCACGTAATGTTCCAACTGGCGTTCGATGTCGTTCAGCAGCGATGATGCGCCAAAGCGGAACAGGTCAGGGCGCAGCCAGCGGTCGCCCAGCTCTTCCTTGATCAGGGCAAGATAGGTCACCGCATCCTTGGCCTTGGAAATGCCGCCCGCCGGTTTGTAGCCGACGCGGATGCCTGTGTGATCGTAATAGTCGCGGATCGCGCGGATCATCACCAGTGATACCGGTAAGGTCGCATTCACGCTTTCCTTGCCGGTGGAGGTTTTGATGAAATCGGCCCCCGCCATCATGCAGACCAGCGAGGCCCGCGCGACATTGCGCAGGGAACCAAGTTCGCCGGTGGCAAGGATCGCCTTCACATGGGCCTCGCCACAGGCAAGACGCATGGCTTGCATTTCATCATAAAGCGCCTGCCAATTGCCGGACAACACATGGCGGCGCGAGATGACGATGTCGATCTCGGTTGCCCCTGCTGCGACGCTCATCTCGATCTCGCGCAGGCGCAGTTCAAACGGAGAAAGGCCCGCCGGGAAGCCGGTGGAGACAGCGGCAACAGGAATATTGCTGCCCTGTAAAGCGGCAACCGCTGCGGGGATCATTTCATGATAGACACAGACAGCACCGGTTGTGATCGGCTCCATCCCCAGCGCATCCAGCAAGGCAGGGGCCACAGGTTGCCGCGCCTTGGCACAAAGCCGTGCAACACGCCGGTCGGTATCGTCACCCGACAAGGTGGTCAGGTCGATGCAGGTCACCGCGCGCAAAAGCCACGCCGCCTGATGTGCCTTTTTCACAGAGCGCCGCGCGCCGATGGTGCCGGCACGCCGTTCAATCGCAGAGGTATTGGCCTGCGCGCCCAGCACCCAGTTCAGGTCAAGCGGCATGCCCGGATTGCGCAGTTCGGTCACCTGCGGCAGTTGGGTTTGCGCGGTGGTGGCATTGGGCGTGGGTGTCAAAGCGGCAGCCATGGGTGTCTCCGGTCCAGTCAGGCCGCCAAGGTGCCACGCGCTTACAGGTCTTGGCAAGGCGGGGCTTGCCAAGACGCGATGTGACGTCGGGGTCAGGAGCCGCGATAGGTGGAATAGCCAAAGGGCGAAAGCAGCAGCGGCACATGGTAATGGGCGTCCGGGTCAGAAATGCCAAAGCGGATCGGGATCAGATCAAGAAACCGTGGCTGTTCCGGCGGGGTGCCGATGCGGTCAAGATAGGCACCGGCAGCAAAGGTCAGCTCGTAGGTGCCCACGGCAAAGGCATCGGCTGGCAGGATCGGGCTATCGGTGCGCCCGTCGGCATTGGTCTGCATCCGCGCCAGTTCGACGCGGGTCTCCCCCTCCAGACGGTAAAGCGTGATCTCCAGCCCGTCAGCGGGCAGCCCGCGTGCCGTGTCCAGAACATGAGTTGTCAGATATCCGCCAGCCATGGAGCGTTTCCTTTTGTTTCATCATTTTTCAAGGTCTACCCGCCCCTGCGGTCAGGTCAATGCATGTATGTCGGGAATTTACCTGCGAAATCCTCTGATTCGGCCCTTGATTCGGATATTTTGCCCAAGTGATTCGTTTTTGCTTTGACTGCGTCAACCAACCTTTGCATATATGGGTCCGACAACCAAAAGCTGTGTATTTTACAAAGTTAACACACCAAATCCGGTATTCTTTCGGGGGGATGATATGCCATTGCAAACCCTGCGGGTCACCACCGCCTTGATGTTTGCCGCATCTATGTGCCAGGCCCAAGAGCATCTGACGCAGGCAAGCGCTTCATTTATTTTTAATGGTTCAGAGGTCACAATTGCCCGTGACACGCCCGAAGCCGAGCGGGTGGCGCAACGGTTTATTTCAGCCGATGCCAGCTGTGGCGGGGCCTGTATTGCACCGATGCAGGTGGCACAGGGGGTTGAAACGCTGGGCGAGGCCGAGGTGCTGGACTTTCTTGTCTCTCAAGTGGCGACCGGCCGGGGCCTGATGGTGGATGCCCGCGCTCCGGCGGAGCGGGCGAAAGGGTTCATTCCGGGCACGGTCAGCCTGCCGCATAACACGCTTGCGCCGGATAATGCCTATCGCAAGGATATCCTGCTGGCCCTCGGCGGGCGCAGCTATGAGGATGTGTTCAACTTTTCCGATGCCCGCATTCTGTTGATCTATGACAATGGCCCCAGCAGCGATGATGCGGGCAGATTGGTCACCAACCTGCTTGCGGCGGGATACCCGCCAGAGATGATCCGCTATTATCGCGGCGGCATGCAGGTGTGGTCGGTGCTGGGGTTCAGCATCGAAACCGGGCAGTCATGAGATGGAAAAGCCAAACGATCCGCTTACCCCGCATGTGACATTTGACAATTATGTTATACCGCAATCTGTCCAGCGCGAGACGAGAACACAGACACCCGTCCCGCCGCAGACCCCGCTTGGGCTGCCGGTTTCCGGGATGATGTGGGCGGTCAGCGCCATTGCCCTGCTGGCCTTTGTGCTGGGGGTGATGGGCACGTTGAAATTTGCCCGCCCCACGACGCAAGGCGTGGCCGCCGCAGGACAGGAAGTGCCATCAGCCGTCACGCGTCAACAGGGGCCGGATCTGATGTCGGGACTTGCGGCAGGCGCGGGCGCGGCGACACCGGCAGCGGCGGTGTTGACGCAAGACGGTATGGCAGAGGCGCGCAGCACGGCGCGGGCGGTTCTGGATCCGGGGGCGCTGGAGGTCATGCGCACGGCTGTTCTGGCCGGGGAATATCAGATTGCCAAACAAGGTCTGCAAAGCGCGCACCATCTGGTTCTGTCCAAGGCAGAGGCCGAGGAAACCCGCCGGACATCTGTTGAACTGTTGCGCGAAGCCGTTGCAGAAGGGGTGATTGACCTGCCGGCATCTTTGCATACCGGCAAGGGCGACAGCGACATTGATATGGTGTTGTTCGATCTGATCCAGTCTGCCCTGATTGACAACGGGACGGCAGCCGGAGCCAAGGCCGCGCGTGACATGAACCGCCGTGTCTTTGCCGCATCAGAGGCCAAGACAGACTATACGAAGGGTCGGCGGATCTATGTGGTGCAGGAGGAGGACAGCCTGGCCAATCTTGCATTGCAGTTTTACGGCCACCCGACATTGCACAACCGAATATCTGCGGCCAATGAACATCTTCTACGGTCAGCAGACGGCATACGGACGGGCCAACAACTTATAATCCCTGAATAAAACAAAAAACCAAGTTGTAGCAGCCAGTCTGGCAGCGGGTCGTCTTACCGGGGCGGCCCGCTTGCCGTTTGGGGCAGCGGATTGCGCAGGGGGGCGGTTCTGTGCAACGTGATCGCACCAGAGTCAGGACACCCAAGATGAACCGTTACCCCAGAGATTTCCGCGGCCATGGTGCCACGCCCGCAGATGCCGCATGGCCCAACAACGCCCGTATCGCGGTGCAATTTGTTGTGAATTACGAAGAGGGGGGCGAGAATTGCATTCTGCATGGCGATGCAGCTTCCGAAGCCTTCCTGTCAGAGATTGTCGGTGCCGCTCCATGGCCTGCCCAGCGTCATTGGAACATGGAATCGATTTACGATTACGGGGCGCGGGCCGGGTTCTGGCGGTTGCATCGGTTGTTCACTGGCGCGGGTATCCGGCCCACGGTTTACGGTGTGGCATCCGCATTGGCCCGTGCGCCTGAACAGGTTGAGGCGATGAAAGAGGCCGGTTGGGAGATTGCCAGCCACGGGTTGAAATGGATTGATTACAAGGACCACGACGCCAAGGCTGAAACGGCGGATATGGCCGAGGCGATCCGCCTGCATACCGAAGTTGTCGGCGAAGCGCCGCGTGGCTGGTATTGCGGGCGCACCTCGGTGAACACGGTGGCGCTGGCGGCAGAGACGCAGGCGTTTGATTATATCTCCGACACTTATGATGATGATCTGCCCTATTGGATGGATGCGGACGGACGCGACCAGTTGATCATCCCCTATACGCTGGATTGCAACGACATGCGGTTCGCCACACCACAGGGGTTCAATTCGGGTGATCAGTTTTTTGCCTATCTGCGCGATACCTTTGATGCGCTTTACGCCGAAGGGGTGGATGGTGCGGCCAAAATGATGTCGGTGGGATTGCATTGCCGGTTGGTCGGACGGCCCGGCAGGATACAGGCGCTAAAGCGGTTTGTGGAATATATTCAGGGGTTTGAGGGAGTCTGGACACCCCGTCGGATTGAGATCGCCGAACATTGGCGGGCGGTGCATCCCCCGGCGGTGCGGGGCCTACGCCCTTGCCAGATGGCGCGGCCCGAATTCATCGAACAGTTTGGCGGTGTCTTTGAACATTCGCCGTGGATTGCCGAGCGGGCCTTTGATTTGGAACTGGGCCCCGCACATGACTGCGCGGCGGGTCTGCATAGTGCGCTGTGCCGGATGTTCCGGTCCGCATCCCGCAGCGAACGCTTGGGCGTGCTGAATGCCCACCCTGATCTGGCGGGAAAACTTGCGGCGGCAAAACGGCTGACGGCGGAAAGCACCGCAGAACAGGCCAGTGCGGGCCTTGATGCGCTGACCGATGCAGAACGTGCACAGTTCTCGGAGATGAACGCCGCTTATGTGGCCAAACACGGCTTCCCCTTTATCATCGCGGTGAAAGATCACGATAAGGCGGGCATCCTGCGCGCCTTTGAACAGCGGATTGCCAATGAAACGCCGGTGGAATTCACCACCGCTTGCAAACAGGTCGAACGCATTGCGCGTTTGCGGCTGGAGGATATGTTTTGAGCTACGCTTTCCCCCCCGGCGGTCTGCCGGATCAATCGGTCAGCCCCGAAGGCAGCGCCGTTTTCACCCCCGCCTATGCGGTGATCCCCGCCAATACCCAACGCGATATCGTAACCAGCTTTCTACCCGGCTGGAAAGACATGCGGATGTGGGTGCTGGCCCGCCCGCTCAGCGGATTTGCCGAGACGTTTTCACAATACGCGGTAGAGCTGGCCCCGAATGGCGGTTCCGACACCCCCGAGGCCGATCCGGAATCGCAATCGGTGATCTTGGTGGCCAATGGCACGTTGACGCTGAACATTGACGGGGCAAAACATGTGATGGAGCCGGGCGGCTATGCCTATATCCCGCCGGATGCGGTTTGGACAATCTGGAACGATGGGGCGGCAAAGGCGGAGTTTCACTGGGTGCGCAAACGCTATGTCGGGGCGGAAGGTGTGGATCTGCCAGAGGCTTTTGTGACCTCCGATCAGGAAACGCCGCCCATCGTCATGCCTGATTGCGATGGTGTTTGGGCGACGACACGGTTTGTTGATCCCACCGACCTGCGTCATGACATGCACGTCAACATCGTGACCTTCCAACCTGGCGGGCGCATTCCCTTTGCCGAAACCCATGTGATGGAACATGGGCTATATGTGTTGCAAGGCACGGCGGATTATCTGCTGAACAAGGATTGGGTGCCGGTGGTGCCGGGGGATTTCATGTGGCTGCGCGCGTTCTGTCCGCAGGCCTGTATCGCCACGGGGAATGAACCGTTTCGCTATCTGCTGTATAAAGACGTGAACCGTCACATGCCCCTATGAGCCGCGAGATCAAGGTGGTGCCGCTGAGTGCTGCGGCTTTTGCCCCGTTCGGGGATGTGCTGGACGCTTCTGGCACGCCGGACAAGATGATCAATGCAGGGCTGTGTGGGCGGCACCATGACCGTGCAGCGCTGGATTTCGGTCCCGATGGGCGTGCGGGCATTAGCATTTTCAACGCTGAGCCGCGCAGCCTGCCCTATGAGTTGACGCTGCTGGAACGCCATCCAGAAGGCTCGCAAGCCTTTTTGCCGATGACCGAAAACCCGTTTCTGGTGATCGTTGCACCCGATGAAAACGGCACGCCCGGCAGGCCGCGCGCCTTTATGACCGCACCGCATCAAGGGGTTAATTTTCATCGCGGGGTCTGGCATGGCGTCCTGACCCCCCTGTCTGCCCCCGGATTGTTTACTGTGGTGGACCGGATTGGAAAGACTGCCAATCTGGAAGAGGTTTCGCTTGCCCCATCCTATGTTGTCGTCCCATAACTTTCGTAGCCTAAAAAATAGGCACTAAAAAAGACAGAAAACAGGGACAGAACTTATGACAAATCTAGCGACGGGTGCCTATAGCGACCCGAACCAGACGCCACCCTTGGCGCAGGCGATTCCGCTTGGGGTGCAGCATGTCTTGGCGATGTTCGCCTCTAACGTGACGCCTTCGATTATTGTGGCGGGGGCTGCTGGGCTTGCCTTTGGCAGTGCGGAACAGGTGTATCTGATCCAGATGGCGATGCTTTTTGCTGGCGTTGCGACCCTGTTCCAGACTGTTGGCATTGGCCCCATCGGAGCGCGCCTGCCAATCATGCAGGGCACCAGCTTTGCCTTTGTGGGGGTATTGGCCGGGATTGCTGCGGTGCAGGGTCTGGGTGTGGCGCTGACCGCCTGTATCATCGGCGGGGTGATCCACTTCTGTCTCGGTGCGGTGATTGGCAAGCTGCGCTGGCTGTTCCCGCCGCTGATCACCGGTTTGGTGATCCTTGCCATCGGCCTCTACCTGATCCCGGTTGCCATCAAATATGCCGCTGGTGGTGCCGCACCGTTCCAGATGGAAGCGGAAAGCTTCGGCTCCCTGATGCATTGGACCGTGGCGCTAAGCGTGGTGGTCGTGGCCCTTGTGCTCAAGTTCTTTACCAAAGGCACCACCAGCAGTGCCGCCATCCTGATTGGCCTGATCGTGGGCTATCTGATCGCGCTGGCCTTTGGCATGGTCAGCTTTGCACCGGTGGCCAAGGCCAGCTGGATCACCGGCATCACGCCTTTCCCCTATGGTTTTGAATTCTCGCTAGGGGCGGTGATCGCGGTCACATTGGTTTCGATTGTTTCCGCAATCGAAACAGTTGGCGATACCTCGGCCACCACCAAAGCCGGTGCAGGTCGTGAGGCGACCAGCGAAGAAATCGCCGGTGCCACCTATGCGGATGGTCTGGGCACGGCGGTTGCCGGTGTCTTTGGCGGGCTGCCCAATACATCGTTCAGCCAGAATGTCGGCATCGTTGGCATGACCGGCATCATGTCGCGCCATGTGGTGACCATTGGCGCGATTGTTCTGATCCTCTGCGGGCTGGTGCCAAAAATCGGCGCGGTCATCGCCTCAATGCCCCTGCCTGTCTTGGGCGGTGGCGTGATTGTGATGTTCGGCATGGTGGCGGCCGCAGGGATGAACATGCTGTCCGAAGTCGAGATGAACCGCCGCAATATGGTGATCATCGCGGTATCACTGGCGGCGGGTCTGGGTCTGAACCTTGTGCCGACGGCGGTGCAGTACCTGCCCGGTGTGGTCAAGATTCTGGCGACCTCGGCGGTGGCACCAACTGCAATTGTGGCGATCTTTCTGAACCTTGTCCTGCCACAGGAAACCTGATCCAATCGGGACCGCGCCGGTATCTGCCCGCGCGGTCCTATCTCTTTTTGGCCTTAAATACTGCTGCGCCACAGCACCTACATACGCCCCACCCAAGAAAGCACACCCATGTACGACCTTGCTGCCATCTCTACCTGGATCGAATTCGCTGTCCGCTGGGTGCATGTCATTGTGGGCATTGCATGGATCGGATCGTCATTCTATTTTATCGCGCTGGACCTTGGGCTGCACCGTGACCGCAACCTGAAAAGCGGCGCGGACGGCGAGGAATGGCAGGTCCACGGCGGCGGGTTTTATCACGTTCAGAAATATCTTGTTGCGCCCGCACAGATGCCCGACGATCTGGTCTGGTTCAAATGGGAAAGCTATTCCACATGGCTTTCCGGCTTTGCCCTGCTGATCCTGGTCTATTACTTCGGTGCGGAATTTTACCTTGTCGATCCCGCCGTGGCAGACATTGGCATCCCCACCGCCATCTTGATCTCGCTGGCCTCACTGGCCTTTGGTTGGCTGGCCTATGACTTTATCTGCAAAAGCAAATTCGGCGATGACAACACCCGCCTGATGATCGGGCTTTATGTGATCCTTGTTGCCATGGCCTATTTCTATACTTCCGTTTTCTCGGGCCGGGCGGCGCTGTTGCACCTTGGGGCCTTCACCGCGACGATCATGTCGGGCAACGTGTTTTTCACCATCATGCCGAACCAGCGCATTGTGGTGGCAGACCTGCAAGCGGGGCGTACACCGGATGCGAAATACGGCAAGATCGCCAAGCAGCGCAGCACCCATAACAACTATCTGACGCTGCCAGTGATCTTCATGATGTTGTCGAACCACTATCCGCTGGCTTTCGCCTCTGAGGCGAATTGGATTATCGCGTCGCTGGTGTTTCTGATGGGTGTCACGATCCGCCATTACTTCAACACGATCCACATGCGCAAAGGGGATCCGATCTGGACGTGGCTGGTGACCGCGATCCTGTTTGTCGTGATCATGTGGCTGTCGACTGCGCCGATGTTCCGCGCGGATGAGCCAGAGGAGGCACAGGGTGCGGCGCTGCGGTTTGCGCAGGCTGAAGGGTTTGAGACGGTGCAGAATATCGTCACTGGCCGTTGTTCCATGTGCCATGCGGCAGAGCCTGTCTGGGACGGGATGCACTGGCCGCCCAAGGGCGTGCGGCTGGAAACGGAGCATCAGATTGCCATGGCAGCCAAGCAGATTTACCTGCAAGCCGGGCTGACCCATGCCATGCCGCCCGCGAACCTGAGCTACATGCAGGAGAGCGAGAGGGCGCAGATTGTGGCTTGGTACAAGGCGGCGACCTCGGACTAGGCGGGCATCCTCTTGCCGCGTGGTTAGGTGGGTTTCTTGTCGATCAAGCGGTCCGAATCGGGTTCAGTCTGCGCCGCGCTCATGCTAGGTTTTGCGGCATGTCCCAGCCAAACCCCAACATAAGCGACACACAGCCGGTCATCCGTCAGTTGGACGATTCTGCGATCAACCGGATTGCGGCGGGCGAAGTGGTCGAACGACCTGCCTCTGCGGTGAAGGAACTGGTGGAAAACGCGGTCGACGCCGGTGCCAAGCGGATCACCGTTGAATATGCTGATGGCGGCAAGACGCTGATCCGCGTGACTGATGACGGCTGTGGCATTGCGCCGAATGATCTGCCACTGGCCTTGTCGCGCCATGCCACCTCTAAAATCGACGGGTCCGACCTGTTGAATATCCATACTTTCGGGTTTCGTGGCGAGGCTTTACCATCACTGGGCGCTGTTGGCCGCTTGACCATCACCAGCCGCGCGGCGGGTCATGAGGGCGCGGAAATCACGGTGAATGGCGGACAGACCGGTGCGGTCAAACCTGCCGCGCTGAATGGCGGTACTGTGGTGACCCTGCGGGATCTGTTTTACGCCACGCCCGCGCGGCTGAAATTCCTGCGCACCGACCGGGCAGAGGCGCAGGCAATTGGCGATGTTGTCAAACGGCTGGCCATGGCGGACCCGTTTGTCAGCTTTACCCTGCGCGATGTCTCGGGTGGTGGCGAGGGGCGCAATGTGTTTCGTGTCGGGGCAGAACAGGGTGATCTGTTTGACGCCCTGCATGGCCGGTTGGCGCAGGTGCTGGGGCGCGAATTTGCCGATAATGCCTTGCAGATTGATGCCGAACGTGAGGGGCTGCACCTGACTGGATTTGCGGCACTGCCGACCTATTCACGTGGGTCAGCGGTGGCGCAATATCTGTTCGTCAACGGGCGGCCTGTGCGCGACAAGCTGTTGGTCGGGGCGCTGCGTGGGGCCTATTTCGATTTCCTGTCACGCGACCGTCATCCGGCGGCGGCGCTGTTTATCGACTGTGATCCGACACTGGTGGATGTGAACGTGCATCCCGCCAAATCCGAAGTGCGGTTTCGCGATCCGGGTCTGGCACGGGGCCTGATCGTATCGGCGCTGCGTCATGCTTTGGCCAATGCGGGGCATCGGGCCTCGACCACGGTGGCGGGGGCGACCCTGGGCGCGATGACACCGGAACCGACACAGGCGCGGGTCTATCAGATGGACCGCCCGTCACTGGGCGCACGCACCGCCGCTTATGAGGCACAGGCACCGGGGTTTGCGGAAACCGCAGGTGTCTGGGGGCGGGTCGAAACGCCGGCAGAAGAGGTTGTGCAAACGGCGGATGAGGATTTCCCACTGGGCACCGCACGCGGGCAGGTGCATGAAAACTATATCATCGCGCAGACCGCTAATGGCATGGTTATTGTTGATCAACATGCCGCCCATGAACGTCTGGTTTATGAGAAACTGAAACGCCAGATGGCAGAGAACGGCGTGGCCGCACAGGCCCTGCTGATCCCCGAAATTGTGGAACTCTCTGCGGGTGATTGTGAACGTCTGCTAGACCTGACGGTTGAAATGTACCGTTTTGGTCTGGGCATCGAAGCCTTTGGCGGCAGCGCCATTGCGGTGCGCGAAACGCCGGCGATTCTGGGCGAGGTAAACGCGCGCGCCCTGCTGCTGGATATTCTGGACGAACTGGCGGATCAGAACGACAGCAACCTGTTGCAGGCCAAGATCGAAGCGATCCTAAGCCGGATTGCCTGTCACGGTTCGATCCGGTCGGGCCGGCGGATGCGGGGCGAAGAGATGAACGCGCTGCTGCGCGAGATGGAAGCAACACCGCATTCTGGGCAGTGCAACCATGGCCGCCCCACGTATGTAGAACTCAAACTGGCCGATATTGAGCGGCTTTTCGGGAGAACTTGAATGGCTCTATTGAGGACTTGGAAAGAAGGCAAACGCGGTGAAATTGTCGATGCTGTTGCTAGGGTCCATAGATATCCCGATGCAAAGGCCAAATTAGTATTTGAAATTGATTACAATCTTGCATGTCAAATCGTCAATAGTGTCGTTGGGCCTGACGCCGAAAGACTAGTTCAGATTTCGATTGTCGACCAAGGTGGGAACGCGGTTCCAATCGATGTTCGGGCCGATACATTTGACGCTGCCGGAACATCGATTGTATCGAAGCCTAATCAACCCGGGGTCTGTGTCCTTTCGAAAATGCGCTGGCGGACATGATCCAGATTAACGGACAAACCTACCAATGGGATGATCCCCTAGTGATTGCCGCCCTTATCGCGGGGGCGGTGGTGCTGTTGATCCTTGTCCTGTTGATTGTCGCGGTGCGTGCGGCGGGCCGATCGGCGCGGATGGCGGCCCCGTTGGGGCAGCAAATTCAGGGGCTTGGCGGGTACGTACAGCAATTGGGGGCGGCGCAGGAGCGGCTTCAGGGGGGATTGCAGACCGTGTCGGATACGCAGGCAAATGCACAGGCCCAGTTGATCCAGAGCATGGAGGCGCGGTTGGCTCATGTGCAACAGAACATGCAGGACCGGCTGGCGGATAATGCCGCGAAATCGGCGCGGGCACTGGCCGAAATGCAGGAGCGGGTGAACGAAACCCTGCATGGCAGTTCCAAACAGACCACCACCAGCCTGACCCAATTGCAGGAACGGCTGGCCTCGATTGACAAAGCGCAGGACAATATCACCAAGCTTTCCGGTGACGTGCTGTCCTTGCAGGACATCCTGAGCAACAAACAGACACGCGGCAGTTTCGGGGAAATCCAGCTGCATGATATCGTGTCCAAGGCGCTGCCGACGGATGCCTATTCGATGCAATCGACGCTTTCCAATGGCAAGCGGCCCGACTGTCTGATCCATCTGCCCAACCCGCCGGGACCGATTGTGATCGACAGTAAATTCCCGCTGGAGGCTTATGAGGCCCTGCGTCGCGCCACCACGGATTACGAGGTGAAGGAAGCCGCACGGGCGATGCGGGTGGCGGTGAAAACCCATATCGACGCGATTGCGGCCAAATACATCATCGAAGGGGAAACCGCAGACGGGGCGTTGATGTTCCTGCCGTCCGAGGCGGTCTATGCCGAGCTGCACGCAAACTTTGGCGAGATCACGCGCTACGGTTTTGAAAAACGTGTCTGGATCGTGTCGCCGACCACCTGCATGGCGACATTGAACACCATGCGGGCGATCCTGAAAGACGCGCGGATGCGTGAACAGGCCGGGGCGATCCGCAAGGAGCTGGGGCTGTTGAACAGCGATGTTGAACGTCTGGTAACACGGGTGGGCAATCTGGACCGGCATTTCGGGCAGGCGCGTAAAGACGTTGATGAAATCCTGATCAGTTCAGAGAAAGCGGCGAAACGTTCCGGGCGGCTGCATAACTTTGATTTTGAAGAGCTGGCGGAAGATAAGCCAGCCAGCAGCGTTGTGCCTTTGTTAAAGCCCGATACTTAAGTCTCGTTGCCTCCGCCTGGTAGGGGCGTGACAAAGGCGGCCTTTGTCTGGTGCCGCCCACGGTCCTTAAGCAAAGCTTAACTACATGCAGCTTAGCAAAAATTACATGCAACTCTTTTCCTTCTGGCATCGTGGTTCCAACGCACTAGATGCAACGCAACGACAGACCGCTGACGCGCCAGAACAGGATTTTTCCTTTTATGCCATTTGACAAACAAGCTTCTCCTCAATTGCCCACTCCCGGGCACCGTTCCATCGCCGTTATCGGCGCTGGCATCTCCGGTATGGGGGCTGCACATCGCTTGACCGCCTCGCATAATGTTACCCTGTTTGAAAGCGGTGCGCGGCTGGGTGGGCATGCGCGTACGGTGGTGGCGGGTAAAAATGGCGATCAACCGGTGGATACCGGGTTTATCGTGTTCAACTATGCGAATTATCCGCGTCTGGCGGCCCTGTTTAATGAGTTGGACGTGCCGGTGATCAAATCCGACATGAGCTTTGGCGCGTCAATTGACGGCGGGCGGATGGAATATGCGCTGCATTCTGTGGATGCGATATTTGCCCAGCGGCGCAATGCTGTGAACCCTGCATTTTTGCGCATGGTGCGCGACATTGTGAAGTTTAACAAAAACGCGGTGCGGGTTGCGCGGGATCAATCGCTGACGATTGCGGAGTTCATCAAGGTGTTGGGGCTGGGCCGGTATTTCCGCGATTATTATCTGGCACCCCTGTCCGGCGCGATCTGGTCAACACCGACACAGAAAATCATGGATTTCCCGGCGCATGCCATGGTCAGTTTCCTGAACAATCACGCGCTGCTTGACTATTCAGGCCAGCATCAATGGTACACGGTGCAGGGCGGTTCGACACAATATGTGCAGCGGCTTGAGGCGGCGATGGTTGCGAAAGGTGTTGATATTCGTCTGAACGCCGCCGTGCAGGGGGTGCGCCGCAGCGATGCGGGTGTCGAGGTGAAAACATGGGGCGGCGAATGGGAGCGTTTCGACGAGGTGGTCTTTGCCACCCATTCCGACGACAGTCTTGCCATGCTGACAGACGCGGATGGCACCGAACAAAAGGCACTGGGCGCGGTGAAATACCAGCCCAACGATGTTGTCCTGCATGCGGATGCCAGCATCATGCCCAAGCGGCGCAAAACCTGGGCCTCCTGGGTCTATACCGAGGACAGGAAGGCGCAGTCGGACCGGATTGATCTGACCTATTGGATGAACTCCCTGCAACCGATCCCCGAAAATGACCCGCATTTTGTGACGCTGAACACCAAACGCGCCATCCGCGAGGAATTGATCTATGATCAGGTCACCCTGCGCCATCCGGTTTATGATCTGGGTGCCTTGGCGGCGCAAAAGGAAGTGGCGGCCTTTAACGGCACACGTGGCACATGGTTCTGCGGTGCGTGGATGGGCCACGGGTTTCACGAGGACGGGTTGAAGTCGGCGATGACGGTTGTTGAGGCCATTGAACGGCGGGCGGCCCTGCCGATTGCGGCGGAATGACAAAAACCGTTGATCATATCGCGGGGCAGACGTTTCACGGGCGCAAGGGTGCCGTGAAAAACGCCTTTCGGTATTCGATCGACTATGTGCTCTGCGACGCAGAGGCCGAAGTGCAGACGCCTGCGCTGTTCGGGCGTAACAGGGTCGGATTGGCCTCATTGCAGGACGCAGATCACGGCGGTGCCCCGAAACAGGGAACCGGGGCCAAGTGGGTCCGGCAAGTGTTGCAGGAACATCAGATTACTGGTGTTGAACAGATCGAGATCCTGGCGCAGCCGCGCATTCTGGGCCATGTGTTTAACCCGGTCAGTTTCTGGCTTTGCCGCAACAGCCACGGCGGGTTGATCACCGTGATTGCGGAGGTGTCCAATACCTATGGCGACCGGCATTGCTACCTTTGCGCCCACCCGGATCAGCGGGCGATTAACGCGACCGACCAGATCAGCGCGACCAAGATTTTTCACGTCTCGCCGTTTCAGCCGGTTGCGGGTAGCTATACGTTTCGCTTTGATATCACCGATGAAAAGCTGGGCATCTGGATTGACTACACGGCAGGTCAGGGCGGTTTGATCGCGACGCTGACGGGCAAGCGGCAAAAGCTCAGCAGCTTTGGTATTCTCAAAGCGATGGTTCGCCGACCTTTCGGATCACGCCGCGTTCTGGCGTTGATCCATTGGCAGGCGGCCAAGCTGTGGTGGAAAGGTGCGGGGTTTCGCAACCGGCCTGAACCGCCTTCTTCAGACGTGAGCCGATGAGGGCAGGGGCACCGCGGAACTTGTCTGCCTATGCGCTGTTTGCTGCGTTGCTGTCAGCGGCGGGGTTGCCGATTTATATTCATGCGCCCAAGTTCTATGTTGATGAATACGGGGTGTCGCTGGCCGCACTTGGGGCGGTTTTGTTCGGGCTGCGTTTGCTGGATGTTGTGCAGGACCCGCTGTTGGGCAAACTGGCGGAAAAGCTGCGCCACAGGCGGGGTGTGGCAGTTGGCATTGGCGCGGGGGTGATGGCCACCGCGATGATTGGATTATTCGCGATTGCGCCGCCCGTCCGTCCGATCCTGTGGTTCGGGGCGATGCTGATAATGGTATTTTCAGCCTTCAGTTTCCTGACCATCTGTTTTTACGCCCAAGGGGTCGCCAAGGCGGATGGCTTGGGGGCAACTGGGCATCTGGCTCTGGCCCGCTGGCGCGAGACAGGAGCGCTTTTGGGGGTCTGCGTCGCGTCGGTCACGCCGGTGGCGTTGGGCGCTGTGATGGGTGCGCCCTTTGCGGGGTTCGCGGTGGGGTTTGCGGTTCTGGCAGGGCTGTCGGTGTTTGCCATGCGGGGCGAATGGCACAGCACAGGCGTGGCGGCGTCGACCGGGTTTGGCCCCGTGCTGGCAGACCCGATTGCGCGAAAATTGCTGTTGATCGCGCTGGTCAATGCGGCCCCTGTTGCGGTCAGCTCAACCTTGTTTTTGTTCTATGTCGAGATCGCGCTGGAGGCCCCCGGTTGGGAAGGGGCGCTGTTGCTGTTGTTCTTTCTGTCCGCTGCGGGTGCGGCCCCGCTTTGGGGAAGGCTGGCAGAGCGGTTTGGCCCGAAACCTGTGTTGCTTTGCGCCATGGTACTGGGGATATTTGCCTTTGGCGGCGCGGTCCTGCTGGGGCCGGGGGATGTGCCGCTTTTCGCGCTGGTCTGTGTGGCCTCGGGGGCGGTGCTGGGCGCGGACCTGACCCTGCTGCCAGCGATGTTTGCGGCGCGGCTGGCGAAAATATCCCCTTCTGCGGCGGAAGGGTTCGGGCTTTGGGCCTTTGTGTCAAAATTCACATTGGCATTTGCAGCTGTCGCCCTACTTCCTGCATTGGAACGCGCAGGGCTGCAAAGCGGTGGACAGGCCAACCCGCCGGATGCGGTGCGGCTTTTGGTGATGTTTTATGCGGCGGTGCCCTGTGTCTTGAAACTGGCCGCAATTGCCCTGCTGGCAACAGTGCGCGACAGTGAACAGGAATGATGGCGGCAGGGATGCGGCCAAAGGGGGAATGATGAAAGAGTGGCAAGGCAAACGCTATTGGTTGGTTGGGGCCAGTGATGGGCTGGGCGCGGCATTGGCGCAAAAGCTGAACCGGGCAGGGGCGGAGGTGATCCTGTCGGCACGGTCCGAGGATAAATTGGCGGATTTGGTCGCTGCATTGCCGGGCAAGGCCAGTTATCAAACGATGGACGTGGCCGACAACGAAAGCGTGAAAGCGGCCGCTGCTGCGGTGGGCACGGTGGATGGTGTGGTCTATCTGGCCGGTGTCTATTGGCCGTTCGGTGCCAAGGAATGGGACGCGGATCAGGCGGTGGCGATGGCCGATATCAACTTTACCGGCTTGATGCGGGTGATGGGGCAGGTGGTGCCGGCGATGGTGGCGCGGGACGCGGGACATATTGTAATCACCTCCAGCCTGACGGGTTTTCGCGGCCTGCCCGGATCAGTCGGGTATACGGCGTCCAAGGCAGGCACAATGTCGCTGGCGGAATCGATGTATGCGGATCTGCGCAAAACCGGTGTTCAGGTTCAGGTGGTGAATCCCGGATTTATCAAAACACAGCTGACGGCCAAGAACGATTTCAAAATGCCGTTCCTGATGGAAGCGGATGAAGCGGCGGGCGAAGTGTTCGAACATATGAACACGGAGAGCTTCAAGAAAAGCTTTCCGTGGCTGTTTTCATTGCTGTTTCGCGGTAGCCAATTCCTGCCCGACTGGCTGTACTACCGCATTTTTAGCTAACCGAGCGCGGCCATATGGGTGGCAAAGGTGGCCCGCGCCCGTGCCCAAACGCCGTCCTGGTCCCCGTCCAGTTGTGACAGGGTAGGCAGCAGCTGACCGGCGAAGTCTTGTGAGCTTTCCAGCGGCAACATCGACGGCAGATTGTCGATGGCCATCACATCCATCACCGGATCTTCATGCACCCGCAAGGCAGGGGCGGTCCAGGTGGTGGCGCGGTCATAGACTGGCACGGGGTTGTAATCGCTGTCGGGATCGCAGGCGATATCACCGATGACGCTAAGGTTGCGCGGCGCGGTTAATGCGGATTTTGGCACAAACACGGGGGTTTGCGGACCGGCAAGGATGCAATTGAGAAAGATGTCATGGGACAGGATCTCCGGGAAAGGGCCGCCATGGGCGGTTTCCTTCATGTCCCAGCCGGTGACAGGGGCACTCATCGCCTTGCACAGATCCGCAGCACCGGTACCCACACGGCCCAAGGCCCCGATGATCAGGGCGGTTGGGGCATTGCCCGCCGCCTGCATGTCGCGGGCCAGATCGGTTTTCAGCGCCTCAGCATTGGCGTAGGGGGTGACGGGGGCGCAAATCGCGCCGCGCTGTTGGGCGGCCCATGATTTCAGGGCAACAGCCGCGCCTGCAAATCCGGCCCAATAGCCAAAGGCGGCGACGCGTCGGCCCGTGTCATTGGTCAGATATTCCAGATCCAGCAGGGTGCCGCCGCCCGCCTGAAACCGGCGCAGCAGGATCTGGCCGGAAATCTGCCCCTTGAAAGCATGGCCGAACATGGTGTGGGTATGGCGCAGCGGTGTGCCATCCTCGGGCAGTTCCTTGAGGCCAAAGATGATCGCATCTTCCGGCGCATCCGGCCATGAATGCATCGCCGCAATGGCGCAGCCTGTAGCGACATAATCGGCGGTTTCAATGGCACGTGTGCCGCAAGCCTCTACCGTGACGGTGATCCCCTGCGCCATCAGGGTGCTGACACCTTCGGGCGTGATGCCGACGCGTGTTTCATTCTCGCGCTGCTCGGCGCGGACCCACAGATGTGTCACAGGATACCTTTCACGCGCACGGCTTTAACGCTGTCGCGGGTTTCCATCCGGGACAGGAAGGCGGTGATTTTCGGGAAGTCGGAGAGAGATACGCCGTCACCCTTAAGCCAGTTGCAGACAACAAAAAGATAAGGGTCGGCAAGTGTCAGAGCCTTGCCAGTCGTGAAGTCACCGCGCAGACATTCGGTTTCGACGTATTCCGCGCAGGCGGTCATGGTTTCGGGGACTTTGGCTGTCATGTCATCAAAGCTGGATTGCTGATCTGCCCAGCGGCTGCCACGCATCTTATGGGCGTGGGCCACATGCATGGTTGAGGCGAGGTAATACATCACGCTGCGCATATGGGCCGCGTCTTCGGCATCCTGCGGGACCAATGCTGCGTCCGGTTGCACGGTGGCGATGTAATCCAGCAAGGCACCGGTTTCGGTCAGGATCGTGCCTTTGGCGGTGACAAGGGCGGGCACACGGCCCTTGGGGTTCAGCGCAAGGTAGTCGGGTTTGGTTTGCGCACCCGTGGCGAAATCAACCTTGATCGGGTCATAGGCCAGCCCCGCCTCTTCCAATGTGATGGCCACGGCAACAGCGATGGTGCCGGTGGCGTAATAGAGTTTCAACATGAGCAGGCCTTTCGAAGGATTAGATGTGAGTCTGCGCGACGCGGCGCTCGGCTGTTTCAAGATGCGGCACCGCGTTGAACAAGACAGGCGACCAATGCCCGCCAATTGGAAACAGACGGTGCATTGACGTGTGCATGATCGCTAGGGCCAGACGGGCCATTGCCGGTATGTCCAGATGCATTGCCTGCGACATCGCCATGGAGATCAGCCCGCCCGAAGTGACCACCAGCGCCGGGCCACTGCCGGCAGCAATTTCCTGTAGGGCATCGTTGACGCGGGTGTGAAACTGGTCCCAGGTTTCCGGAGTGCCCTCGATCTTGCCGTCTTTCCAATAGGTAAAGACGGTGGGCAGGTGGCTGGTGAACTGCCCCTGTTCGGTGGGAAAATCAATGCCGTGCTGTTCTTCCAGCAGTTGGGCCATGGTGAAATATTCCAGCTCGTTCAGCCGCGGATCGCGCTGTGCCTCAAGCCCTGTGGCCATGCCATCAGCGGTTTCGATATGACGGCGCAGGGTGCCGGTATAAAGCCGCGTGTGATGGGTGGCGCTGTCTTGCAGGTAACCGCCCAGCCATCCGGCTTGATCATGGCCAAGCGCGCTGAGCCGGTCATAGCTGAGTTCGTCCTTGGCACCGGAATTGGCCTGACCGTGGCGGATGAGGGTAATATGGGACATGTGGCGGCTCCTTTGGTGCTTTGATAGGCGAGGCGCGCGCGGGTTGAAAGTGCAGCTGAGTTTAATTGGCAAGATGAAGGGTGGAGGAAGCGTGGCACCCGGCACTTACCCTGGATTCCATGCCTGAGCGTCAGCAGCTTTGATCTTAAAACCCCAGCCAAACCAGCCCGCCATATGCAGCCACACCCACGCACATGGTCAAGATCACATGGTTCGCGACATATGCGACTGCCAGTGCAGCCGCCGCCGCCAGCCATGTCCCAACAGATTGATTGGCAAGGGAGGCAGCGACCAGTGAAACGACAATAAGGCCGGGCAGATCATCCAGAATCCATGAAAACCGGGATGCTTTGATCGCGTCACCGGCAAAGAGCCCCAGCACCCTTATCGAGAATGCCGCGATGGCGAGAACAATAATCAGCATCCAAAACGGGAATGTCATAGCGCGCGCTTTCTTCGGTCTCTGAGGATGTGCGAAACAGCGAGACCGCTAATCGCCCCTGCGACGATCGCATAGGCTTTGGGTATGCCCAATGTGACAAGGCCGATTGTAACTGCGAAACTGGCGATCCATGGAACGAGGTTTGCATGACCGCGCCACAATCCCCGGGCCATGGCGATGAAGGCCGCGGTGAATGCAAAGCCCAGGCCAAATTTCTCAAGATTGGGAAGTGTTGACCCTACAAACGCACCAAGCGTTGTAGAGATGGTCCAGACGGTAATCATGACAAGGCCGGAGCCGATCAAAAACCGTACACCGATCTGCGGGTCTTTCGCCCGCTGTGACATCGTTAAGGCCCAGTTTTCATCGCCCGTGATATGGATGACCAGCAGCTTTGCCCGCAAAGAAAGCCCGCTTAGCACCTCGGTCAGTGACGCGATGATCCCGATATAGCGAAGGTTCAGGGCCGCCCCTGCGAATGCTGCACCGACAACGGCCGCGCTATCTGCAAACTGTTCAACCGCGACAATCTGGGAGGATCCGGCATGGACAAGGCTGCTCATCAGAGCAACGCCCCACCAGGGGAAACCGACCTGTGCGGCCAATAGACCAAATGCAAAGCCGTAAACAGCTGCACCAGCAGCCAGGGGGAGAATTGCGATCGCGCCGTGTTTCATAGCAGGCACACTATCGACGAAATGTGATAGACTATAGATGTAATATTTCGATTTCGTGATGTTAAACTATCAAAAATTCCGAAATTCCGAAATTCAGAGAGGCTGCAGTCATGGACAAATCAGACTATCGCCTGTTGTCGGTTCTACAACAAAACGCGCGCACCCCGATACAGGAACTTGCGAACCATATCGGGGCATCTACTGCTTCGGTTCAAAGGCGGCTGAAGGTCTTGCGCGACAATGGGGTTATCCAGAAAGAAGTTGCTGTTCTGGACCCGAAAAAGCTTGGTTTTGGCATTACCGCTATCGTCTCTGTTGAATTGGAGCGTGATCGACTGGACCAGATCGACGCCTTCAAAAGAAAGGCCCGACAAGACCGGCAGGTTATGAATTTCTACTGCATTGCCGGGGACGGTGATTTCGTGATGATTGTCGTGTCCAAGGACATCGAAGATTATGAGGCGTTCACGCATCGGTTCTTCTTTGCCGATAAGAATGTGCGAAAATTCCGCACGTCGATTGTTGTTTCGACTGAAAAAGCGACGCTGGAGCTTCCGGTCTGATCCATGAGGCGGATGCCTGCGGCTGTATCAACTCCCGACAGGATGGGGCGGTGCAAGGTGTCGGCGGTTCATGTGCCGTGATGGTGAAGCAGGAGGGCGCGGTTCTGACCCTATTGGCAAGATGAAGGGCAGGGCGTGCGTATCGGAAACCTGGCTTGGCGTAAAACTGGGGCAGGGTGTCGGGATTGGGACTCCTGCGGGGGCTGCGAAATCGCTATAGAATAGGCAACAGTTTGGGAGAAGTACCATGGCGGAGAAGATCACATTCACCCTCGACGGGGAAACGGTTGAGGCAGAAAGCGGTCTGTCCATTTGGGAAATCGCCAATGGTCGTGGTCTGGTGATCCCGCATCTCTGTCACAAACCAGCCCCCGGATACCGTCCTGATGGCAACTGCCGTGCCTGTATGGTCGAGATCGAGGGCGAACGCACGTTGGCGGCCTCCTGCATTCGCGAACCCTCTGAAGGGATGGTTGTGGTGACCAACAACGCGCGGGCAGAGTCGGCGCGCAAGATGGTGGTCGAATTGCTGATGGCGGATCAGCCCGAGGCAGCCGTGGCACATGATAAATCCAGCCATCTGTTTGATATGGCAGAGATGAACGGCGTGGCGGCCAGCCGCTTTCCCAAGTTGGAGGAGGGGCGCATTCCACTGTTGGATGACAGTCATGTGGCAATGTCCGTCAATCTGGATGCCTGTATTCAATGTGGCCTATGTGTGCGGGCCTGTCGCGAGGTGCAGGTCAATGATGTCATCGGCATGTCGGGTCGCGGGCAGGGCAGCTATCCGACATTCGATATGGCCGACCCGATGGGCGAAAGTTCCTGTGTGGCCTGCGGTGAATGTGTGCAGGCCTGTCCGACCGGGGCGCTGATGCCGTCGACGGTTGTGGATGCGGATCAGGTGGGGGACAGCGCGGATTTTGACCGTGAAGTCGAGAGCATCTGCCCGTTCTGCGGGGTGGGCTGCCAGATCTCGCTGAAAATCAAAGATGACAAGGTGAAATATGTCGAGGGCATCAATGGTCCTGCCAATGAGGGGCGGCTCTGTGTGAAGGGGCGGTTCGGGTTTGACTATATTCATCACGATCACCGCCTGACGAAGCCGTTGATCCGGCGAGAGGATGCACCGGCAAAAGGGCTGAACGTCGATCCGGCCAATTGGCAGGAGTTTTTCCGCGAGGCCACGTGGGATGAGGCGCTGGATTTTGCGGCCAAGGGGTTGATGGATATTGGCGGCACCGGTGTGGCGGGCTTCGGCTCGGCCAAATGCACCAATGAGGAAGCCTATCTGTTCCAGAAGATGATCCGTCAGGGCTTTGGCCATAACAACGTCGATCACTGCACGCGTCTGTGTCATGCGTCTTCGGTGGCAGCGTTGATGGAAAACGTCGGCTCGGGTGCGGTGACGGCGACCTTTAACGAGATTGAAAACGCCGATGTGGCGATTGCAATTGGGTGTAACCCGATTGAAAACCACCCCGTTGCAGCGACCTATTTCAAACAGTTCACCAAACGCGGTGGCAAGCTGATTGTGATGGATCCGCGCGGACAGGCGCTGAAGCGGTTCTCCTCCCATATGTTGCAGTTCCGACCTGGCACCGATGTGTCAATGCTGAATGCGATCATGCATGTGATTGTCGAGGAGGAGCTGTACGATAAGCAGTATATCGAGGCCTATACAGAGAATTGGGAAGCCGAAAAGGCGCATCTGAAAGACTTTACACCGGAAAAGATGGCAGAGGTTTGCGGCATTGATGCAGAGACCCTACGCGATGTGGCGCGTACCTTTGCCGGGGCCAATGCGGCGATGATTTTCTGGGGCATGGGGGTGTCACAGCATATCCATGGTACGGATAACTCCCGCTGTCTGATTTCGCTGGCCCTGATGACCGGACAGCTGGGCCGTTCCGGTGCCGGGCTGCATCCGCTGCGGGGACAGAACAACGTGCAAGGGGCGTCGGATGCGGGGCTGATACCGATGTTCCTGCCGGATTATCAATCGGTGATGAACGACGGGGTGCGCTCTGCCTTTACCGATGTCTGGAAGTCCGGGGATTTCTCATCTGAAAAAGGTCTGACCGTGACCGAGATCATGGATGCGGTGCATGACGGGGATATCAAGGGCATGTATGTGCTGGGGGAAAACCCGGCGATGTCGGACCCGGATGTGGAACATGCCCGTGATGCGCTGGCCAAGCTTGAGCATCTGGTGGTACAGGATATTTTCATCACCGAAACCGCGAATTACGCGGATGTGATCCTGCCGGCGAGCGCCTTTGCCGAGAAATCCGGCACGGTGACCAATACCAACCGTCAGGTGCAGATGGGACGTCCTGCCGTGCCGCCGCCCGGAGAGGCGCGCGAGGACTGGTGGATCGAGGTGGAACTGGCCAAACGTCTGGGGTTGGGGTGGAATTACCAATCGCCCGCAGATGTTTTTGCCGAGATGAAGCTGAACATGAAGTCATTGGATAACATCACATGGGAGCGTCTGGAGCGCGAGAATGCGGTCACTTACCCGTCGCTTTCCCCCGAAGATCCCGGGCAGGCGATTGTTTTTGCCGATGGTTTCCCGCGCCCGGATGGGCGGGCACGGTTTACTCCTGCGTCGATCATTGCGCCGGATGATGTGCCGGATGCACAATATCCGATGATCCTGACAACCGGCCGCCAGCTGGAGCATTGGCACACGGGATCAATGACGCGCCGTTCAAAGGTGTTGGACGGGTTGGAGCCAGAGGCGAATTGTTCCCTGCACCCCAGCACCCTGCGCAAACTGGGCGTGACAGCGGGCGAACATGTGCGGTTGAGCACCAAACGCGGTTCGATCGAGATCATGGCGCGTGAGGATCGTGCGGTAAGTCCGGATATGGTGTTCCTGCCGTTTGCCTATGTAGAGGCGGCAGCGAATATCCTGACCAATCCGGCGGTGGATCCTTATGGGAAAATCCCCGAGTTCAAGTTCTCTGCGGTGAAGGTTGAAGCGGTCCAAACACAGGTTGCGGCAGAGTGAACCGATTGAGCGCCCCAAGGGGCGCACATGATTTTATTTTGCTGAGGGGGGCTTTGCCCCCCAGACCCCCCACAGCATTTAAGGCCAAAAAGAGAAGCGGGTTCGTTTGGCTGAAGATGTGCCGGATAACAGCGGTCAGCCCCAGCTGACATCACCCAGAAAGATATATCCTGCCCCGTAGATTGTTTTGATCAGCCGCGGGTTTTTCGGATCTTCGCGCAGTTTGGTACGCAGCCGCGAGATGCGCACGTCCATTGCGCGGTCAAAGGATTCAGAGGCTGCGCCGCCAAGGCTTTCCTGCATCTGGGTGCGGCTGATCAGCCGTTTTGGGCTTTCCAGAAACAGCCGCAGCACCTCGCTTTCGGCATGGGAGAAGGGGATTTCATCCCCATTGGCGTCACAGAGCACGTAGCGGTCGAAATAAGCTGTCCAGCCGTTGAAGCTGGCCGTGTTGCCGGTGGTGGTAGCGGGCTTGGGGCTGCGTAGGCGGGCACGGATACGGGCCACGACCTCGGTCGGGTCGAAAGGTTTGATGATGTAGTCATCGGCCCCCAGTTCAAGGCCGGTCACCCGATCCTGCACCTGTGCGCGGCCCGAGATGATGATCACCACAGCCCCCAGTTCAAGGGCCAGCCGATGCACCAATGTCAGCCCGTCGGTGTCCGGCAGGCTGAGGTCGACGAGACAGACATCGGGGGTGCGTTTGGCCAGCGCCGCCTCAAATGCGCGGGCGCGGCCAAAGCTGAGAGTTTCAAACCCGGCCTCTTCCAGCGCATCCGCCAGCAGGGTGCGGATTTCGGGTTCATCATCCAGAATGGTTACCAAAGGTCGGGTCATGGGGTGGCCTCATGAACAGGGGTGATCAATGCTGCGAGGTCATCCGCAGTGAAGGGTTTGCGCAGCACTGGGGCAAGCCGTTGGCCGTCGCGAAACAGGGTACTATCGGCAGGCAGGGAGGTCATCAGCAGCATCGGCACGCGGTCTGCATTGCGCTGGGCAAGGTCGAGACCGGTGGCTTCGCCGACCAGCTGAATGTCCGAGAGGATCATGGCGATGTCGGGCAGATCGGCAAGCAGGGCGGTGGCCTCATCCGCGCTGGTTGCCTCGATCACAGAATGGCCCAGATGCATCAGCATATCTCGCACGGTGGCGCGGATATCGCCGTCATCCTCAACCAGCAAGGCAAGGCCGGTGGTGGCAGGCAGCGCGGCGCGATAGGGCAGGCGCAGGGTAACATGGGCGCCTATTTCGTCGTTGCGCAGGCGCAGATCGCCGCCGGCGGATTTGGTCATGTCATAGACCATCGACAGGCCCAGCCCGCCGCCTTCGCTGCCTTTGGTGGTAAAGAACGGGTCAATGCCGCGTTCAAGGGCGGTGGGCGAGAACCCGGGGCCGGTATCCTGCACCGTCCATTCGATCCATGTGTCATTGACCACCTGTTGGGTGACGGTGATCTGCCCGGTTGCGCCACAGGCATCGCGGGCATTCAGGATGAGATTGAGCAGGCTGTCGGTCACATGGCCCTTGTCCAGCAGTACCGCATGATCAGGGGCGTTGTTTTCGATGGTCAGTGTCATGCCGTCCGGCAGGGCAGGTTGCGCCAGTGTGGCAAGATCGCTGAGCACAGCCGCCGGGGCGGTGGCGGTGGGGCGCTGGGTGCGTGGACCGGTGACATCTGCAATCGAGCTGAGCAGGGTGCCGCCACGGCGCGCCGCCGCCAGGGTGCCATTGACCAGTTCCAGCGCCTGAGGGGGCACATCAGGCAACCGGACGATGCGCGATTGCATCCCCAGAATGATGGTCAGCAGGTTGGAAAAATCATGCGCGAGGCCGGAAATCATTTGCGCAGCCAGTTCGCGTTTGCGGGTCTGTTGCAATGCCACGCGGGTCTGGGTTTCTTCGGTCACATCCATCGACAGGATATAGGCCCCGCCCAGGGTATCAGGGGTAAAGGCCACGCGAATGCGGCGGGCAGAGGTGTCGTCGGTGAATTCCTTGAGGGTCGAGATGCCGCCAAAGGCATCGCTGAGTGCCGGTTTGATCCGGTCATAGGCAGAGGCCCCAAGGGCTGTGCTGATGTGCAGCCCGACAATGTCACTCGGTCGGCCGGGAAAGACGCTGGAGAGTTTATTGTTGGAAAATGTGTAATGCCCACGGGCATCCACATGGGCGATATGGGCCGGCATCATCTGCGTGGTCAGGCGGGTACGGGCCTCTGATGCGGTAAGCTGGCGCTGGGTTTCCTCAAGCGTGGTGATCATTGCGGCCAGTTCGCGGTTGGTCGCGGCCAGTTGTTCGGTATGGGCAAGCACCTGATCCGACAAGGCGTCGGAGCGGGCACTGAGCAGCGCCTCTTGCCGTTTGGTGGCGGTGATGTCGGTGTAGACGGTCACCCAGCCCCCTTGCGGCAGGGGCGATCCTTCGACGCTGATCGTGCGCCCGTTGGCGCGGGTGCGTTCCATGTAATGTGGTTTGAAAGCACGGGCCTGATCGGTGCGTTCGGTGACAAATCGATGGACGTCTTCCACCGGCCCGTATTCACCGCGTGTGGCGAGGTGGTGAATGGTGTCCTCAAACGGGGCGCCGGGTGTGACAAGCCAATCAGGGAGGTTGAACATCTGCTGGAACGGCGCGTTGGAGACCACAAGTTTTAGGTTGGAATCGTAAATTGTCAGCGCCTGAGCGATCAGGTTCAACCCTGCGCTGGTCATCGCCTTGGCCTGTTCGTCGGTAATTTGCATCCTGCCCTCCGCCCTTATCGCTAGCACCCTCGGGGGGGAGTGCAAAGGGAAACGGCGGCCCTTTGGCGGCCTGTTACAATTCGAAAGGATTGGGAAAAACTCAGGAAAAAGTTGACCTCCACCGTGAACCCATCATCCTGACGGATGTGAGAATCGCACAAAGCGATCGACCCTGCCGCAAAGGGCAGGTTAGGGAGGACATGACTTTGGCCACGCCACTGACGCGCGCCGACGGACCCGAATCCGTTCCGGCGCTACTGCATCGTAACGCCACCAAATTTGCGCACGCACCGGCGTATCGTGAAAAAGAATATGGCATCTGGCAAAGCTGGACCTGGAGCGAGACCCGTGACGAGGTCGAGGCGCTGGCGCTGGGCCTGATGGAGATGGGCATCAACGAAGGTGACTTTGTTGCGATCATCGGGCGCAACCGCCCCTATCTCTATTGGGCGATGATGGCCGCAGAGATGTGCGGTGCGGTGCCTGTGCCGCTGTATCAGGACGCCAATGCGGAAGAGATGGCCTATGTGATGAACCACTGCGGGGCGCGTTTTGCCGTTGTCGGTGATCAGGAGCAGGTCGATAAAATTCTGGAGGTGCAGGAGCAGCTGCCGGAATTCGAGCAGATGATTTACCTCGATCCGCGGGGGTTGCGTAAATACGATCACAGCGCGATGAAGCAATATTCCAACGTGCAGGAAATTGGTCGCCAGCTCCGCGATAAACACCTCAAGGAGTTGGAGGCACGGCAGGCCAAGCTGGATTACGACAGCACTGGCGTGATGCTTTATACCTCGGGTACCACCGGCAAACCCAAGGGGGTGGTGCTGTCCAACCGCAATATTATCGAGACCGCAAAATCATCCTCGGAATTTGATGATCTGCGCCAGAGCGATGATATTCTGGCTTATCTGCCAATGGCTTGGGTGGGTGATTTTATCTTTTCCGTGGGACAGGCGCTGTGGACGGGCTTTTGCACCAACTGCCCTGAATCCGCCGATACCATGCATGTGGATCTGCGCGAAATTGGCCCGACCTATTACTTTGCGCCGCCACGGGTGTTCGAAACCCAGCTGACCAATGTGATGATCCGCATGGAAGATGCCAGCCGCATGAAAAAGTGGCTGTTTGATACGTTCATGGCCCATGCCCGCAAGGTGGGTCCGGCGATTTTGGATGGCAAGGATGTCAGCCAGTGGGACCGGTTCAAATACAAGCTGGGTGAGGCGTTTATCTATGGGCCGCTCAAGAACACATTGGGCTTCAGCCGGGTGCGCGTTGGCTATACGGCGGGCGAGGCGATCGGACCGGAAATCTTTGATTTCTATCGCTCTTTGGGGATCAACCTGAAGCAGCTCTATGGCCAGACCGAAGCGACCGTGTTCATCACCGCGCAGCCGGATGGTGAGGTGCGCAGCGACACGGTTGGTGTGACCTGTCCCGGTGTGGAGCTGAAGATTGCTGAGAACGGCGAGGTGTTCTACCGCTCGCCCGGTGTTTTTGTGGAGTATTACAAGAACCCCGAAAGCACTGCCGACACCAAGGATGCCGAGGGTTGGGTCGCCACGGGCGATGCCGGCTTTATCGAAGAAAGCTCTGGCCATTTGCGGATTATCGACCGGGCCAAGGATGTGGGACAGATGGCCAATGGATCGCTGTTTGCGCCTAAGTATGTTGAAAACAAACTGAAATTCTTTCCCAACATTCTGGAGGTCGTGGTCTTTGGTAATGGTAAGGATGAATGCACGGCGTTTATTAACATTGACTTAACAGCCGTCGGAAACTGGGCAGAGCGCAACAATATCGGTTATGCCTCCTATCAGGAGTTGGCGCGTCATCCGCAGGTAATGGACACGATCCAGAGCCATGTGGAAGAGGTGAACGCCAGCGTCGCGCAGGACGAGATGTTGTCAGGCTGTCAGGTGCATCGCTTTGTTGTGTTGCACAAGGAGCTGGATGCGGATGACGGGGAATTGACCCGCACCCGCAAGGTACGCCGCCGGATCATCGAAGAGAAATATGATGATATCATTACCGCGCTGTACGATGGATCGACATCGGTCAGCACCGAGACCGAAGTGACCTATGAAGACGGGCGCAAGGGCAGCATCAAAGCAACGCTGGAAGTGCGTGCCGCCAAGGTGATGCCGGTTGCGCAGCGGATGGCGGCAGAGTGATGGCGGGTGTAGCGCCGGTTGCGGCGATGGTCTTGAGTTTAGTTTGCAAGATGAAGGATGGTGCGGCGTGAAAGATACTGCTGACAGCTATGTCACCGCGGACGGGCGCACCATTGGCCCTGTTGTGATGGAGATGAAGAATATTACCCTGAGATTCGGGGGGGTTGAGGCGATCAAGGATATCTCTTTTGATATTCGTGAGGGCGAGATTCGCGCGATCATCGGGCCGAACGGGGCGGGCAAATCCTCGATGCTGAACGTCATCTCGGGGTTCTATGTCCCGCAGGAAGGCGAGGTTTGGTACAAAGGCGCACGCCGGCCGGCGATGAAGCCGTTTGAGGTGGCCCGGCAAGGCATCGCACGGACCTTTCAGAACATCGCCCTGTTTGAGGGTATGAGCGTGTTGGACAACGTGATGACGGGCAGGTTGACCCATATGAAGACCGGGTTGCTTGCCCAATCCCTATGGAAGGGCAAGGCCGAGGAAGAAGAGATTGCCAACCGGGAAGTCGCTGAAAAGATTATCGATTTCCTTGAGATTCAGGCCATTCGCAAGACTCCTGTGGCGCGCCTGCCTTACGGGTTGAAAAAGCGGGTGGAACTGGCGCGGGCGCTGGCGGCGGAGCCATCGATCCTGTTGCT
Source organism: Sulfitobacter pacificus (assembly GCF_030159975.1). NCBI lineage: Bacteria > Pseudomonadati > Pseudomonadota > Alphaproteobacteria > Rhodobacterales > Roseobacteraceae > Sulfitobacter > Sulfitobacter pacificus. Next base: position 3,518,392 of record NZ_BSNL01000001.1, read on the forward strand.
GGATGAGCCGATGGCAGGGATGAACGTCGAGGAAAAAGAGGATATGAGCCGCTTTATTCTGGATGTGAATGATGAATTTGGCACCACAATTGCGCTGATCGAACACGATATGGGCGTCGTCATGGACTTGTCGGATCGTGTTGTTGTGATGGATTACGGCAAGAAGATTGGAGATGGCACACCGGATGAGGTGCGCGGCAATCAAGATGTGATCGATGCCTATCTGGGGGTTGCGCATGACTGATTTTAGACCGGAATCCGCCGTGCACCGGGCGTGCACCCCCTGTGCACCCTTTGTGCACCGCAGCAGCGCAGCATACTGGAGAACATGGCAATGAACGAACAACTCGCCTTTACGATCGAGGTTTTTGCCAATGGGCTGATGGCGGGGGTGCTTTATGCGCTGGTCGCTTTGGGCTTTGTGCTGATCTATAAAGCTTCGGGGATCTTTAACTACGCGCAGGGCGTGATGGCGCTTTTTGCCGCGATGACACTGGTGGGAATCCAGAATGGTCAGGTGCCGTTTGCACATTTGATCAATGCGATTTTCGGGACCGATGTGCATCACTTCGGCTGGCATGTGCACAGCTTTCTCGCGATTGCGCTGACGGTTGGCGTCATGGTGGCACTGGCATGGGCGGTGCAGCGGTTTGTGTTCCGGCATCTGGTCGGGCAGGAGCCTATTATCCTGTTCATGGCGACCATCGGTCTGGCCTATTTCCTTGAAGGGGTGGCGGATCTGATGTGGGGCTCCGAGCTGAAGGCGTTGAACGTCTGTGCCGCGGAGGGGGCCTGTCTGCCGCAAGGGATGAACATGTGGCTTGAAGGCACAACCTATGAGGCGCTGGGTTACGGCTTTTTCATCGACAACCTTGATATCGTGGCGACGATTGTTGCGGCGGTGCTGGTGGCGGGGCTGATCATTTTTGCGCAGTATACCAAGCAGGGCCGCGCAATGCGGGCCGTGGCCGATGACCATCAGGCGGCGCTGTCGGTTGGTGTTTCGCTGAACTTTATCTGGATTTTGGTCTGGTCGCTGGCGGGGTTTGTCGCGCTGGTCGCGGGGATCATGTGGGGTGCGAAATCCGGTGTGCAGTTCTCGCTGTCGCTGATTGCCCTCAAGGCGCTGCCGGTGCTGATGTTGGGTGGCTTTACCTCCATTCCCGGGGCGATCGTGGGTGGCCTGATCATCGGTGTGGGCGAGAAGCTGTTCGAGTTTCTGATTGGTGCGCCCTTCCTTGGCGGGGCCACGGAGAACTGGTTTGCCTATATGCTGGCGCTTTTGTTCCTGGTGTTCCGCCCGCAGGGCTTGTTCGGGGAGAAGATCATTGAGCGTGTTTGATTTCGTGATGCCGGACTGGGGCCAGCCCCAGACCCCGGAGGTTATTTGGCAAGATGAAGCAGGGGCGCGCAACTGATGTTCTACCGTGAAGCAGGCGATTTCAACACGTCCTACGCCGAGGACCAGCAGACCTTTCCGATCAAGTTTGACCGCTATCGCTATTATGTGGTGCTGTTCGTCGCGATTGTGATCGTGCCGTTTGTGATCAATGACTACTGGGCCAACTCCCTGTTGCTGCCCTTCCTGATCTACGCGATTGCGGCCTTGGGGTTGAACATCCTTGTCGGCTATTGCGGACAGGTCAGCCTTGGTACCGGCGGGTTTATGGCTGTGGGGGCCTACTCCTGCTATAAGTTCATGACCGGCGTGGACATCTGGTGGGGCGGCGAATTGCTGTTCCGGCTGCCGGAGTTCAACATCTTTTTCAGTGTGATCATGGGCGGGGTGATGACCGCGCTTGTGGGGGTGTTGTTTGGCCTGCCGTCGTTGCGGATCAAGGGTTTCTACCTGGCCGTGGCGACATTGGCAGCGCAGTTCTTTCTGGTCTGGCTGTTCAATCGGGTGGCATGGTTTTACAACTATTCCGCCTCGGGTCAGATTTCGGCACCGGAACGGGATTTGTTCGGGGTATTGATCACCGGACCCAGCACACCGGCATGGGCGACCTATCTGTTCTGTCTGTTTTTCACGGTGGTCAGCGCGGTGATTGCCCGCAACATGACGCGTGGTGCGGCAGGGCGTAAGTGGATGGCGATCCGCGATATGGACATCGCGGCAGAGATTATCGGGGTGAACCCGCTGCGCGCCAAGCTGACGGCATTTATGGTCAGCTCTTTCTTTATCGGCATCTCGGGCGCGTTGTTTTTCGCGGTCTATCTGGGGGCGGTTGAGGTTGGTGAGGCTTTCAGCATCACCAAGTCGTTCCTTGTCCTGTTCATGATCATCATCGGCGGATTGGGCAGCATCTTTGGCTCTTTCGCGGGGGCGGCGTTTCTGGTGCTTTTGCCGGTTGCCCTGAAGGTTGTGGGTGTGGATTGGTTCGGCTGGCCCACGGATATCGTGGCGCATTTGCAGCTGGTGATTGTCGGTGCCTTGATCATTGTTTTCCTGATTGCGGAACCACACGGCATTGCGCAGCTGTGGCGCGTGGCGAAGGAGAAATTGAGATTGTGGCCTTTCCCGCATTAGGGTGAGGATCATTGAAGACGGCGGGGGAAACCCGCTCTGGTGGCGGGGAAAACCCCGCCCTACGGTAAATCGGACAACATTCTGGGAGGAAACACCGATGAAATACAAACTAGGTACAGCCGCAGTGGCGGCAATGATGGCAGCAAGCCCCGTCATGGCGGATCTTGTGTTCCCATCACTCAGCTATCGCACAGGCCCCTATGCGGCGGGTGGCATCCCGTTTGCGGATGGCTATGCGGATTACTTCACCATGTTGAACGCCCGTGACGGCGGTATCGGCGGTGTAATGACCAAGGTGATCGAATGCGAGACCGGCTATAACACCGAGAAGGGTGTTGAATGCTATGAATCCACCAAAGGTGAAGGGTCGCTGGTGTATCAGCCGCTGTCCACCGGCATCACCTATCAGCTGATCCCCAAGACAACGGCGGATAACATCCCGATGCACACCATGGGATATGGTCGCACCTCTGCCGCAAACGGCGATGTGTTCAGCCATACGTTCAACTATCCTGCGAACTATTGGAACGGTGCCTCCGGTGCGATCAACTATCTGCTGGGTGAAAATGGTGGCGACCTGAAGGGCAAGAAGATTGCGCTGGTTTACCACAACTCTGCCTATGGCAAGGAGCCGATCCGCACGCTGCAAGAACTGTCCAAGAAGCACGGTTTTGAGTTCAAGGAAGTGCCTGTTGACCACCCCGGTCAGGAACAGAAATCGCAGTGGCTGCAGATCCGTCGCGACAAGCCTGATTATGTGATCATGTACGGCTGGGGCGTGATGAACCAGGTTGCGGTTCAGGAAGCAGCGAACATCCGGTTCCCAATGGAGAACTTCATTGGCATCTGGTGGTCCGGTTCTGAAAATGACGTGCTGGCAGCGGGTGATGCGGCCAACGGCTATAAGGCGCTGACCTTCCACGGTGTGGGCAGTGATTTCCCTGTGTTTGACGACATCAAGACGCATGTTGTGGATGCGGGCAATGCTGCCGGTGCCGGGGATCAGATCGGTACAGTTCTTTATAACCGGGGTCTCTATGCGGCGATGCTGGCGGCGGAAGCGGTGAAGACCGCACAGGAAATCCATGGTGTCGCGGACATCACACCCGCGCAGATGCGAGACGGTATGGAAGCCCTGTCGATCACCGAGGAAAAGATGGCGGCCCTTGGCCTGCCGAACTTCGGTCCTTCGTTTGACGTTTCCTGTGCCAACCACGGCGGTGACGGGTTTGTTGGCGTGACACAGTGGGATGCATCGGCCAAATCATGGTCGCTGATTTCCGACTTCGCCGCGTCGGATTCCGATGTGATTGGTCCGCTGATCACCGAAGACTCAGCAGCCTATGCCGCTGAAAACAACATCGAAAGCAGCTGTAACTAAGCGCGTTTTCTTTCGGGCGCGGCCAAGGTGCCGCGCCCGGATCTTACGAAGAATTTCAAACAAAGGTTTGCCCCATGCTGGATGACGTAAAAGCCACCGAGGCACAGGTTGATAACGTGTTGGAGGTCAACAACATTGAGGTGATCTACAACCACGTGATCCTTGTGTTGAAAGGCGTCAGCCTGAACGTGCCCAAGGGCGGCATCACCGCCTTGCTGGGCGGCAATGGTGCGGGCAAGACCACGACGCTGAAAGCGATTTCGGGGTTGCTGGCCAGTGAACGGGGCGAGGTGACCAAGGGCACCATCAAGTATCGCGGGCTGGACATTGCCCATGCGGACCCTGCCGAAACCGTAAAACAGGGTGTGGTACAGGTGATGGAGGGCCGCCATTGCTTTGAACACCTGACGGTTGAGGAAAATCTGATGACCGGCGCCTATACCCGCGCGGATGGCAAAGGGGCCATCGCGGCGGATCTGGAAATGGTCTATGACTATTTCCCGCGCCTGAGAGAGAGACGTAAATCGCAGGCCGGGTATACCTCTGGTGGGGAGCAACAGATGTGTGCGGTGGGCCGCGCGCTGATGTCCAAGCCTGAAACCATTCTGCTGGATGAGCCAAGCATGGGGTTGGCCCCGCAGCTGGTGGAACAGATTTTCAATATCGTGAAAGAGATCAACGAAAAGGAAGGGGTGACCTTCCTGTTGGCGGAACAGAACACCAATGTTGCGCTGCGCTTTGCGCATTATGGCTACATACTGGAATCCGGTCGCGTGGTGATGGACGGGCCCGCAGCTGATCTGCGGGAAAATCAGGATGTGAAGGAATTCTATCTTGGCATGTCGGATGAGGGGCGCAAATCGTTTCGCGATGTGCGGTCCTATCGTCGCCGCAAACGCTGGTTGTCCTGAGCGGGCTGGCGGGGTGACCCCCGCCTTACGGATTGCGTTTACCTGAGAAGAGACTTGCCATGGCCGAGACCTATTTTGACGACTTTGAGACCCGCAGTGCGGATGCACGCGAGGCTGCCCAGCTGGAGGCGTTGAATGCGCAATTGGCCCGTGTGGGGAACGCAGCCGTTGCTGATCTGGCGGGGTTGGCGCAGCTGCCGGTGATGCGTAAATCCGACCTGACAACATTGCAAAAAGAACAGCCGCCGTTTGGCGGCATCAATGTGAGCAATATCACCCATGTGTTCCAATCACCCGGCCCGATCTATGAGCCCGGCGGGTCAAGCCATGACTGGTTTCGCATGGGGCGTTTCCTGCATGCGGCAGGTCTGGGCACCGACGATATCGTACAGAATTGTTTCGGCTATCATCTGACGCCAGCGGGTCACATGTTTGAAAGCGGTGCGCGGGCCGTCGGGGCCAAGGTTTTGCCCGCCGGTGTCGGCCAGACTGAGCTGCAAGTGATTGCGGCAAGGGATATTGGCACCACGGCCTATGCGGGGACGCCGGATTACCTGAAGATCATTTTGGAAAAAGCCGACGAGATGGGCGTGACCTTGGGCATTGCCAAGGCGGCGGTCGGGGGGGGCGCGCTGTTCCCGTCACTGCGCCAGTACTACATTGATCGCGGGATTTCCTGTTTGCAATGTTATGCGACGGCGGATGTCGGCAATATCGCCTATGAGAGCGCGGCGATGGAGGGGATGATTCTGGATGAAGGGGTGATCGTCGAGATTGTGACGCCCGGCACAGGGGATCCAGTGGCCGAGGGTGAGGTGGGCGAGGTTGTTGTGACAACGTTGAACGCGGATTACCCGTTGATCCGGTTTGCCACGGGAGATCTCTCGGCAGTCATGGCCGGCACATCGCCCTGCGGGCGGACGAATACACGCATCAAAGGCTGGATGGGCCGCGCCGATCAGACCACCAAGATCAAAGGTATGTTTGTGCGCCCCGAGCAGGTGGCCGCCCTCGTCGCCCATCACAGCGAGATTACCAAGGCCCGCGTTGTGGCCAGCCGCGCCGGTGAACAGGATGTGATGACCGTGCATATCGAAAGCGCAGGTGGTGATGCAGAGGCTTACGGACAATCCGTGGCGCAACTGCTGAAGCTGAAGGGGCAGATTGTGATTGCTGAACCCGGTAGCCTGCCCAAGGACGGCTTGGTGATCGAGGATCAGCGCAGCTACGACTAGGGCTAAAGGGGCGCGCTGTTTTCCTAGCCTTGCAGTTGCTTGATGTTTTCCAGTGACAGCCGGTCAATGCCATTTGCATAGTTCCGGGCATTCAGGTGATAGAAAGCCGCGTTCCGCAGGTTCGCTGCCGAATTGTCGACGGTCTTGATCAGTTTGGCCGGGCTGCCGGCAATGATCGAATTATCAGGAAAAACCGATCCTTTCGTCACAATCGAATGGCCTGCGACGATGGAGTTACTGCCGATCTTGGCTCCGTCCATAATGGTTGCGCCAATCCCGATCAGGACCCTGTCGCCGATTTCACAGCCGTGCAGCACAACGCGGTGGGTAATAGAACAATCGTCGCCGACAATTGTCGGTGACGCGAAACCGACATGGATCATAACGTGATCCTGAATATTGGTCCGTTCTCCGATCACAATTTCATGTATTTCCGCTCGTGTCACCACATAGGGCCAGATCGACGCCCCGGCACCAACGGTGACTTTTCCATATAACAATGCGGTATCATGGACCAAGGCTGGATCGTTTAAGGTAACGTCGGCACCAATGTGTGGCATGTGTTTTCTCCCATTTCCCAAATTTAAGGCAGATCATTCAAAAAACGGTAGTCTTTCGTTACGTAAGAGTGTGCGTCAGACCTGTGCCCGATGCGGTAAAGGAGCAGGATTTGGGACTAAGGATCGGGGCGGAACGGGGACCCGGGTGGAAGGAGGATCGCGAAGGGGTGCCCCGCGATCCCGTTGATTAACGGCTGTCGTTGTTGATGCTGACATAGGTGCCGTCACGCACCTTGCGTTCCCGCTCTGACGTATTGCGAGAGCTGAGGGCAACCGGGGTTTCTGACTGTGTCAGGATCGCGTTTGTCGGGGTATCCAATGTGCGCATGGCCTGATCCGCGAAGGCGGTGCTGGCCGCGAGGGCGATGGCGGTTGTTGTGAAGATCAGTTTCATTTGAAATTCCTTTCAGAGGTGTTTCAGGCGGGGTGTTGTGCCGCTCTGTGTCATGGTTCCAACTTGGGGAGTACAGGGCGTCATCGCAAAACACATGTTTTCACTGAGCTGTGTGGTCTGCGTGAACTGCGCCCCCTCTGGTAATCCTGACTGAAATCATCGAAATAGAGGCATGACCTCTGTGACTGACCCAGCATTGCGCCCGACCAAATCCCGCGAGGGGCTGCGCGGGCTGTCGATAATTGCCATTTTCGCCGCCGCGGTCTGTGCCCTGCCGATGATTGCCGTGGGGCTGGCGGCCTTTGGCGGCGGGACAGAGACGGTGCGCCATCTGATCAACACGGTGTTGGGGGAATATACCCGCACCACGCTGGCATTGGTTTTGCTGGTGTCCCTGGGGACGTTTTGCATTGGTGTCGGTGCGGCCTGGCTGGTGACGATGACGCGGTTTACCGGCGTGCGCCTGTTGGAGGTTGCATTGGTGCTGCCGCTGGCCTTTCCGGCCTATGTGCTGGCCTATGCCTATACCAATGTGCTGGACCATCCGGGGATTGTGCAGACCACCCTGCGGGATGTGATGGGCTGGGGGCCACGCGATTACTGGTTTCCCGACATCCGGTCCTTGGGCGGTGCGGCCCTGATGCTGACGCTGGTGCTATACCCCTACGTTTATCTGCTGGCCCGCGCGGCGTTCTTGCAGCAAAGCGGCACGACGTTTCTGGCCGCCCGTGCCTTGGGCAAAAGCGCATGGGTGGCGTTTTTCAAGGTCAGCCTGCCGCTGGCGCGTCCGGCGATTGCTGCAGGCGTGTTGCTGGCGGTGATGGAGACCATCGCGGATTTTGGCACGGTGGCCTATTTTGGGGTGCAGACCTTTGCCACGGGGATCTATACCGCGTGGTTTTCGCTGTTTGATCGCACGGGGGCGGCGCAGTTGGCCCTGTGTCTGCTGAGCTTCGCCCTGCTGTTGGCGATGCTGGAGCGGATGCAGCGGGGGCGCGCGAAATATCACGATCCCGCACGGCAGGCACAACAGATGGCCCCGATTGAGCTGACCGGCTGGAACGCGTTCTGTGCGCAGGTGCTATGTGGTGTGCCGGTGATGTTCGGGGCGGTGTTGCCGATATTTGTGCTGTTCAGCATGGGGCTGGGATCGGAGCAGAACCTGCTGAGCCCGCGCTATCTGGGGTTCATCCGCAATTCGCTGACATTGGCGGGGATTGCCGCGGTGGTCACGGTGGCGGCGGCGATTGCAGTGGGATTTTTCCAGCGGCTGAGGCCGGGACGCCTGTCGCGGGGCACTGGTTATGTGGCGCGGTTGGGGTATGCGGTGCCCGGTGGGGTGATCGCGGTGGGTCTGCTGGTGCCTTTTGCGATGTTTGACAATGCGCTAGATGCCTGGATGCGGGCGACCTTTGATATTTCTACAGGGTTGCTGGTGACCGGGTCGATCTGGTTGCTGATCGCCGCCTATATGGTGCGATTTCTGGCGGCGGCATTGGGAGCCTATGAGGGGGGGCAGGCGATGGTGCATGCGAATATGGATGCTGCCGCACGCTCGCTTGGCCAGACGCCGCTGGGCACGCTGCGCCGGGTGCATCTGCCGATACTTGCGCCCTCTTTGCTGACCGCGCTTTTGATCGTCTTTGTGGATGTAATGAAGGAATTGCCCGCGACATTGATCATGCGGCCGTTCAACTTTGATACATTGGCGGTGCAGGCCTACCGGCTGGCCAGTGACGAAAGGCTGGATGGGGCGGCGGTGCCGTCGCTGGTGATTGTCGCCATGGGGCTGTTGCCGGTGATCCTGATTTGCCGTCAGGTGGGGCGCGGGCGATAGGGCGCGTGGCGGTTAGGTCTTTACGACCGTGCGTTGTTCCCAAACATCACGCTCTACCACCCAGCTTTGCCAGATGCCGTCTTTGCCGTTCAGCTGTAGCGCCCCCTCGCTGACAAGGGTTGCGCCCAGTTTGGCAGTGGCCCGTTGCGAGCGGATGTTGGCGGGATCAATATGCAGCCAGACCTGATCCACATGGGCAAAAGCAGCGCTGAGCATCAGTGATTTCATTTCAAGGTTGCTGGCACCGCCCCACCAGTCACGGCCCAAAAAGGTGTAGCCGATAGAGATACCATCCCCCTGTTGCGGGGGTGTGTAGTAGCGCGAACATCCGATGACCTGCCCGGTGCTGGCAAGGGTGGCGGCCAGCGTTGTTTTGCTGGCCAGCAGCATATCGAAATAGGGGGCGAACACCGCCTGCTGATGGCGATCCTTGGCGGGGTGGCCGGCCCAGACAGCGGGATCTTTGGCCACGTCATAAAGTGGGCCAAGGTCATCACCATGCAGGGGACGCATCCCTAGGGTTGCGCCGGTGAGGGTTGGTTGTGGATCAAAAGCGGGGTGCATCACGTCATCCATGAAAAAGGGGCGCACCATTTGCGGCGCACCCCCTGACACTGAAACGCGACATGCGTCCCGTCTATTGTTTTATTGTACCATTACGCCGGTTTAGCCCTTGGCGGCTTCGATCTTGTCCTGCGTTTTCGTGTCGAAATCCGAGGCATCGTGACGTTCGTGCAGTTGCATCGACAGATCATCCCCAAAGGCCCGATTGACCATGCGGCCACGTGTTGTCGCGGGGCGGGCATCAATCGCCTCTGCCCAGCGCAGCACGTTTTTGTAGGATGTCACGTCAAGGAATTCAGCCGCCGAATAGAGACGCCCCAGAACCAGCTGCCCGTACCATGCCCAGATCGCCATATCGGCAATGGAATAATCGCCTGAGAAATGTTCGTTCTCGGCAAGGTGACGGTCCATCACGTCAAGCTGGCGTTTGGTTTCCATCGCGAAACGGTTGATCGGATATTCGAATTTTTCGGGTGCATAGGCGTAGAAATGACCAAAACCGCCGCCCAGATAAGGCGCGCTGCCCATTTGCCAGAACAGCCAGCTGAGCGCCTCTGTGCGTTGCGCCGGGTCGGTTGGCAAAAAGGCCCCGAATTTTTCAGCAAGATAAAGCAGGATCGAGCCGGATTCGAACACCCGCTGCGGGGCATCGCCGCTGTGATCCATCAGCGCGGGGATTTTGGAGTTGGGGTTTACGTCGACAAAACCGGAGCCGAACTGATCGCCCTCACCGATATTGATGATCCACGCGTCATATTCAGCACCTGTGTGACCGGCGGCCAGCAGCTCTTCCAGCATCATGGTGACTTTGACGCCATTGGGTGTGGCGAGAGAATAAAGCTGCAACGGGTGTTTACCGACGGGCAGCTCTTTTTCAGAAGTAGGCCCGGCGATGGGGCGGTTGATCGAGGCGAATTTGCCGCCTGATTCTGCATCCCATGTCCAGACTTTTGGCGGGGTGTATTCGGGGGTGTCGGTCATCGCGGCCTCGCTTGGGTTATGTGTTCCACTGCAACTTGCATGGTTCGGTTGCGAAGGACCAGAGGGTTTGGTGGGAAGGGCCGCTCAAGATTATGTGTTGGGGCAGGGGTTATTGATTGCATAATACAATTAATGTATAATACATATATTATGAATTATGAAACTCTACCGCATTACTGGGTGAACCACCTTGGCTTCCAAATTCGAAAGAAGCTTGAGGAGGGGTTTGCTGCCAAGAAACTTGATGTGACGGCGGAAGAATGGGCGCTTTTATTGATCCTGAGTAATCACGAGAAGTTGAGCCCGACGGACCTGTCACAGCTATCGCTGCGCGACACGACGACTGTGTCGCGGATGCTCGACCGTCTTGAACGCAAGGCGTTGATTGCGCGCAGGCGCACCCACAAGGACCGCCGGAAAGTAGACATTGAGATGACGCCTGCCGGCAGAGAGCTGTTTCCCGAGCTGGCCGAGGTTGCGCAGTCTTTGATCGCGGCGTCGCTGGTCGGGGTAGCGTCAGAGCACCAAAAGGTTGTGACCGGGATCCTGCGGAAAATGTCAGCAAACCTCGCGGAAATGAAAGGAAAACCCGATGTATAACTACGATCAGTTCAGCGCCAAGGATTACGACCTCATTAATTTCCGAGGTCCGAAGCCGGGAACCGCTGCGCCGGATTTTGAATTGACCAGTGCAGAGGGGGCGTCTGTCAGGTTGCTGGAATTCGAAGGTGACTTCCTTGTTCTGGAAATGGGCAGCTTGACCTGTCCCTTGTTTCAGGGGCGCCGGAAAAGCATGAATGATCTCAAGAGCAGTCATCCAGATGTAAGCACTGCTGTTCTTTACGTGCGCGAGGCCCATCCCGGCGCGAACATTCCGTCCCATCAAACAAATCAAGACAAACAAACTTGTGCTGGCCGCCTTCTGAAAGACGGAGAGAGGCGCCGCATACTCGTCGATGACTTGGAAGGAACGGCGCATCAGGCTTATGGCGGGTATCCGAATTCGATTTTCATCATCAATCGGAACGGTTGTGTCGTCTATGCCTCTGACTGGAACAACCCGGATACAACGCATCGAGCATTGTCGTGCCTGAAGCAGGGGAAACCAGCTGACCTGAGAGCCTGGTTCAAGCCGGTACCTCCGTCGGTCAGCCTGAAAATATTGAAAGCAGGCGGCAAAGGTTCCATGAGCGACTTCCTGCGCGGGCTTCCGCGTCTGATCTGGAACAATCTCGTGCTTCGCAATATCCGACTTTTGAACGGCCGCGCCATTGGGGTTTTGCCAGATACAGAGTGCTGAATTTCGGCCAGTTGATTGGACCTGCTGAATATCAATTGATGGTTTGCGTTGGAACCAGAACTTTGGCCGCGCCTGGATAGGGCAACCTTCCCGTTGCCTTGCAGGAAGGTCGCTTTCCTGCGCCGGGCGGAAATCCCGCTCCGCTCCACAGCAAAAAGGCCGCCCCGCAGGGAGCAGCCTTTTTCAAATCTTACGCATCAGGCGGAAAGGTTCAGCCCGAGATGAACGCGGGATCAACCCTGGCGGGCTTTGAACCGGCGCTGCGTTTTATTGATCACGTAAACGCGGCCCTTGCGACGCACAACGCGGCAATCACGGTGCCGGTTCTTGAGCGAGCGGAGCGAATTGCGAACTTTCATGTTCCAACCTTTCCATCTTTGGCCCCGCCTTATCATCAGACAAGGACCAGCGCCGGGTTACGGGCGACCCCGCCACCCTTCGAAAGAAGGCGTTGGGGCCAGTGAATTTCGTGGTGGGCGATACTGGGATCGAACCAGTGACCCCTTCGATGTCAACGAAGTGCTCTACCGCTGAGCTAATCACCCACTTTCCTGCGCAAACCCCAAGCCCCAAACAAAATGGGGCGCGAAATACCGCGCCGGTTGGGTCGCTATAAAAGGTTGCGTCGCGACGATCAAGGGGGCTTTTGGCATTCCCTGAAATTGGGTTATGTTGGCATCCAAAGGGGAGCTTATGCCCAAGTCTGCATATGATGTGATTGCGCCTGAAAAAGACCGTTCTTGTGTGGTTTTTGCTTCGCCCCACTCCGGGCGGGACTATCCGTGGACGTTTTTGCGCTCGACTGTGCTGGACGAGCATGTGATTCGCTCTTCCGAAGATGCTTTTGTTGATCTGATGTTTGATTGTGCCCCGGAATATGGGGCGGTTTTTATCAAGGCGGGGGCACCACGGGCCTTTGTTGATCTGAACCGGGCGGCGGATGAGTTGGATCCGGCCTTGATCGAAGGGGTGCGTCGGGGGGGGCACAATCCGCGCATCGCCTCAGGACTGGGGGTGATTCCCCGCGTTGTGGCCAATGGCCGTGCGATTTATCGCGGCAAATTGACCAGTGCAGAGGCGCAGCGGCGAATCGATAGATACTGGCGACCCTATCATGAGAAGTTGCAGAGTTTGCTTGATGCGGCCCAGCGGCGACACGGGCAGGCGGTGCTGATCGACTGTCATTCCATGCCGCATGAGGCGATGGATGGGGTGGCACGTTCCGGTGTGAAGCGCCCCGATATCGTGTTGGGCGACCGCTTTGGTGCTGCCGCAGCGGGAGAGGTTGTGGACCGGGTCGAGGCGGCGTTTATCGCGGCAGGGTTTGTTGTTACCCGCAATACGCCCTTTGCAGGGGCCTATATCACTCAGGCTTATGGGCGTCCGGCGCAGGCACAGCATGCCGTTCAGGTGGAAATTGATCGTTCGCTTTATATGAACGAAACATTGGTCCGCCCGAACGGCGATTTCGAGGATGTGCAACGCGCCCTGCGTCAGGTTGTGGCGGAAGTGGCGCGAATCGGATTGGGGCGGGTGCCCCTGGCGGCGGAGTGATGCGCTAGCGTCCTGACCTTAGGCTGGGTGTAGCCGCAGCATCCCAACCCCGATACAGAGGACTGCCACACCGGTGGCGATTGTGCGCATCTGGTTCCAGAACTGCCAGCCCGGCGAATAGGCCAGCCAGATTGCGCGGGCGGCGTCGATGTCATCGGGCACGATAACCTGCGCCAGTTCTTCATTCATCGGCACATTGACGGCCATGGTCAGAACAACCCCCAGCAAGGCAGAGAGGATTGTTGCCGCCGCGAACCAGGGCATGGCGCGACGTTGGGCGTTGGCAGCCAGCACGATGGTGGTGATCAGCAAAACCACCGGTGTGCCAAAGAATGCGGGGGCAAAGACCACATTGCGCACCGAAGCATTCATTGCCTGCATGGCGGCAATGGCAACACGCGGGTCAGCCGCATCTAGCCCCCACATGGTGGAACAGATCCAGGCGTAAAAGAAACCAAACAGGGCGGCGGTCAGCAGCAGGCTGATCAGGCAAAGGGGCGTGGTGAGGGATTTCATCGGGCATCTCCAGTAACCGTATTGATGTGTACGTCTTTACATATCCGTATCGTCATGTACGGCTGTTTGTCAAGCAGACCAAGGACACAGGATGCGCGAAGAGAAACGTCAGGCCCGGATGGCCGAGATAGAGACAGAGGCCTATGCGCTGTTTGATGCGCTGGGATTTGAGGGGACGTCGATGCTGGCGCTGGCCAAACGTGCCAAGGCGTCGAATGAAACGCTGTACCGTTGGTACGGGGATAAACACGGGCTGTTTGAAAGCATGGTGCGGGCGAATGCGGCGCAGGTGAGGGCGCAATTGACGGAGGCGGCAGAGGGGCAGGCCGACCCGTTGACGCGGCTGGCCAAGCTGGCCCCGGTTCTGTTGGGCATGTTGCTGGGGCCACGGGCGATTGCGCTGAACCGGGCGGCGGCCACCGACCCGACAGGTGCCTTGGGGCGGCTCTTGGCCAAAGGAGGGCGCGAGGATGTCTTGCCGCTGATCAGGGCGCTGTTGTCACAGGCGATTAGCGAGGGGCAGTTGAAGCTGCCGCAAAACGGCGACATCGGTGGGGTGTTCATGCATCTGTTGGTGGGAGATCAGCAGATCAGGCGGGTAATCGGCACCATGGCAGCCCCGACCGAGGATGAAGTTGCCGAAAACGCAAAGGTCGCATTGGCGCAGTTCACCGCCCTGTGCACTAGCGCAGCGCCCGCCCCTTGACGATTGCCTTGGCCCCGTAGCGGGCGCGGATCGCATCGGTGGCGCGCTCCGCCTTGCTGCGCTGGCCCGCTTCGGGATCCAGCAGATCACCGGCCTTATCGGCCCCTTCGGCGGGGCTGAGGTCGGAAATACCCACACCAATCAGCCGGTAGGGGCCGGTTTCGTCGAGTTGGTCAAACAGGGCTCGCGCGGTGCGGTAAATCCTGTCGGCCAGCTGTGTCGGGTCACTGAGGGACACACGCCGCGTCAGGCTGGTGAAATCGCCGCGTTTGAGTTTCAGCGTTACGATACGGCCGGCAATGTCCTTTGCCTTGGCACGATCTGATACCTGTTCGGACAGCCGCCACAGGTGCCCGTCAAGGATATCGGGATCGCCGGTATTGTCGTTAAAGGTGGTTTCCTTGGACACGGATTTCACCGGATCATTGGGGGAGATGCGGCGATGGTCCTGCCCCCGCGCCAGATGCCACAGGCGTTCGCCCATGCCCCCGAAGCGCGCGATCAAATCGGTTTTCTCCCAGCGTAGCAGATCGGAAAAGGTGCGGATGCCCGCCTTGTCCAGCGCCACCTGCGAAACGGCACCGACGCCCCAGATCAGCTTTACCGGGCGATCACGCAGGAAATCGGCGGTTTCCGCCTTTCCGATCACGGAAAACCCATGTGGTTTATCAAGGTCAGAGGCGACCTTGGCGAGGAATTTATTGTGACTGAGGCCAATCGATCCGGTCAGGCCCAGTTCGTCTTTTATCCGGCGCACCAGACGCGCCAGCATCACCGAGGGCGGCGCGCCATGCAGGCGGGCGGTGCCGGTCATGTCAAGGAACGCCTCGTCCAGCGACAGGGGTTCGATGGCGGGTGTCAGTTCCTCCATCATCGCGCGAATGGCGCGCGACGCCTCGACATAGGCGTCCATACGGGGTTTGATGATCACCGCCTCCGGGCAGAGCTTCAGCGCCTGAAACATCGGCATCGCGGATCGCACGCCGCGAATACGCGCAACATAACAGGCGGTCGAGACCACGCCGCGCCGCCCGCCGCCAATGATGACGGGTTTGCCGTTTAATTCGGGATTGTCACGTTTTTCGACCGAGGCATAAAAGGCGTCACAGTCCATGTGGGCGATGCACAGGCTGTCGAGTTCGTCATGGATCAGCACACGCGGGCTGCCGCAGGCGGGACAGCGCCGCGCGGGGGCAATCTGGGTCAGGCAATCGCGGCAAAGGGCGGCCATGGCGGGGCACCGGCGTTAAGGGATCCGGGTGTAAGAATAACGGGCGGAGGCGCAAATGAACACAGAGGATGATGCGGGTTTTAAGGGCGCAAAGCTGGCGCTTTTTCTTGGTCAGCAGCTTGTCGTGATCCTGCGGGATGAGAAACCAAACCTGTCTTTTCCGGGGCATTGGGACCTGCCCGGGGGTGGTCGCGAGGGGGAGGAGACACCTTTTAAGTGTGTTCAGCGTGAATGTTTTGAGGAATTGGGTCTGACAGTGCTGCGTGAAAACATCCGCTGGGCGCGGCGTTTTGGGCAAGCGGGAACGGATGTCTCTGTATGGTTTTTCGTGGGGCGGCTGCCGTTTGACGCGGTGAAAGATATCCGGTTTGGCGATGAGGGGCAGGAATGGCGGATGATGGAGGTAAGAGAATTTCTGAACCACCCCAAGGGGATACCGGAATTTCAGGACCGGTTGCGGATCTATCTGCGAGAAAGAGAGGAGACTGCGGGGCAAGAAAAACCCCCGCTGCCTTAAGCGGGGGGAAAGGTGACGAACATCAGGAAGATCCAGTTCGTCGGGGAGTATCACCTAGGGTAAACCTAGCACCAAGACAGCTAATCACATAGTCAGGAATGCCCGTCTTTGGGGTCAATTCGACCATTGTGCTGTTATTGCTACAGTCACAGGTTGAATCCCTTTACGCCGAAAGCTCTGCCAGAATGGCACGGGCGGCGGCGGCGGGATCGGGGGCCTGCCAGATTGGGCGGCCCACGACGAAGTGATCCACGCCGTTTTTGACCGCCTGAGCCGGGGTTGCCACGCGCTTTTGATCGCCAAGCGCGGCCCCCTGCGGGCGCACGCCGGGGGTGACGATCAACTTACCAGCCGCCTCGGGCAGGGCGCGGATTGCGGCGGCCTCTTGCGGGGAGGCGATAACCCCATCTGCACCGGCCTCCAGCGCGCGGGCAGCACGGGTCAGGACCAGCTCAGGCAGATCCCCCGGCTGGATCAGCGCGGCATCCAGATCGGCGCGGTCCAGTGAGGTGAGGATGGTCACGCCAAGGATTTTCAGATCGCTGCCGGCGGCACCTTCCTTGGCGGCGCGCACCACATGGGGGTCACCATGCACGGTCAGGAAATCGAGATCGAATTGCGCCAAGCCGCGCACGGCGGCCTCGACCGTGGCCCCGATGTCGAACAGTTTCATGTCCAGAAAAATACGTTTGCCTTGTTCCTGCTTCAGCTCATTGGCCAATGCCAGCCCGCCACCGGTCAGCATCCCCAGGCCGATTTTATAAAAGGACACCGCATCGCCAAGCTTGTCCGCCAATTCCAGTCCCGCAACGGCGTTGGGAACATCAAGGGCAACGATCAGGCGGTCATCTGAGGGGGAAAGTGGCATGGGGGAGGCTCCTGCTGGGGAAAATGCAAACGATCCTGACTTACGCGTCACCGGTTGGGCTGTCCATTGCAGAGGCAAAGAAAAGTGAAAGCCGGCCACGTATTGCACGTGACCGGCTCGAGGGTGGGCGATCCGTTCAGCACGGTGCCCGTTTTACCACGCATATGGGCGACCATGCGTGGTGGTGTGTGACTATGCCGCCTGCTGCCAGGTCATGCCGTCCGGTGCGGTTTCGACCCTGCGGGTGTGCAGGCCTTTGCCGGACGCGTGGCGATGTTTGGCCTGCTGGGTTAGTTTGAAGGCTGCCATGGCAAGCGGCATCATCAATGCGCCTTCGACAGCGCAGGGGTAATGGTAGATGGTGCCGTCTGCCTTGAGTTCGACATTTGCCTCAAACATATTGGTGACGGGATTATACGTGATAGAGTCTGGGGTAACTTTCTTAATCTGCATTTTACGCCTCCGGTGCCTGACCCTTTTTGCGGGCCTTGGGTGTATTTTGCGGCATTGCCGCCTGTAGGTAAGGGGGAAAACCAGTCGGTTTGCTTCACAAATAGCGCTAAGCGTCGGTTTTCATGCGGCCGAGGTAAGGGGTTGGGCCATCACATCCTCAAGCCAGCGCTTTGAATCAAATGCCCGACGTCCGCCACGTCGGGCGAAACCCGAGGGCGACAGGTGTGAAAACATGCCGCCACGGTTCCTGTGACGCCGCAGTGCCTGTTTTGCCAGTCCTTCGGCGGCCTGTTCAAAGCTCATTGAAATGGGTGCCTTGATGGCACAGGCATAACTCCGCCGCCCGCCGCGGTCCAGAACACGCACCGCAGCTTCGAACTGCTGTTCGGCGGCGTTATAGCGGACGTCCGTTAGCTGGATTGGGCTGGTAAACATTTGGCACCTCTGACCTTTCTGTCTTTGTGCAGATATGGTTGCTTTCATTGCTGTAAGAACGAATGAACCTGGTGTTTAGTTCCGAAGCGGGTTTTGCCACTGTGGGTAATTCAGTATAAGTGTTTAAGAACAGTGGGTTACATTGGTATAAATCTGTCGTGAGTCAGTGAAACATTTGCAGATGGCTGCATGTTATGTAAAATTTATGCGGTGGAATTTCTGATTTTCGCGGCATGTCCGCTTGAACCTGCGACAGGGGTTCCCAAATAGATCATGAGGCCCAAAAACCTGCGTGCCGCCAAGCGGGCGCAACACCATCGGGCGCTTATAAAAAGGAGAAATACCATGGACTTGAGCAAGTTCACGGAGCGGTCGCGCGGTTTCATTCAAGCGGCGCAGACCATCGCAACACGCGAGAACCACCAACGGCTGACACCGGAACATATTTTGCAGGCTTTGCTGGATGATGATCAGGGTCTGGCCAGCAATTTGATTGCCGCTGCTGGGGCGGATGCCAATCGGGTGCGTGAGGCGCTACAGCTGTCGATGGGCAAGTTGCCCAAGGTGACGGGTGATGCGGCGCAGGTCTATCTGGACAACGCAACCACCAAGGTTCTGGCCGAGGCTGAAGCGCTGGCCAAGAAGGCAGGCGATAGTTTTGTGCCGGTTGAGCGGATCCTGATGGCATTGTGCATGATCAAATCAGGGGCCAAGACCGCGCTTGAGGCGGGCAAGGTCACAGCCCAAGGGCTGAACACCGCGATCAATGACATTCGCAAGGGGCGTACAGCGGATACGGCAAGCGCCGAGGACGGCTATGATGCCTTGAAGAAATACAGCACCGATTTGACGGCGCGGGCTGAAGAGGGCCGGATTGATCCGATCATCGGACGTGACGAGGAAATTCGCCGCGCGATGCAGGTCTTGAGCCGTCGGACCAAGAACAACCCGGTGCTGATCGGGGAACCGGGCGTGGGTAAAACCGCGATTGCAGAGGGCATGGCTCTGCGCATTGTGAATGGTGATGTGCCTGAAAGCCTGCGCAATAAGAAACTGCTCAGCCTTGATATGGGCGCGCTGATTGCCGGTGCGAAATATCGCGGCGAGTTCGAGGAACGGCTGAAAGCGGTGTTGACCGAAGTGACCGAAGCGGCGGGTGAGATTGTGTTGTTCATCGACGAGATGCACACGCTGGTGGGTGCGGGTAAGGCGGATGGCGCGATGGATGCGTCCAACCTGCTGAAGCCGGCGCTGGCGCGGGGTGAATTGCATTGTATCGGTGCGACCACGCTGGACGAATATCGCAAACATGTTGAAAAAGACGCGGCTTTGGCGCGGCGGTTCCAGCCGGTGATTGTGCAGGAGCCAACGGTGGAAGATACGATTTCCATCCTGCGCGGCATTAAAGAGAAATACGAGCTGCACCACGGTGTGCGCATTGCTGACAGTGCCTTGGTTGCGGCGGCGACGCTGAGCCATCGTTACATCACCGACCGGTTCCTGCCGGACAAGGCGATCGACCTGATGGATGAGGCGGCCAGCCGGTTGCGCATGGAAGTGGACAGCAAGCCCGAAGAGCTTGACGCGCTGGACCGCCAGATCATGCAATTGCAGATCGAAGAGGCGGCGTTGAAGCTGGAGGATGATCAAGCGTCGAAAGACCGGCTTGAAACCTTGCAGAAGGATCTTGCCGATCTGCAGGAACGCTCGCACGAGATGACCGCAAGCTGGCAAGCGGAACGTGACAAGTTGGCTGGTGCGCGTGACATCAAGGAAAAGCTGGACCGTGCCCGCGCCGATCTGGATATTGCCAAACGCGAAAGCAACCTCGCCAAGGCGGGTGAGCTGTCTTACGGGGTGATCCCCCAGCTTGAGAAAGAGCTGGAGGCGGCGGAAACGCGTGAGGAAGGGATGATGGTGGAAGAAGCCGTGCGTCCTGACCAGATCGCCAGTGTCGTTGAACGTTGGACAGGCATTCCCGCAGGTAAGATGCTGGAAGGCGAGCGCGACAAGCTGCTGCGCATGGAAGAGCAGTTGCATGGCCGCGTGATAGGGCAGAATTCCGCGGTGACAGCGGTGGCCAATGCGGTGCGCCGGGCGCGTGCAGGGTTGAACGACGAGAACCGTCCGCTGGGCAGCTTCCTGTTTCTGGGGCCAACCGGCGTGGGTAAGACCGAGCTGACCAAGGCGGTGGCCGAGTTTCTGTTTGATGACGACAACGCCATGGTGCGGATTGATATGTCGGAGTTCATGGAGAAACACGCGGTGGCCCGGCTGATCGGTGCCCCTCCCGGCTATGTCGGGTATGATGAGGGCGGTGTTTTGACCGAAGCGGTGCGGCGCAGGCCCTATCAGGTGGTGCTGTTTGACGAGGTCGAAAAGGCGCACCCGGATGTGTTCAACGTGTTGTTGCAGGTTCTGGATGATGGTGTGCTGACCGATGGTCAGGGACGTACGGTTGATTTCAAGCAGACGCTGATCATCCTGACGTCGAACCTGGGCGCGCAAGCGTTGAGCCAGCTGCCGGAAGGCGGCGACATGGCGGGCGCCAAACGTGACGTGATGGATGCGGTGCGGGCGCACTTCCGCCCCGAGTTCCTGAACCGTCTGGATGAAACGGTGATCTTTGACCGTCTGGCCCGCGAGGACATGGCGGGGATTGTCGATATCCAGTTGGGTCGTTTGCTGAAACGGCTTGCCGGTCGCAAGATTGAGCTGGCTTTGGACGATGGCGCGCGGCAGTGGTTGGCCGACGAAGGTTATGATCCGGTGTTCGGTGCGCGGCCTTTGAAGCGGGTCATTCAGCGGACTTTGCAAAACCCGCTGGCCGAGATGCTGTTGTCAGGTGATGTGCGTGACGGCGACCGGATTGAAGTCAGTGCCGGTGCGGATGGCTTGATCATCGGTGACCGGGTTGCAGCCAGTAATCGACCCAAACCGGATGATGCAACCGTGCATTAAGGTGCTGGTTTACGGATGAAGAAAACCCCCGAAGCTTGGTCAAGCTTCGGGACCCCCTTTTGGGCACTGGCTGGGGTCCGTCTTCAGGGCATTTGAAGAAAATGAAATCGACCCTTTTCAGGATCGCCAACTTCTAGTAGCAAACCCTTACTTCGGTCCGGGCGGCTTGCCGTCTGGTTAAAAGGGAACGTGGTCCGGCCATCTGGCCAAATCCACGACTGCCCCCGCAACTGTAGGCGGAGAGCGAAGCCGGTATATGCCACTGTCACGCAGCGCGTGGCGGGAAGGCCCGGCCCAGCAATGATCCGCGAGTCAGGAGACCTGCCGAGGTATTCACCCTGTCCGGGCGCGAGGGGCGTCGGGGCTGCGGAACTTCCGCGTGTGGTGTTTTCACCGTCTGCGGGGGCTCTCCCTCAAATGACATATTGCAGTCCAAAGGTCCTGCCGGGCCTTACCCGAGGGTTATTTCCATGCTCCGTTTTTCTCTGTTGGCGTCCGTCGCCGTTTCCCCCCTTTTGTTCACAGCCGCATCAGCGCAAGACACTGTTGATCTGGGCGAGATCGTCATCTCGGGTGGTTTATCCCCGATCGAGGCGGACGCTCTTGGCCGTTCCGCCAGCGTTGTCACCGCACAGGAAATCGAGGCGCGTGGGATCACAACGGTACAGGATGCCCTGCGTGCCCTGCCGGGTGTTTCCGTCAATGGCTCCAGCACCAGCTTTACGCAGGTGCGCATCCGGGGCGGTGAGGGGAATCACACATTGATTCTGATCGACGGGATCGAAGCGGCGGGTGGGGATGGTGAATACATCCTTAGCGGCTTGGAAACGGCGAATATCGAACGGGTTGAGGTGCTGCGCGGGCCGCAATCGGTTTATTACGGTTCGAATGCGTCAGCCGGGGTGATCAATATCATCACCCGCAAAGGTGGGGTCGGTGAAACCTATACGGCCACGCTGGAGGTTGGCGATGCAACAACGGCGACGGCTTTTGTCTCGCGCAGGAGCGCGCGGGGCGGGGTGTCCTTTTCGTTCTCTCACAGGGATGACCGGGGCTATGACCAATCGGGGAGCGGCGGCGAGAAAGACGCGCTTGAGCGGACCACGGCGATCCTGTCGGGTGACTATCTGGTGACAGACGCATTGAAGCTTGGCTTTACCCTGCGCCGGGCGGCGGAAGAATACGATACCGATCCTTCCCCCTTTGGGGCGGTGGATGCTGACAGCTATGTGGTGGATGACCCGACAACCGGGGCCACACGTGACGAATGGACCGCAGGGGTCTATGCCGATTACGAGATGATGGGTGGACGGATGACACACCGGCTGTCGTTTGAAAAAACCGAATATGAATCGACCTATAACCGCGGCATGCCGACGACGACGGACACGGAAGCGTTGAAATACCGGTTGAGTTTCGGTCTTGACGGGCGCGCGGTGGCGGAGGCGGATCACCTGCTGAACCTGTTGCTGGAAAACGAACAGGACAACAGCAGTTCCAACCCGCATTACGGTCGGCAATCGACATCTGTGGCATTGGAATATCGCGGCAGCTTTGCCAACGGGCTGGATGTGCAGGCGGGTGCACGTTTTGACGACAATGATGTGTTTGAGGACGCCACAACCTGGAGCGTCGGGCTGTCCTATCAGTTTCCTGACAGCGGGATACGGTTGCATGCCTCTGCGGGTACGGGGATCGTAAACCCGTCCTATTTTGAGCTTTATGCCGCGGATTTCGGGTACCTTGGCAATCCTGATCTGAGACCCGAACAAAACAAGAGCTTTGATATCGGGGCCGAGTTCGAGGTTTTGCAGGGCCGCGGGTTGATCGACGTCACTTACTTCAATGAAACGCTGACGGATGAAATCACATCAGTCAGCACCGGCGCGGGCACGTATTCGTTTGAAAATCAGGCCGGAGATAGTGACCGTCAGGGGCTTGAGGTCTCGGGCAGCCTGCAAGCGAGCGATGCTTTGGCGGTGCGGCTGGCCTATACTTACATCGATGCCAAGAACCCTGACGGCAGTGTTGAGGTGCGTCGTCCGCGGCATGAGTTTACCCTTGGGGCGACGCTGGACAGTTTTGGCGGCCGCGGCACGGTGTCGGCAGATATCCGGCATGTATCGGGTAATTTTGGCAAACAGTTCTTTGGCAGTTTCGCCACCGTCGAATTGCCCGCCTATACCACTGTTGATGTGGCGGCAACATATGCGCTGACGGATAGTCTGACCCTAAACGGGCGGATTACAAATCTGTTTGACGACGATGCTGTTGATGTCTGGGGGTTCGCATCACGGGGACGCGCGGCCTATGTTGGTATCAGTGCAAAGTTCTAGCATGCTGCGGGCACTCTGGTTTGCGGGTGCGCTGATCGCAGCACCCGTGGCCGCAGTGGCTGACACGCCTGAAAGGCGCGAACCGCCCCAAAGGGTCGTGTCGATGAATCTGTGCACCGACCAGCTGGCGATGATGGTGGCGGGTGAGGGACAGCTTTTGTCTGTGTCCTATCTGGCCTCTGACCGGCGCAGTTCCGCAATGGTGGAGCAAGCGGCGGCCTATCATCGCAATCACGGTTTGGCCGAAGAGATCTATCTGTTGCAGCCTGATCTGGTGGTCGCGGGCAGTTTCAGTACGCGGGCCACGGTGGATATGCTTGGTCGGCTTGGCATCCCGGTGGCGATGTTTGACCCGGCCTATGCCGTTTCGGATGTGCAGGACCGGCTGGCGCAGATGGGTGAGGTGCTGGGCCAGCAAGGCCGCACATCGGCGCTGATTGCGGATTTTGAGCACCAGCTTGCCCGCTACCTCAGTGATGTTTCGATGCGCCCACGCGCGGCACTCTATTATGCCAATGGGTATACATCAGGTGACAAAACGCTGGCAGGGCAAATTCTGAACCTTGCCGGGCTGGATAATATCGCAGTTGAACAAGGTTTTGGCGCGGGCGGGGTTATACCGCTGGAGGTTCTGGCGCTGGCCCAGCCGGAAACAGTGATTACCAGCCGCCCGTTTCCCGGTGCCTCGCGGTCGGAAGAGGTCAAGGATCATCCGGTGATCAAGACCCTGCGCCGCAAACACCCGGAGGCCGCGATGACCGACAGTGACTGGGTTTGCGGTACACCTTTCGTGTTGCGGGCCATCGAAGATATGGTGGCGCTGCGCCAAGAGATGCAGAAGGCAGATCCATGATGCGCTTGATGTTGATTTTGACAGTTTTGGTCGGGGCGTTGTTTGTTGCGGCCCTTGCGGTCGGTCCGGCGGATATCGGGCTGTTTGAAAGTCTGGGGGCATTGGTGGGGGGCGATGCGGGACCGCTTACCCTTGTGATGCGCGAAATCCGCCTGCCGCGCGCGCTGTTGGCGCTGATGATCGGTGGTGGGCTTGGTCTGGCCGGGGCTGCAATGCAGGGTTATCTGCGCAACCCGCTGGCGGATCCGGGGCTGATTGGTGTGTCCAGCTCTGCCGCCCTGGGGGCGGTGCTGGCCATTCAGACGGGGCTGTCGGCCAGTTTTGCCTTTGGATTGCCGTTGGCGGCACTGGTGGGGGCGGTGATTGGGGTTGTTCTGGTGTTGGTGCTGGCGGGGCCGCGTGGATCGTCGCTGACGCTGATCCTTGCAGGCATCGCTATTTCGGCGCTGGCCGGGGCGTTG
Organism: Sulfitobacter pacificus; assembly: GCF_030159975.1. Taxonomy (NCBI): domain Bacteria; kingdom Pseudomonadati; phylum Pseudomonadota; class Alphaproteobacteria; order Rhodobacterales; family Roseobacteraceae; genus Sulfitobacter; species Sulfitobacter pacificus. The sequence continues at coordinate 3,542,976 of NZ_BSNL01000001.1, forward strand.
ACATCTTTGGTGTTGAACCTGTCCCCCAACCCCTTTGCGGCCAATGAAATTGTGTTCTGGATGATGGGATCGCTTGCAGACCGTTCGATGACCCATGTCTGGATCGCCCTGCCATTGATTCTGTTGGGGGCGGTGATGCTGATCACGCTGGCGCGGGGGCTGGATACGCTGACATTGGGTGAAGACGCAGCAGAGGCGATGGGCATCGGTCTGCGCCGGATGCGGCTGACGCTGATTTTTGGCACCGCTGCTGTTGTCGGAGCGTCCACTGCCGTGGCCGGAGCCATCGGATTTGTCGGGCTGGTGGTGCCGCATCTGTTACGCCCCTTTGTTGGCGCACAGCCGGGACGGTTGCTTTGGGCCTCTGCCCTTGGTGGGGCGGGGATGTTGCTGGCGGCTGATATTGTTGTACGCGTTGTGCTGCCGGCGCGGGATCTGAAGCTGGGCGTGGTCACCGCTCTGATCGGCGCACCGCTGTTTCTGCATCTTATCTACCGCACGCGGAGGGAAGGTTTATGACTCTGCTGACCCTGAAAGACTTTGGTGTCACCCGGCGCAAACGCGAGGTTCTGCGCGACGTCAACATGACCGTTGATCAGGGGGAGCTGATCGGCATCATAGGTGCGAATGGGGCGGGCAAGACCACATTGATGCGCGCGGCTATGGGGCTGATCGACAGCACCGGGCATAGTTCATTGGCGGGGTTGTCGCCATATGCGCGAGGACGCGCGGTGGCGTGGATGCCGCAATCGCGTGAAATCGCCTGGCCGGTGGATGTGGAAACGCTCGTCCGATTGGGCCGGACACCCCATCTCGCCGCGGGGCAGCGCCCGCAGGCTGAGGATTTTGCCGCGGTCGAGCGGGCATTGCTGCGCATGGATCTTGGTGCGTTGCGGGGGCGTACCGCCACCCGTCTGTCAGGCGGTGAGCAGGCAAGGGTTCTGATCGCGCGGGCATTGGCACAGGAGACACCCTTGCTGATGGCGGATGAGCCGATCGCAGGTTTGGATCCGGCGCATCAGATTGCCACCATGCGCAGCTTTGCCGATCTGGCAAGTGAAGGCCATTCGGTGATCGTTTCCTTGCATGATCTTGGGCTTGCCGCCCGCCATTGCACCCGGTTGATTGTCATCGACAAGGGCGGGTTGGCTGCGGATGGCCCCCCGCAGGAGGTGTTGAGCGCCGCGCGCGTTCGCGAGACCTTTGGCATCAGTGCCTATTTCAAAACCACTGCGGAGGGCCCGATTTTCCAGCCGCTTGAGGTGGTGGCATGAGCGCTGTCACGCTGGCGCGGCCCTGGCTGACCTTCGAACTGGGCCGCGAGATGCAGGTGCTGAGCTGGGCCATTAACCGTCCGGGTTTTGTGATGGCGCGGCGTATCCTCTGGCGGGAGGTGCGCAATGCGGATTTGCCGCAAGACATGGATGTGAGGCAGTGGCTCAAAGGTGAGTTACACGCACGGGGTGAGGATGGTTGCGTCGCTTTCCTGACCTCGCGAGATGTCACCTGTTACACCCAAAGCTCTGTCACAACAGAGGGTGTGACGGCGGAGTCTGTGGCGACCGTCGGCCTGTCCAACGCGGAACGGGTTGGCAGCCGGGTGGAACGGCAGATGCCGGATTGGGGCACGATCAATATCGCGGTGCGGCTGAGTTGCGGTTTGTCACAGACCGCATTGATTGAGGCAATCAGCATCGCCGCGCAGGCCCGGACCGCAGCAATTATCGAGGCCGGGCTGGCGTTGCCGACAGGGCTGGCGACAGGCACGGGCACGGATTGCATCGCGGTTGCAGCGCCCATGGGCACAGAGGAGTACGCCGGTCTGCACACGTCAATTGGCGCGGCCTTGGGGGCAGCCGTTTATGACGCCACTACGCGGGGCGCGCAGGAATGGAAATCAGACGTTGGATCACGTCAGAAAGCGGGGACAGAATATGCTGGATCTTGAGAATATACTGCAACAGGGGCTGTGCGAGAGCGAGGCCGGTTGGAACATGGGGTCATTCGGTGCAATCGCCGAATTTCATCACGTCGGAGAGGAAGCCCCGCCGCAGCCCAATGCGCCGCTTTGTCAGGTCACGGCGCGCGGCGGTGTGCGGATCGAGCGGTTGGAGGGCGTGCGCCCTGTAGCTTATGAGACCCTGAGCCCGCGGGCGCATCGCTGGTCGCAGGCCGTATCCCTGTGCCTGCCCGAGGCGGAAGCGATGATGCACCGGCGTGACGTCTTGACCGAACTTGGCCCCGACACTGCCGCCCTGCGGGAGGAGGATCGCACAGCGGTTCTGTTTGACATGGGGTTGGCACAGCCGCAGGTCGATTTTTGCATTCGCACGGCGGATGAAAACCTGATGCGTGTATTGCGTGAAAATGCCGGACGATCGCTGATGGAACAGGGCAATCCGGCGATGGGGAGGATCCTTGCAGCGCATCCCCATCGGGTTGCGCTGACAAAGATTGGGCGGGTTGAGGTCTATCAGATGATCGGCGGACCTGACACGGGAGGAAAGTCACCGGAGGGGCCGCATACACATGTCTTGCCCAAGCTGTTGCGGGCGGGCCGGACACATTCGGCAAACACACCTATCCCGGATGGCTGGGTGCCCTGCGCGGGGTTTCATCCAGAAAGCCCGGTGTTTGATCGCATGGGCCAGGACAAGGATTTCAGCCGCGCGGCGTTTGATGCCTTTCAAACCCTGTTACGGGCTTGGGGCCCGGAGGATTATCTGTCGGCAAAACGGGCCTGTTGGGCAGCGCTTGAAGACAATCGCGAACCGGACAGCATGAGTGAACCCGCCAGCCGCACCGGCCGCGCCGGATTGCGCAACGGGTTGCGCCAATGGCGCCGCTTGCATGGGGGTGGTGCGTTGATCGACCGGTGGTCTGTGGCCTTTGATGCAAGCACCATTGTGGATGAGGTTGACGAGGAAAACCCCGGACATTGATCACGGGGCCATGCCGTGTGCGGGGGAGGGACCCTAAACCCGAACCAACAGATATGACTGGCTGCTGAAATGGTGGTGCAACCTGTGTCAGGGCAGAGCGGTGTTTCGCCCTTTCAACCGTGTTTTGGGCTGGCCCGTGAGGGCGGCCCCTTGTCCGATACTCTGGCTTAGCGCTCCTGCGCAGCGGCTGCGCAGGATCTGACAATCCGGTGTGCTTATTGAAATGATCGGTGAAATCCTTGGTCAAAACCCGCGCAGCTCCTAGGTTCTAGGAGACACGCAAAAGGAGTCATCCGCATGGCGCACCGCTGGATCAATACACTTACCCATAACGACATCACCCCGCACCGAGCATTTCTGAACCGGCGGCAAGTGATGGCGGGGCTGGCAGCTGGTGCCGGATTGGCGGGCATTGGCGGGGCGGCGCATGCGGCAGATGGGCTGGAGCCGAACAGCTATGAGGATATCACGCAGTACAATAACTATTACGAGTTCGGCACCGGCAAAACTGATCCGGCCCGCAATGCCCATACGCTGACGACCTCGCCTTGGACGGTCAAGATTGACGGGATGGTGGACAAGCCGGGTGATTATGCCATGGCCAGCATCATGGAGGCGATGACCATCGAGGAACGTATTTATCGTTTCCGCTGTGTCGAGGCGTGGTCAATGGTGATCCCGTGGAACGGTTTCGAACTGGCGGATCTGTTGGGAATGGCCGGTGTGCAGTCGGGGGCAAAATATGTCGCCTTCGAAACCGCCAACCGCCCTGACGAGATGCCGGGTGTGCGTTTCCCCGCGTTGGATTGGCCTTATGTCGAAGGATTGCGACTGGATGAGGCGATGCATCCGCTGACCATCATGGCGACGGGGATTTACGGTAAGCCGATCCCGAACCAGAACGGCGCACCGATGCGTCTGGTGGTGCCGTGGAAATACGGGTTCAAATCCATCAAGTCGATTGTGCGTATCACGCTGACCGATCAGGAGCCGCCGACCAGCTGGAACAAGGCGAACGCGCGCGAATACGGGTTCTACAGTAATGTGAACCCCGAAGTGAGCCATCCGCGTTGGTCGCAGGCGAGTGAACGGATGGTCGGCGGGGGGCTGTTTGCCAAACGTCAGCCGACCCTGATGTTCAACGGGTATGAGGAAGAAGTCGCGGCCCTATATGAAGGCATGGATCTGAAGGCGAATTTTTGACGCATATATATAGTATAGGTCGGGAACGGTCGCAGGGGCGCGGATAGGCAGATGGACAGGATCAGGGATCAGATCAACGCAACCGCGCGGCGCGTCCCGACCTGGGCTGTCTATATACTATGTCTTCTGCCCGCACCCTACTTCTTCTATCTGGCGGTGACGGGGAACCTTGGTCCCGATCCGGTCAAGCCGCTGGAGCATAAATATGGCGAGTTGGCCTTGCAGCTGTTGATCGCCGGATTGTGCATCACACCACTGCGCCAGCATCTGGGGATCAACCTGATCAGGTTCCGGCGGGCCCTTGGACTGATGGCTTTTGCGTATGTGACTTTTCATCTGCTGGTCTGGGCGGTGCTGGATGTGCAGACACTGGGCCGCGTCGTCGAGGACATCATCAAACGTCCCTATATCACCATTGGCATGGCGGGGTTTGCCCTATTGCTACCCTTGGCCCTGACTTCGAATAATTACGCGGTGCGCAAACTGGGTGTGAAATGGCGCAAGCTGCACAAGCTGACCTATCTGGCGGTGTTTCTGGGGGGGGTGCATTACATCTGGCTGGTCAAAGGCATCCAGCTGGAACCGCTGATCTATATGGCGGTGATCCTGGGATTGCTGGCGCTGCGGCTGCGGGGACGTAAACCCTCGCGGATCGCTGCCTGAACGCAGAGATTATATAGAGAGAAGAGAGTGAGAGTAGTGAAGCCGCCCATTGATGGGGCGGCTTTCTGCGTTCCGGGTGATTTACAGTGTGCTGTGCCACGTGTCTGTCGACTCGATTTTGGGGTGTTTGCCTGTGACTCACCCGACTCAATCCGGATTTCGGCGAGGGATTCCCGGCTTTTTAACGAGTCGCCTGGGCATTTAGCTTTTGAATCGTGTGAATCTGTTTGAGATTGTGTGGGGGAATGGTGTGAGTCTTGATGTGTCTTGTTGGTAAGTCTGTGGATAACCCCAGATGTT